>NZ_CAKZMP010000048.1 GCF_937128705.1 uncultured Kiloniella sp. | reverse complement strand
TGATGATCTCAAATCAAAATGCCCCGAAGGTGTTGAGCCTGGATATGACGGGCTGACGTTTGAAGTAAAGTAGGGCATCATTCAAAAACAGGCGATGACATTATTCATCGCCTGTTTTTTATTTAATGACTATTCGTCAAACCAAAACCCGTCAGGCTTATAAACGCCAAGCAGAGCACCTGGCTCCCAGTTATAAAAACCATCTTCTGGGACATTCATTAGCTTATTGGATAGAGCTATAGGTTGAGGAATTCCAGCAACTAACCCAATTGTATAGGTTTCCTCACTATTTATTTCCAATATACGTTCCCATATTTCTTTCTTTTCAGCTGTTGTTTGCGCCCTGAACCAAAGTACATAAAGATCATTTAGCTCTTGGGCTTGAGTAATATCAACCTCTTCCCCGGCATTACCTTTTGTTTCAACAAACTGTCCCCATTTAGGCCATTGAAATGATTGCTGTTGGCGCGGAACTAGCTCTGCAGGCGAAGAGTGAGGAGACAACAGTCCATTGAGATTGCCGTACCAAAGAGACATGTTGGTTTCACCAGAAAAAATCCGGTTTCGCAAAACTTCCCTCTGAGAGGGTTTAGGGTAGAGTTTAACGCCGACTTTCAACCAGGAATCAGCGATTAATTCAAGAATATCAGTTTCTTCACTACTTTCGCCTGCTGTTTCAATAATGATCTTCATCGGACGACCATCGCTTAATAAACGAAGACCATCTTCATCTCTATCTGTCAGGCCGATTTCATCCAAAAGCATATTTGCTTTTTTCAAGTCAAATTCAGCCCATTTTTTGAAGTACTCTTCTTTATAAAGGCTGCTGCTTGGCAACACCGTGTTGTTACCTTCAAGCCCAAGCCCGTAATAAAGCACCTGATTAAGTTCGTAGCGGTTTGTTGCCAAAGAAAGGGCATGACGGAATCTTTTATCGCGGTTCAGTTTGCGCCACTCGGGATCCTCGGCATTCAAATTTGGATAAAGGGCAAATTGTGAGCCACGAACCGTCTTCCAAAGACGTACTGAATACCCATTTTGATCATCATTACCCTTTAAGAAGGTATAGTCGGAAAAATTAAGTCCTCTGGATTGGAGATCAGAATCTCCGGAACCAACCTTTGCCGGAATTAATCCACCTCCGGCAACAGAAAGTATCAATTCATTTGCGTAAGGAAGCTGATGACCCAGTTCATCAACCCTGTGATAATAGGGGTTTCTTTTTCCAACAAACCGCGTCGAAGGTGGTTTTACAGAATTAACCCAAGGCTGCAATGTCGGCAGTTTGGGGTTTGTAAACTTGTATTGCCTTGCTTTACGGTTATGCAACTGCACCCAATTACGCGCGCCAGCTTTGGTAACACGTTCTTGCAATACATCCGTATCCACATACTTTGCGTGAAACTGCTTCATGTAATGTGCGGGTTGGAAAAGATAAAGTGGGCGTGTCGCGGCCAAACTCGGAAGAAAGAAAGGATTAGGTACAGACCAGCTATAGCGAACTGTTACCTCGTCAATAATTTCTACTTTAGGCAATTCTCCATCAACAAGTAGTTCCGCAGGCGGACCAAAAGGTCTTAAATTACTATCGTTGGCGACATCTTCCCAAAAATACTTGAAATCAGCCGAGGTAAAAGGGCGACCATCAGACCATCTATGCCCTTTTCGAAGAGTCATCGTAAAAATCCGACCTTCTTCGATATCGATCTTATCTAAAATATCTGTGGTAAAGCCCAAGTCTGGTGTATAGCCGATAAGCCGCGCGTAGCCATAAACAGAAAACAACCGGACGTCCTTTGATTTTGCAATCAAGCTTCTGATTGATCCACCGTATTTCCCTGCTTTCCAATTTTGGCTTTGCTTTACAACATAGGGATTTTCAGGGACGCGTTTTGCAACAGGTGGCATTTCTCCATTTATAACGCTGCTCTCAAAAATAGGGACTTCCCGAAGCAAGTCAGCATTAAAATCAGACACAGGAGAGAGGTAAGTTTCCGCAAGGCTAGAGGATATTCCTGCCACAAGGCCTAAAACTGCCAATGATCGAATTGAAGTTCTAAAAACTTTCCCTGCTATTACTTTCATTTTTCTCTCATTTTCACTAGAAACCGACTATTCTTCCACTGATTTCCACATGTTATCTTAGGTCATCAATTATCCGATAGATAGGGTCCAAGCTACTTGCGCCAAGTCTCTCAGATCGATCCGGCGACCATCCTTCAAATTCATTTGGGGCATCAGCCGTATCCTTAAAGGGCATCTCTAGTGTCATAGACAAACAATCGTGCGTTTCCGCCGTGTTATTACTACAGATAGTTAGGTTAGCATTCCCAGGTTCATTCTGTGGGTAACCATGAGTGGTCTGAAAGTCAGGGTTTGCTTCCATATAATAAGTTTGGAAACGGTCTAACAGATTTAACAGACGATCATCAAAAGAGGGGATACCGTGGGTTCCTGCAATGAAGTTATGAGGAATAGCTTCATCACCGTGAATATCGAACATAAGATCGACACCGGTTTCCATCATTTTTTCACGTACATAATAAACTTCGGGGCTTTTTTCTAACGAAGGTGCTTGCCATTCACGGTTCAGGTTTGATCCAACTGCGTTAACACGAAGGTTACCTCGCCGACTTCCATCCGGGTTCATATTCGGGACGACATAAAAGACAGCCTTTTTTAACAACTCTCGAGCAATGGCATCATTTTCATCCAACAGTCGCCCCAGAAACCCTTCCATCCAGAACTCTGTCATACTTTCCCCAGGGTGTTGCCTTCCAATTATCCAGCAGGATTTTTTATTTTTGTCGGCCTCACCAATCGTTAAAAGGTCAATATCCTGACCATCAATAGTTTGCCCTAAAACATCGAGGTTAACACCTTGACCATGCTGAGCTTCAGCTATGAGATCGGCATGTCTTTCCATAGAGTAGGGGGCGAAATAAGCGAAATAGACTGAATTATACCCTGGTGTAAATTCAATCGTTAAAGTCTGCCCATCATACGACGTTGTTGGTACACGGAACCATGTCTCTCGGTCATATGAAGCAACAGCCTGATAGTTTTCCCACCCGCCGGGATAAGCAGCTCCACCTGCATTGAGAATTTTCAACGTACAATTTTGATCCAATCCACCGCTCAGGCGAAAGTAAAACCACTGATAAAAATGAGAATTCGTATCTGATTCGATCTCTAACTGAATATCAGAAGGATTATCACAAGACAGGCAACGAATATTGCCGGCGTCGAAATTACTTGAAACACGGATCATTATGATATTTCTCGCTTAATTATACGCTTTTACATTTGCGCTTCAGAATACCTGATAAGTAGCAAGCAGCAAGCTTTGTGTACCCCAGTTCATAAAATCTTTCCCTAAATGAAATTTGAATCAAACCTCGACGTAATAAAAAAATCATAATATTTTTTTTAAAATACTTCGCCAGTTTAGACACAGCAAAAAACAATTCATTATATCTTTGATATCGAAACAAAATTTAAAATATTTTAGCCTATTTTAATATATTTTCGCCCTTGAAAAACATTACCTACAATCCGATTTATCTGTGGCAAAATTGCGCACCCGATTGAAATTTGTTTCAACAACAGGTAGTGTATCGGTCTTAACTACAGAGAAAGGTAGTTGTATCATGCGTAAAAAGCCCACCTATTTACCAGTGATACTTAAGTCTTCTGGTTGGGTGTTAAGCCGAATTGGAACACTGCTGGCTACGATTTTTGCTGCTAGTGCATTTGCAACACTTCTTCCTATTCTTGGAAGAAATAGTCAGTTATTACTGGAACCACTAATGATGTCAGCCCTAGTTGCTGCAACAATAGCAATCAGCGGTTTTCTAATCGTCAAGTGGACTGAACACAAGTTTGGCGATCCCCTCAAGGATTTTCCAGCAACACTGTAATATAAGTGTTTTCCATAAATAATATTTTACTTTCGAAACAGGAAATAACCTATTGTTATTTCCTGTTTTTTTTGCAAAAAATCTTATCTATTAAATTGAATTTCAAACTCAGGTACAAATTTACGTCCTTTCATTCCCTTCTGCATTATTCCCCATTAAACAATAACCTAAGATAATAGTAACCAGTGTTGACAATACGCAGACAGGCAACCTACGATCGCCCCCTAATAAATAACGTATAAATCTTAGATCTACTCATCTTCAAAATATACATCTGATAGGAAGTTCTGATGAAACACTTAAAGAAAATCAGTCTTGCTGCCATAACCTCCATGGTCATAGCCATGCCGTCGATGGCAGAAACACGCATTACCTATAAATCAGCGAAAACGACGTCTTCCTACTATCAGATGGCCGTTCAAATTGCCGAGGCCATGAAAGCAGGCTCATCTGGTGATATTGTGGTTACAGTTGAAGAAAGCCAGGGGTCCGTCCAAAATGTGATGGAAGTACGCGCCAGAGGTGAGGATTATGTTTTCACCACGCCACCCGCTCTCGTACGACTGGCCAAGGCCGGAAAGGCAATGTTCGAAGGCAAAGGCGACCCAAAATTTGGAGAGATCAGAGCTTTATTCCCTATTCCTTCACTCACAATGCACTTCGTCGTCTCCGAAAACAGTGGCATCAAAGATTTTGCAGGCTTGGAAGGGAAGAAAATCCTCTTAGGCAAAGGATCATTTGGGGCAAAAGAAGGCGCTAAATACCTCAAGCTTTTTGGTCTGGAAGGTAAAGTAGAACTCGCAAATGTCGAACTTTCCAATGCTGTTCCAGCCCTAAAAAATGGTCAAATTGATGGATTTGTAACCGCAGGCTCTTATCCTGCGCCAAACGTCATTGAGGCCGCAGCATCTACCGGCGTTAGCGTACTGTCCTTAACACCAGAACAAATAAAAGCTTCAAAGCGTAAAGAACTGACTATTCCTGCCGGAACCTATAGCGGGCAAGATAGTGATATAACGACAACCTCACTCCCTGTCGTAGCTTATACAACTACTGCCATGGATGACGAAACAGCCTATCAACTCACCAAAACCTATTGGGACCAAAAAGAAACTATGGGTCAGTCAGCGGCATGGTGGAATGGCGTTAGTAATGACTTACTGTCGAATATTGAGGGCAAAATCCATCCCGGCGCAGTTCGTTATTACACAGAAAAAGGTATAACGCTAAGCCCAGCACAACAATAACCAAATCACATTATAGATTTTCAAAAATCCCGATTGTATTGACCAGTCGGGATTTTTGTTATTTATACGCACAAATTCCTCTAACAGTGTAATCTCATGCCTGATCTTTCCTCCAAGTTCGTTCGCCTAGTCTGCTTTGGCTTCGCAGCCTCGCTCGTTATCTTTCATATTGGTTTGATTTTTTCAGGCTTGGTGCCCAATCTCGTTAGCCGCCCCCTTCATTTGGCATTTATTCTCCCGTGGGTTCTTATACTTGGTAATCAAGGGAACGCGTTATCACGGGTCTCAGGAATTCTTTTTGCTGTGCTTGGTATTGGCGCAGCTCTTTGGATCACGATGAACCACGACATGCTTGGGGACCAATACGGATTTCTCGAAAATGACCTTCAGATTGCCATTGCGATTACCCTTCTTCTCGTCGTGCTCGAAGCTGCAAGACGGGCCATTGGCTGGCCCTTACCAATTGTCGCAGCGCTTGCGCTTTTTTACGGACTGCTGGGCCAATACATTCCCGGCGAATTTGGCCATGCTGGCACTCCTCTCAAAAGCTTCCTTGGCACCCTAACCATTGCCGAAGGCGGTATTTGGGGAAGCTTAACAGGGGTTTCCGTCAGCGTTGTTTCTATCTTTGTCATATTCGGTGCGGTCTTAAACGCAGGTGAAGCCGGACAGGGATTTATGAATGTCGCTGCCGCCGCGGCAGGTCGTTTAAAAGGCGGTGCGGCAAAGGTATCTGTGATCTCCTCTGCTTTATTTGGCTCTATTTCCGGTTCAGCTTCTGCAAACGTTGCTTCAACAGGTGCGATTACCTTGCCAGCCATGACGCGCCTCGGCTATCCCAAACGACTTGCCGCTGCCGTCGAGGCCGTTGCGTCTTCTGGTGGCCAGATTATGCCGCCATTAATGGGAGCAGGGGCCTTTGTTATGGTCGAGCTTACCGGTATTCCCTATACCAGTATTATGAGTGCAGCTATTTTACCCGCCATTCTGTTTTTTTTGGCCGTCTGGGTTGGGATTAACGCCTATGCGCGCAATCAGAATCTCAAGGGAATAGAGGACAAGGACAGACCAAATACAAAAGACGTCTTTATTACATCTGCATTCTTTCTGGTTCCTTTTAGTGTCCTGCTTTTGGGTATGTTTTATTTTGGCTACACACCTCAGTACGCAGCATGTATGGCTATTATTGCTGGATTTTTGCTACTCTTTATCACAAAAAAACTTATATTCGACTTAAAAGAAACTCTTTATCGAATTGAAAATGCTACTATTAATGCCGCCAAACAAGTATCCATGATCGCGGCGATCATACTCTGTGCCTCTATCATAATTGGCGTACTTTCAATTACTGGTTTGGGCGTTAAAATCACGTCATTGATCCTATCTGGGTCTGGTGGGTTGCTGTGGCCCTCGCTCTTTCTCACTGCTTTAGCCTGTCTTATTCTGGGTATGGAAGTTCCAACCACGGCAGCCTATGTGATATGTATATCAGTAGCAGGCCCAGCACTAACCCAACTCGGACTAGCGCCACTTCAGGCACATCTGTTTGTTTTCTGGTTTGCCTTGCTCTCCACAATTACACCGCCCGTATGCGGTGCAGTTTTTATTGCTGCAGGCATGATCGGGGAAAACTGGCTTAAAGTTGCTCTAACGGCGATGGCTTTGGGCGTCGGCCTTTATATCATCCCCTTAGGCATGATTGCGAACCCGGATATACTAAGTCTTTCTGACACACCGTTTAGGGCCTTACTCGCATTCCTACAAATTGGCTTTGGGTTAACCTGCATTTCTTATGGCCTAATTGCTGCGAAACAGGCGATCGGCAGGTTAAGTCTTATCTTATCAGGTACCCTGATTATTTTTACACCTGTTACTTTCTTTTAAAGCTTAAACTAAAAAATTAAAAATAATTCCAACACGAGAAAATTCCACAACTTCACGCCAATAAATTGTTGTTATTATAACAAGTAAAATTTACTTTATCTAAGAAATAAACAAGTTGAGAGCCAAATTGAATAAAATTTCTGAGGTCGCAGGACACATAAGGCAAGCTGATGGAGTCTGCTTTATTATCGGGGCAGGGGCCTCTTTATCCGCAGGCATTCCGTCAGCATCTAGAATGGTTGATCTTGCCTGTGAACAATTCGACCATTGCTTGACCAACCTGTCAGAGACTGACAGAAAAGATTACGGCAAAGTCATGTCTCAATTATCTCCTGCAGAACGCGAAAAATTCATATCCCCTTTACTCCATAAATCTGGCATCAATTGGGGACAAATTGCTCTAGCCGCCATGGCCGAGCAAAAAAAAATCTCTCGTATTTTAACATTTAATTTTGATCTTGTATTAGAAAAGGCAACGGCATTATTGGGGTTACGGCTCCCCGTTTATGATTTTGCTGCAGCACCGACAGCAGATATCAAACGCATAGCACGTTCTGCAATCCTGCATTTACATGGTCAAAGCCATGGATTAGTCCTTCTTAATTCAGAAACAGAAACAAAAAAGCATAAAGAATTATTACGGCCACTGTTGAAAGATACTGTCCAAAATCATGTTACTATTGTTATTGGTTATAGTGGTGAATCTGATGGTGCATATAATGTTATTGAAGAAGAATTTAACTCCAATAATCGTTTAATATGGCTTGGCCATAATAATGAAGCCGCACCGCACCTCAGATCTTTATTTCAAAAAGATTATGCAGAGTATATTGGCAGTTGTGATTTTGATAAAACAATGATCGAAATTGCCAGAGAACTGTCAATATGGCCACCAGCAATTTTTAATAACCCAATGCAACATCTTATAAGTGAGTTAGAACCAGTTCGTGACTTTCCAACTGATGATGAAAATGACTTAGATATTCTTTCGAATACTCGAGAAAAATTAAAGAAATATTCTGAGAAATGGGTAGCTGAAAGCGGTGATGACGAACAAGCAATCGCAGCCTTACTAAGTGGTCAACTTAATTCAATAAAAATTGAATTATCAGGTACTCTTACTGAAAAAGGTGCAGAAGCGTTAGCATGGTCTTACATAAATCAAGGAAACTCTTTAGTAAAGAAAGCTGAAAAACTATCAAAGAAAGACGCATTACATTTATTTCATAAATCTAATTCACTGTATGCTGAAGCCATAAAAATTCATCCAAATGCACAAGCGTTTTTTAATTGGGGAGTTAATCTGCTTAGAGAAGCTGAAATGTTTCCAGATAATGAGCCACATAAAAAATACACAGAAGCTAGCAGTAAATATAAAGAAGCTATAAATATCAAATCGGATTATCATGAAGCTTTCAACAACTGGGGAACCGCATTACTAAGAAAAGCTCAAATTCTCCCGAATAATAAAGCCCTAGAAACGCTCCAAGAATCTTGTGAAAAATACGAAGAAGCCATAGAAATTAGACCCGATAAATATGAATCTTTGAATAACTGGGGAACAGCACTATTAGAACAGGCTAAAATACTATCTGGCAAAGAAGCATCTAAAAAATTTAATGAGTGCTATTCGAAATTCTCAAATGCCATAAAAATAAAGCCTGATTTTTATGAAGCCTTTGATAATTGGGGGCAAGCTCTTTCTCAAGAAGCCTTGAACCTCTCAAACGAAAAAGCATTAACAAAGTTTCGAGAAGCTTGTTTAATGCACGCGAAAGCTTTAGAGATAAAATCAAACTACCACCAAGCATTTGATAATTGGGGATTTTCCCTATTACACATAGCACAACTTCTTCCTAAAAAAGAAAAAGAAAAAGAACTAAAAGAAGCTAAATCTAAACTATTAAATGCACAAAAATTAGAGCTCAAAGCGAATTATAATCTTGCTTGTCTTTATACAATTACAGGAAAAATAACAGACGCTATTAATCAGTTAAATGCTTGTTATAAAGATAACACGCTACCAGACATTAACCATTTACTTAGCGACAAGGATCTTGATCTCATTAGAAATGAAGACTCTTTCAAGACTTTAATACAAAAGCTAGAAAGTTAATCTACTCGTTCAAACTAGCCGTATATTTACTATTTTTTTTACTACTAACTTATCATTATTGACAGGATCAAGTTTCCTGAAGTACTGGTAACTTCTTATTCTACAGGAGTTACGGTTTATGGATTGGGAAAAAGTATTTGCCACGCGGTCTTCACGTATGAAGGCGTCCGAAATTCGGGAGTTACTCAAGCTTCTGGACCAACCAGACATTATCTCATTTGCTGGCGGCATTCCTGATCCCGCGCTTTTCCCGACGGAAGAATTCCAGCAGGCCTTTGCCAATACGCTGACAGGCGACAAACAGACCACGGCTTTGCAGTATTCAGTAAGTGAGGGTTACGTTCCTTTACGCCAGTGGATTGCCAAGCAGATGGAAGGGCTTGGTATCCCCTGTAGTATTGACAATATCCTGATTACATCGGGGTCCCAACAAGCGCTGGATTATCTGGGTAAGCTATTGCTTTCACCGAATGATACAGCACTCGTAACATGGCCAACCTATATGGGCGCACTTGGGGCCTTTAATGCCTATGAACCCCATTACGACCGCCTGATTGCGAACGGTAACCGTTCTGCAAAAGAATATCAGGAAGCCGCAGCGGAAAAGAATAGCGAAGTAAAATTCGCCTATATGTCCGTGGATTTTGCAAATCCAACTGGGGAAACGCTTGATCGTTCCGGCCGTGAAAAATTACTGGATCTTGCAGAAGAGCTTGATATCCCTGTTATCGAAGACGCGGCTTATCAATCCCTTCGATATGACGGAGAAGCAATTCCACCAATTCTGGCCCTTGATATTCGACGTAAGGGACATATCGACGAAACACGAACACTCTATTGCGGCAGCTTCTCGAAAACACTTGCGCCAGGTTTGAGGGTAGGGTGGGTCTGTGCCGCCCAGACAGTTATCAGCAAGCTCGTATTAATGAAACAAGCCGCTGACCTCCATAGTTCCACAATTAATCAGATTGCCATCCACGAAGTCGCCTCCAAAGGTTTTGATAAGCAGGTTGCCAAGATTTTCACAGCCTATTCGACCAGACGAGATTGCATGCTTGCAGCACTGGAAAAATACATGCCACAGGGCGTAAGCTGGACAAAACCCGAAGGTGGGATGTTTATTTGGCTAACTCTCCCCGAACATTTAGATGGTGCTGAGTTGTTGGCAGAGTCAATCGAAACACAACGTGTTGCCTTTGTTCCCGGACACGCTTTCTATGCAGATGGATCAAACCGCAATACAATGCGTTTGAGTTTCTCTCAAGCAAACGAAGACACAATCAACGAAGGTATTCGCAGGCTTGGTTTGCTTCTTAAATCCATTTAACTTAGTTGTTATGGTATAAAAGTAAGGTGAGAAAAATATTCTCACCTTACTTTATTTGTTTAATAACAATTCATTACGAAATAACATTAAAATACTACTCGGAAAATACTGTCTCTTCTTTTCATAAAAACTCAAGAAACATAATCACCTTCAAACTTTTGTAGATTATCATCAATTTGATACCAATCAGGTTTTGATCCAGTATGAATATGTACTGTTGGACGTATACCGGGGTCATCATCCAATGCCGACGCAGCAACGACATATATGTCACCAGTCGCCATGTCGCCAAGTGAAGTACCGCATTTCTGACAAAAGCATCGTTCTAAATTCCATTCCGGATCAGTAGGGGCCTTAGCAATACTTTCTTGGCCTGCCGTAACCCTGAGATCACCAGCTTTACCGATCAACACAGCAGAAAAAATGCCCGCCGCTTTTCGACACCTAGAACAGTGGCAATAACTCAATGAAGATGGTTCTCCTGAAATTTCAAATTTCACGGTACCACACAGACAACTCCCATTAATCATCAGACTTTCTTCCTTACAATAGGGGCTAATAAATTTACCCCTACAAAGAACATACCATGAACATTTTATTTATAAAAGAAAAACCAAACCACCTAAGAAAACATGCTTCTGAAAGAGAAACCGTCACGCGATAATATCAATTGACAGTATAGAGTAACGAGAGCAACGTCACCCGATTACCAAGATAATAAGATCGATTATGATGCTTGATTTCAGACCTATCCTGACCACGTTGGGAATTTTATTATGCAGCCTTTCAATTCTAATGTTATTTCCGGCAGCAGTAGATATTTCAAAGCAAAACCCCGATTGGATCATTTTTTCTATTTGCGCAAGCTTAACCATGGCCTGTGGAGGCACACTCTACTTAAGCAACCGTACAAATAAAATTTATGAAATTAATATAAGGCAGGCCTATTTGCTTACTCTTTTATGCTGGATTGTTGTACCCGGATTTTCTGCCATTCCATTAATTGGCCTCGATATAAGCTATACAGATGCTTTTTTTGAAACTATGTCAGCCATGACTACGACAGGATCGACTGTTTTAACTAACTTGGACAACTTACCCCCAGGTATTCTGATGTGGCGGTCGTTACTACAGTGGATTGGCGGTATCGGCATCATTGCGATGGCAATTTTCATTTTACCATTTATCAGAAGCGGTGGTATGCAACTTTTTGCATTGGAAAGCTCTGACAATTCAGTCAAAGTTTTGCCAAGAGCATACCTTCTTGCTGTTTGGTTACTGAGTATTTATATCAGCTTGACCCTTATATGCATGGTTTTATTCTACTGGTCCGGGATGACAGTATTTGATGCAATTAACCATGCAATGACAACAATATCTACGGGGGGATTTTCTACTCACGATGCATCTTTTGGTTATTTTGAAAACACATCGACACAATGGATATGCACACTATTCATGATTTTCGGGGCACTACCTTTTACCCTTTACATTCAATCACTTAAAAAAGATAAAACCACACTTATTCGCGATCCCCAAGTAAAAGGATTTATATTCTTTTTAACAGGAACATCAATCGTCTTGGCGATCTGGCTGGTACTTTCCCAGCATATCAATTTTTTTGACGCCCTAACTCTAAGCACATTTAATGTCGTATCAATCGTCACAACGACGGGTTATGCCAGCGATAACTATCTTGCGTGGGGATCAGCAGCAGGTAGTGTTTTTCTTGTCTTAACGTTAGTAGGGGGCTGTACAGGCTCGACGAGCGGCGCAATTAAAATTTATCGTTTTCAAATTTTATGGCTTATTGTCAAAAACCACACTCTAAGTTTAATGAGCCCAAACCGTGTTCTATCGCAAACTTATAACGGGCGAAATATAACAGAAGACCTTCAACGATCTGTTCTTGCTTTTTTAGCCGTATTTTTTACGACAACCTTTATCGCAACAGTAATTTTGGGGGTCGTGGGTTTAGACCCATTAACATCATTTACAGCCAGTGTCACCGCGATCACGAACGTTGGACCAGGCTTAGGGACAATAATCGGGCCCGACGGAAACTTCGCCAGTCTTCCTGACATTGCCAAATGGGTTTTATCAATTGTAATGCTAATTGGACGCTTAGAGGTATTTACAGTGTTGGTCGTTCTAATGCCGTCTTTCTGGGGATGATCATAGTAACTTGTAGGGTTTAGAATTAAAACCTCACATTCGCATAATGTATATTATGGAAAATGTTGAAATAAATGTTACAGCCGTATCTCACGTAAGTGTGAAAGCTTGTCGCAAATCATCTCAGAGAGCTTTAATAAATTATTTCGACCATCGGTGTACCTGAAATTTCCTTAGTTACGTAATTTACAGGTAGCAAAGAGACAAACGTTGCTTTGCAAGGCTTAATGTCTCGCGCTCTTCGTGCGATGTGAAGAGATTATAAGGCACTTTTGAAACCTGGAAATTAAGTCATTCCTCGGAAAAATACTTATTGTACAGAGCCTCATACTCTTCTGTGGCTTTGTACTCTTCCATTTTCTCTGCAAAATAAACGCTGATATTGTCTTTATCAGCCTTCTTGGAAAACCCAATATACATCGGGCGTTCCAACACTGGTGGGTCAACAATAGTGAACTTATCCAAAATTGCTGTATCTTTATAGGCAGAATAAAAGTCGCTGAGATAAACAATACCGAGATCACCGCGACCATTAAGCAGTAAATCTTTTAATCCATTAAGTGATGGTGCAGCATACTTTTTCAGATAATCGGCACTATCGAATTCATGCCCATATGAAAAACCAGCTTGGGTCACAATACGATAATCACTGAGTAACTCGAGGTTACCGTTGAAAACGATTTCATCCGCTCGCGACTTAAGCACCACATAAACAATCTTTGCGGTATGAAGTATATTGCCCTCTAAATAACGTGTATCTTTCTCGCGCTCGGCCGTCCGTCCATAATAGGTAAAGGCATCAATTTTCCCAGTTTTAAGCATCTGTTGCGCTCGCTTAAAGGGATAGCGTTCAAACGTTATGTCCAGATTGTTTTTCTCAGCAACAGCACGAATAAGTTCAATATGAAAACCAGTTAACTTACCCTCGTCAATATATTCATAGGGTGGATAGTCTTCAGCACCGATGGCAAAAACATACTCACCAGACAAAAAAGATCGTTCATTTGCAGTCAAAGCATCAGCAAAAGTAAAACAACAACAGATCACACAGAAGATACCAAGCAATAGACTTCTTATACGACACACTCCACAGATAAGACGTTTTTTTGAATAGTATCACCAGATAACACAAACATACCCACATATTAGGTAATAGATGTTAATGAAAATTTATCGATACCGACAGATCATATAAATTAAATCGTCATTATTACTCAAAATTTTCTCTTGGTATTATGGTTATTTTTTTTGGACTTACAATCTGCGTCAAATTTCCACATTTATTCCGAAGTTTTAATGTATACAATGATCGTTACCTAATCTGCTTTAACAAAGGTATTATTATGAAAGTAATTATTGCTGGCTCTCGTACAATTAATGATTACGACGCCCTTAAAAACTTTGTCGAGAGCGTAAGTTGGCCAATAGAGGAAGTGGTATCCGGTGGTTGCCGTGGTGTCGACATACTGGGCGAACAATGGGCAGAAAAGAATGACATCCCTAAAAAAGTGCTTCATGCCGATTGGGTTAAATACGGACGTGAAGCAGGTGAGCTCAGAAACCGCGAAATGGCAAACTATGCCGATGGACTAATTCTTCTCTGGGACGGTAAAAGCCCCGGCGCCAGCTGTATGTTGAGGGAATCAGCCAAAGCCGGCATAAAAATACACCACCAGATATATGGCCTTGATTGGCAAGAGATGGAGCAAGCCGAGAAAGCTATCCTCGACTATTATTGGTCTGGGAAAGGACGTTTGGTCTTTCAACATAGCCATTGGGAATGGGAATTAGTAGATGAAAACGCCCCCATAATTCCGCAAGAAGCTATTAATGGGTTGATAGAACAAGGTTTTCTAGAAGAAGACACGATTACTGTCCTCAAACCTGTTCGAGAAGATTATCACAGCAAATTTGCTTAGGATCAGTTGTTAATACGAGCCAATTTTATTGCGATCTAAGAATAAGTTTATCCCCACGGAATTCAAAACTGGGAAAGCGTTTTAGAAATGTCATACCAAGCAACGATGTCGACATTGGGGCCTGGTTTATAGAAACACGCACGTCTTGAAACTGTCGTTCTCCCAATGTCATGCGGTTAACTTGTGCAGAAGCCCCTCTTCCCGTGCCATTAGCGGTTTCAAAGATTCGATTGAAAGTCAGTTTATCAAGGTCAAATCCCAAACGTTGTGTATCCGCAGGGCTTAAAACAATTGAACTCGCACCTGTATCAACAAGAAACTTTACACGCTCGTCATCAACAAACATTTCTATGTAAAAATGCCCATCGCTGGCACGGGTAAATTCAAGATCACCAGCCTGATTTGTATAGGCTTGAGCAGGGACAAGATTGTTCGAAACCCGATCCCAAACATTTTCAAAGACATCGCGATAGCTATAGCCAACAAAAAGAAGAATAAATATAGCTGCCCACAATCCGATATCACGCAAATATTTTGGAAGATCAGACTTTTGAAGCCGACCAACACCTAGAATTGACGACATAATCATGAGTAAAATCGCAAGACTTCGGACCAAATCTATTTGGTCATCATCTCTGCTAAGGGAGCCGGGAAAACGATCAGCAAGAAAAAATACCCCAAGACCAGTCAAAACAATGAGAATGATAAAAAGCCAAAAGGCTGAAATGCCACCTCTCGAAGGTTTGCCCCCTTCCCCATTATCTGAGTTTTTCTGAAATGAGTTCGGTTTTCTCTCAACCATATTTCTTTTTGCCCTGCATAAATCAGTATTTGAAACTTAGCACTTCACAAATAGGTATTTCTCTAAACGCTTTAAAGTAACTCCTTAGGCATTTGATGTTAAAAGTTTTATTCCCAATACCCCCATCAAACCACCCGCAATTCGGTCAATTAAGCTTTTGGATTTTAAATACACCTGCCGCGATGCCTTGGCTGAAAGAGCACAAGCCACAAGAACATACCATCCTGTTTCCACAAAAAGTAACGTCGGCAATAAAAGCACCGGAAACCAGTTAGAGGTTTCTGCCGGCATAAAAACAGCAAAAACACCACTATAAATAATCGCGGCTTTGGGATTACTAATTTGAGTTATAAAAGCAGTATAGAAGGAACGCATAAGGCTTTGCCCAGCCTGAGGTTGTGATGCCCCCTCTTCTTCCGAGACCAGTTTTTCTCTGGCCCCCCGCCAAATTTTTATTCCTAGGTAAAGTAAGTAAAAACCGCCAAAAATCTTAAAAGAAAGGTACAACCAAACAACCTGCGTGAAGATAAGATGTAATCCGAGCAAGGCCAAACCAGCAAAGACCAAAGCGCCAAGGCCCATGCCGACAGAAGCGGCTATTCCATGAGCACGTGAATTTACCAGAGAGATCCGAGCAACAACAAGAAAGCTGGGTCCGGGCATCATCGCACCAATGATAACAACACCAACAATACTCGCAATAGCGAATAATTCACCCACAGCACTCTCCTATAGATCGTTTTTTTAAGTCCTGTTTCTACTTTTATCCTAAGTAGTCTCTTTATAAGAACAAATATTTGTAATTTTTGACATAAAAAAAGGGGCAGCTAAAAAGCCGCCCTCTAGATAATACGTTACTCTACTTTTTTAATCTTTTTTTAGATTGCCAGATATTCGTGTCGAAGTTCCTCATTATCCAGTACTTCTTGTGCAGTACCGTCAAAAACGACCTGCCCCATATCCAGAATAATCGCTCTATCTGCTAGGTGCAGGGCAGCAATCGCATTCTGCTCCACAATAATGGTCGTAATACCGTGTGTCTTGATTTCCTGCAGAATTGATTCAATTTCATGAACAATCACAGGTGCCAAACCTTCGTAGGGTTCATCAAGCAACAACAGCTTAACATCCCGGGCCAATGCACGGGCGACAGCAAGCATTTGCTGCTCCCCGCCAGACATTGTTATTCCTTCTTGATCTCGACGTTCTGCTAGGCGAGGAAAATGCTGATAAAGGCGTTCAATAGACCAGCCAACAGGCTCTGCAATTTGTGCAAGTTGAAGATTTTCTTCAACGGTAAGCCCCGGAATAATCCGACGATCTTCAGGCACCAAAGCAACACCGTTTTGAGCAGCTTCAAAATCTTTCATGCGGTGAAGAGGCTTATGATCCAGCCATACTTCCCCCTGTGTTAGAACAGGATCAACCGCCCGGGCAATTGCCCGAAGAGTTGATGTTTTACCCGCGCCATTGCGTCCAAGTAACGCAAGGATTTCCCCTTCACGAACGTCAAAGCTTACGCCCTGAACGATATAGCTTTCGCCGTAATAGGCATGAAGATCATGAGCGGAAAAATAGGCCGGGGCCGTACCTTCACTTTTAATTGGTTGCATGCGGCTCATAGATGCGCCCCCCCAAGATAAGCTTCCTGAACACGAGGATCGCCCTTAATACCTTCTGGACTCCCCTCAGCAATAACCGTTCCCTGTGCCATAACACTTACTTTATCAGCCAAGGAAAACACCACATGCATATCGTGTTCAATAATCACTTTGGTGATCCCTCTCTCCCCAATACGTTTGAGCAGATCAATCGTGTTGTTTGTATCAGCACGCGACATCCCAGCTGTTGGCTCGTCCAACAATAGTAGTTTGGGGTTTTGTACCAAACACATTGCGAGTTCCAGTCGACGTTTATCACCACGAGAAAGGCTGCCCGCATGCATGTTGCGCTTATCAATCAAGCCAACATCTTCGAGCATATGTTCGGCACGTACAATGATTTCACTGTCCTGATCCGCACGTTTCCAGCCATTCAGTTTGAAAGCGCCATCGCGTGAAGCCAAGGTCGGGATCACCACATTATCCAAAAGCGACAGATCACTAAAAATCTCTGGCGTCTGAAACACTCGGGAAACACCGGCTTGATTAATTTCATGTGGTTTAATTCCCAAAAGAGAATTTCCATTGAAATTTACGCTGCCACTATCTGGAATTAACAGTCCAACCAAACAGTTCAGGAAAGTAGATTTTCCGGCTCCATTTGGACCAATAATGGCATGGACCGAGCCCTCTTCCACATCAAGCTCAACTTTATTGAGGGCCTTAAGACCGCCAAAGCTCTTGTTCACATCGCGAACTTCAAGAATACCCATAATATTATCTCTCTATTCACCAGGTTGAACTTCGGCAGAGCCAACAGAGCCAGCTTCGCCATTGTTTTTGTTGTTCTTGTTCCGAATACGGCTATAAATCCGGGTAAAACCTTCGACCATCCCACCAGGCAAGAAGACCACAATCAGCATGAACAACATACCAAGTGTCAGATGCCAGCCCTCACCAACAAAAAGACTTAATACCGCAACGGCACCATCTTGAAGGATCTCTGGAAGGAAATCGAAAATACCGTGTAGAACATTTTCATTAATCGCCGAGAAGATGTTCTCAAAGTATTTGATAACTCCCGCACCGATCACAGGGCCGATCAAGGTACCAACACCACCAAGAATGGTCATCAGTACAACTTCCCCCGAAGCGGTCCATTGCATCCGTTCAGCACCGGCAAGTGGATCTGTGACAGCCATAAGGGAGCCTGCAAGACCCGCATACATGCCAGAGATAACAAACGCGGTTAGAGTATAGGGACGCATGTTCAAACCTGTATAGCTCATACGGTTTGAATTGGATTTCACCGCCCGTAACATCATGCCAAATGGGGAACGGAATATCCGCATCGAGATATAGAACCCGATGATCATGAGTATGGCACAGAAATAAAAACCGGAATAACCGCTCATTTCAATGCCAAAGAAATTGGTCGGTGGAATTCCACTTGTTGGCGTAACACCAACAAGGCTATCCAAAGCACGAGGATCGTTAAGGCTAAGTTGCAGTCCAGTTTCCCCATTCGTAATAGGAGTAAGAACCGAATAGGCCAGATTGTAAGACATCTGGGCAAACGCAAGTGTCAAGATAGAGAAATAAATCCCTGACCGACGCAGGCTGATATACCCGATAACAACAGCAAACAAACCAGATGTAATAACACCGAAAATAACCGCGGGGACAACACTCATACTCAACAGTTTGAATGACCAAACTGCCGTGTAAGAACCGACGCCCAAAAACGCGGCATGACCAAAGGATAAATACCCAGTCAAGCCAAAGAGGATATTAAAGCCAATTGCAAATATACCAAATATTGCAAACCGTTGAAGCAAATCAGGATAACTTGCGCCAATTGGTGCTAACCAAATTGGCATTGTGAGAACTGCAAGGGTAAAAATACCCATAAGCAGTAAATCTTTACGAGGCGTAGCAGTAATCATTGTATTAGGACTCCATCACGCCTTTGCGTCCCATCAAGCCTCTTGGACGAACAAGAAGAATGACAACCGCAACAAGGAAAATAATAATTTGATCGATACCGGGGAGAATTTCTTTCACTTCGTTCATTGACGCGAACGATTGTAAAATACCCAAAAGGAAGCCAGCAGTAACCGCACCACCAAGAGACCCCATACCACCAACGACAACAACAACGAAGGAAAGAACCAGGAAGTCCATGCCCAGATGGTAATCCGGTGGAACGATTGGTGTGTACATGACCCCAGCCAATCCAGACACAACTGCCGCGATGCCAAATACAATCGTAAACCGACGCTCAATGTTGATCCCGAGCAAACCAACCGTCTCACGATCTTGCATGCCTGCACGCACAACCATCCCAAAGGTCGTAAACTGTAAGAAACTGAAAACAGCGGCGATAATAATTCCAGCAAAGAGAAGATAAGTCAGACGCCACCAAGGATAGATCACGGAATCCCCAAGCCCTATGGCTGCACCGATATCTGCAGAACCCGTTAAAAGTTCAGGCGGTGGCATTGGAACAGGATTAGCACCAAAGAATGCCTTAACAATCTCTTGCAACACAATCGCTAGACCAAAAGTCACAAGGATCTGTTCAGCATGGGTGCGTTTATAGAAAAACCTGATCAACCCACGTTCCATCGCCAAACCAATAAGAAGCATGACGGGGATAGCAAGTAAAATTGACAAAGGAACCGCATAATCAATAATTGCGGTACCTGTTTCGCCAAACCATAATTCAAGGTACGGCACTTCCTTAAAAGCATCGAAGAAAGTAATACTTTCATCTTTCACTTGTTTGGAAATGGTCAGAATTTTTTTCAGGGTAACGGCACAAAAAGCTCCGAGCATAAACAGTGCTCCATGAGCAAAGTTAACAACTCCGAGCGTGCCGAAAATCAGTGTTAATCCCAAGGCAATAAGGGCGTAAGATCCGCCTTTATCCAAGCCATTCAGGACTTGCAATACAAATGCATCCATCGTTCTATTTTCGCTGCTGTTTGTCTCTTAAGAAATTACAGAAAAATCTTAAAGAGTAATGCACTCTGACATGCAGTCAGAACTTACATAAATTAAAGTTCTGGCCGCTCCCAAGAGCGGCCAGATTTAAACCGGGGTTCTTAAACCTCGTATGGTCCGAGATCACCACCAAAGATGGCTGGATCGTACTCAACCTGTGCACGTGGAACTTCTTTAACAATCTCAAGAAGGTCAAACTGCGTTGACGGGTTAGCATTTCCGCGCACGACAAGAACATCTTTAAAGCACTGGTGATCAGCTGCACGATATTCAGTCGGGCCATTCCCCATACCATCGAATTCAAAGCCTTCAAGGGCTTTAATAACTTCTGGTGGGTAGAATGTACCAGCCATTTCACAAGCATTTGCATAAAGCAGTGTCTGAACATAACAAGTATGAGCAGCCTGTGATGGCGGGAAGCCGTATTCCTGACCAAAGGATTTAACAAAGGCCTGTGAACCAGCATCTTGAAGTGCCCAGTTCCAGTTTGTTGTACCCAAAATCCCTTTGATATTTTCACCAGCACCCTGCGCCATCAAACGAGAGAACAGAGGCACGATGATTTCAAAGTTTTTACCGTTTACCTGCTTATCACGAAGGCCAAACTGTACAGCCTGTGTCAGAGAGTTGATCATATCCTTACCATAGTGGTTCAGGATCAACACATCAGCGCCAGAATTAAGAACTGGTGTGATATACTGAGAGAAATCACCTGCACCCACAGGCGTCTTCACTGTATTTACAGTTTCCCAGCCAAGGCCCTCTGTGGTGTTCTTGATGGACTCTTCTTGTGTCCAACCCCAGGTATAATCAGCAGTTAAATGATAAGCACGACGATCAGTTCCCATTTCTTCCTTAAGAACAGGACCAAGAGCCGCACCTGATTGATAAGCATTAAAGAAATGGCGGAAGCCATAACGGCGCTTATCTTTACCTGTAGTGTCATTTGAGTGTGTTAGACCACACATGAAAATAACACCCATCTCTTGCGCAAGAGATTGGGTTGCAATAGCAACGCCAGATGAAGAACCACCAGAGAACATAGTTACGCCCTCTTTTTCGATCATACGCTTCGCAGAAGCACGGGCAGCGTCTGATTTTGTTTGAGTGTCACCTGTAACATACTCAACTTTTTTACCAAGAATACCATTTCCTTTAAGAGAACTTGGTTTCATGGTTGTTAGCATTCCGCCGTCACCTTCACCATTCAGGTGCTTGACAGCCAATTGATAAGCGCGAAGCTCATCAGCGCCCTCATCCGCATATGGACCAGTTTGTGGTACGTTGAAACCAAGCTTGATAAAAGATTGGCTACTTGGATCATTTCGGAAATCAGCAGCATAAGCGCCTTTCACGAAAGAGTATGGTGTCCCACCACTAAAAACCGCAGCTCCCGCACTTGCTGCGGCTGCACCGGTCAATAACTTACGACGGGATAGTTTAAATTTATTTGTTGTATTCGTCATGACAGTATTCGTCTCCCAAGAAGTATACTCATGCTGTTCTTTTGTGCTGGATCGCACTAGTTACTTTTATCGGCCAGTTAATTTTATTTCGCCGTTATGAGCAAAATCATCCTCTTGTTTCGCATTAACAACAATAGGTCACCATAAAGTATCTCAAGTTTATGTTATTTATTTTACTTATTTGAAATAGAATTTGTAAACTTTGAAAACAAAACGAAAAGCCTGTGGCATAAATGTATATGCCACAGGCTTTTTGATAAGAAATATCTTACCTTAAAGATACGTCCTATTCGTTCACCGACCTCAAACGACCCAAGAATTCATGCACTTTATTTTCCAACTGCTGAGCTTCTTCTGCAAGCCCAGAAGCTGAATTCTGGACCTGTTGAGCTGCCGAGCCTGTTGTATTTGCAGCCTCCCTTACCTGGGTTATGTTTGAAGACACTTGGTCTGTACCATTAGCAGCCTGCTGAACAGATTTTGTAATTTCTGCCGTTGCGGCACCTTGCTCTTCAACCGCAGAAGCAATAGCGGTTGCAACTTCATGGATAGAATCAATTGTTTTTGAAATACCATGTATTGCCGCAACAGAATCACGTGTCTCACCCTGAATAGAGCTGATTTGACCAGAAATTTCTTCTGTCGCTTTTGCTGTTTGATTTGCAAGAGACTTAACTTCAGAAGCAACAACAGCAAAACCTTTACCTGCTTCTCCAGCTCTTGCTGCTTCAATGGTTGCGTTCAAGGCCAGCAGATTAGTTTGCTCAGCAATATCGTTAATAAGCTTTACAACTTCGCCAATCTTATCAGCCGCATTTGCAAGGCCTTCGATCTTCTGATTGGTTCTGGATGTTTCTTCAACTGCATTACTTGCGATATCAGCAGAACGTTGTACCTGACTGCTGATTTCATTGATGGATGCAGAAAGTTCTTCAGTCGCCGCGGCCACTGATTGTACATTAGCCGAAGCATCTTGCGCAGCATCCGTAACAACAGATGCTTGATTTGATGACTGTATTGCTGCACCCGACATCGTTTCAGCAGATGCTCTCATCTCATGCGCAGAACCAGAAACCGAGGATATGATTTGACCGACAGATGCCTCAAAATCATTTGCCATTTGCATCCGTGATTCTTGTCTTTCTTCAGAAGCCCGTTTTTCAGATTCCAGCTTTTCCGCTTCCATCTGACTAACACGCTCGGCATTAGCCTTAAACTGTTCTAACGCACGATTAATATCACCAATCTCATCGCCACGATCCTGTCCTGGTACCTCAACGTTATAGTTTCCTTGCATAAGAGAGGTAATAACAGCGATCGAACCCTGCAATGGGTTTCTGATAATAATGCGCCCAAGAACAAGTAATGCAACGATAAGGACAGTAAGCAATAACAAACCACCAATAATTGTGTATTGTGCCATGGTCGTTGCATGTTCAGTTAATTTGTTCGTCGGAACATTAATAAGGACGGACCAAGGTGCTTCAGAATCTTTTACATGCAATGGAATAAATATTCGGTAAATATCTCCATCAGGCTGCTCAAACGCCTCACCTTTTTCAACAAGACCTACAGCCGTTTCCAAGACTTCATCTTTATTCTTTTCATCCACAAGTGGCTTACCAAGTAGTTCTGGATCACTGTGGGCGACCCATTGGCCATTATTTGAAATCAGATTAACAGTACCGGTTTTAAAGGGGGTAAGTTTATTAAAAGAAGCGGCCATATCGTTTAAATTCATATCGACACCAACAACGCCTAGAAAGTTGTTATTATTATCCAAGATCGGATAAACAAACGACGTCAAGGTAACAATATTACCTTCGATATCATAGCCGATGGGATCAACGATAACAGGTTGCTTGGTTCTTTTCGGAAGATAGTACCAATCTGTATCGGGTGTTGTTTGATCTTCATCATAGGCAGTAATAATGGAAGGTAGAACACCTTTACCAAAATTATAATAATAGGTTAGATATCTGCCACTTGGATTATCATCAGTAACATAGTCACTATCCTTTCCATCCAGGGCATTCTCTTCATATCCAGCCCAAGCCCCTGCCAAAACAGGGTTTGTAGTCAAGGTTTGTCTCAAAACCACATCTAAATTTACGCAAGACAAACATGCGCAAGTACTTTACGAAGATAAATAATCATAAAAAAATAACTCCTTATTATTAAAAAGCAGTGAATCTTTATTTTATTTCCCAACATATACTTGACGTAAATATTTAATTGCACTTCGGTTTTAGGATATTTTCTGAATAAACAAACAAAAGCAGGCGTATAGAATTATTTTTTTGCCCAATCCTTAATTGAGACTTAAATTAAAGTGATCTCTTCAATGTTCTTGGGTGCGAAATGAGCAAAAAAATTCCAGACACCAATAAAGATGGTATCCGTCGCCTCATTGATTTAATGAAAGACCTTAGAGATCCAGACGGCGGGTGTCCCTGGGATATAGAACAGAATTTCCGTACTA
>NZ_CAKZMP010000047.1 GCF_937128705.1 uncultured Kiloniella sp. | reverse complement strand
TTGGCAAAGAACCAACGGCGCAATAATCATCGATTGTGTCCGCTTACAAATACATCATATCTTGGTTTAAGGCGTGAATCGCCTGTGCCAGAACAATGTTGAAAATAACAAAGGCAGAGGCGGCAAACCAACCTGTTTCAAGTGTTGTTCTTGTCATATGAGCTTGGGCAGCGAGTATATATATCAGGCTTATTAGGGACACAAAGCTTGCTAATGCAGCTGGTAAAAGATCTGTTTGCAAAATAAAAAATAATCCAACAAACACAAGCGATTGCCATACCTGCAACCAATTATAATGAATTATAAAGAGACCAAATCTACCTTCTTTTTTATGCAGAAGTAGCAGTAGGTGCATCATGACCGGATAGGCGATCCAGTTAATGATATAAAACAGCGAATCAATAAGGAATAGAGCAAAAAGATCGACAGTTGGCTCTGGTTCCAGCGGTTGGGCAATCGTTAAATAGATTGTGCCGGGGATACAAAGGACCGCTGCAAAAAATGATTTCCAAAAGACCTCTGTATTCACAGTTGTCTGCGTTATCTGTGCGCCGTTAAAACGCATATACTGCAAAGCGTCGCCTAGGTTGGTTTTTATTTCTGCGAGAGTTGGGATCACGCTTTGAAATATCCCCTTAGCATTGTTTCATAGATCTTGGATAAACTCTCGAGTTCTTGGACTGTACAGTGTTCATCTACTTTATGAGCAGTATCGTTTAAGAGGCCAAATTCAGCAACTGTCGCGTAATCTTTGATAAAACGCGCATCCGACGTTCCGCCGGATGTGCCCAGCTCAGTTTTAACACCTGTTATATCTTGAATAGACGTGCCGATCAGATCGCTGAAAGGACCTGGGGGGCACAAAAACGATTCCCCGGATACGCGAATTTTTAGATCATAGTCAAAATCAGCCCGGTGTAGGCGTTCGCGTACCCAAGCTTCAATGTGGTCTGAGGTATAGAGGTCGTTAAAGCGAACATTGAAATTTGCCGTGATATCTGCCGGAATCACGTTTGTTGCCGGATTACCAACGTCAACGGTTGTTAATTGAAGGCTTGAAGGCGGGAAGTGTTCTGTTCCGCTATCCAATGGCTCTTGCAACAGATTGTGCAGCATGTTGATGGCGGGATGTAGCGGGTTGCTAGCCAGCTGCGGATAGGCCGTATGTCCCTGCACACCACGGACGGTTAAGGCGAAGTTCATAGATCCACGACGACCAATTTTGACCATATCACCAAGAACAGTATTGCTTGTTGGTTCCCCGACAAGACAGACGTCCATCTTCTCGCCCTTATCAGTCATCCAGTCGAGAACTTTGCGTGTTCCGTTTAGGCCAACGCCTTCCTCGTCCCCTGTAATAATCAGGTTTAGTGAACCATTTAGGTTTTGACCTTGAGGTGATTTCAAGAAACGGGTCAATGCAGCGACGTAGGCCCCGATAGAGCCTTTCATGTCGACGGTGCCGCGTCCAATTAGTTTGTCATCAACAACAGTGCCGCCAAAGGGATCAACGCTCCAGGCGTTAGCATCACCAACGGGAACGACATCGGTGTGTCCCCCGTATCCAAACACGGGGCCGTTTTTGCCTAATCGGGCATAGAGGTTATCAACGTCATAGGTTTCTGCGCAACTAAATGGCAAACGTTGACATTCAAAACCCAAGGGCTTTAAAAGCGATTCCATGAGGTCGAGAGCCCCTCCTTCTGTAGGCGTGACAGAGGGGCATCTGATAAGTGCCTGACTGACTTCTAAGGCAGAGGCGGGGTTCTCGACGGTCATTTATTTTCGCTCCGGTCTTCGTTAGTCACGTAAAAGATCATTGATTGATGTTTTTGAACGCGTGCGCTCGTCAACACGTTTCACAATAACGGCACAATATAGGTTCGGCCCCGGTGTTCCATCGGCAAGTGGCTTGCCAGGAAGTGTACCAGAAACAACCACGGAATAGGCTGGAACACGACCCATAAAAATTTCACCGGTTTCACGGTCAATAATTTTGGTGGATGCGCCGATATAAACGCCCATGGAAAGAACGGAACCTTCTTCAACAATAACGCCTTCGGCAACCTCGGCACGGGCACCAATGAAGCAGTTGTCTTCGATAATAACTGGACCAGCCTGTAGAGGTTCCAAAACACCACCTATACCAGTGCCGCCGGATAGGTGAACGTTCTTGCCGATCTGCGCGCAAGAGCCAACAGTTGCCCAAGTATCAACCATGGTACCGCTATCAACATAAGCGCCTAGATTAACAAAGCTTGGCATCAGGACAGCACCGGGCGCAATATAAGCTGAACGGCGCACGATGCTGCCGGGAACAGCACGGAAACCTGCGGATGCAAATTGATCGCCGGACCAACCTTCAAATTTTGAGGGAACTTTATCCCACCAGTTTGTGGCTTCGCCGGGGCCACCAGCGATGAGAGACATATCGTTGAGGCGGAATGACAAGAGGACAGCTTTTTTCAGCCATTGATTGACGATCCAACCGTCTGGACCTTTCTCGGCAACGCGACGCTGACCTGAATCCATAAGCATAAGAGCTTCGTCTACGGCTTCGCGAACTTCGCCTGTTGTTGCTGCGCTTACCTGGTCTCTGTTTTCCCAGGCACTTTCAATGCTATTCTGGATATCAGTATTCATAATGATACGTCCCATCGTCGACTGTTATCTGATTGAGCCCTCGCGGCTTTGGTGGGGACAATGCGGCAGAGGTTATTCTCTTGTCAAACGCTTACAGGCCCTGAAGCCGATGTTATACGATTTATGGCTTTTGGGGCGGGTTTATTCCCAATTTGAAGTAGGTTTATAAACTATTTAGCCAACTCACGAGATCGTCTGTGTGGTGATGAATAAAATCAGCAATCTGCCCTTTATCATCGGTTGCCCCCACGGATGCCCAATCGATATCTGTTTTGACCCAGACCGTTGTCATTCCCATTTCAGCCGCAGGTTTTAAATTTTTGGCAGAATCTTCGAAAAATACAGATCGGGTGGGGTCGATACCATGTTTCTTGATGATGTCGTCATAAGGGAATTGTGATGGTTTTGGTATGTAATCTGCATCTGCAATGTCGTAAATTTCTTCGAAATGATGACTAACTCCTAAGCGATCCATTACATTTGATGCGTGAATGTTGGATGCATTGGTAAAGATCAGCTTCCGCCCAGGCAGATTTGTAAGCGCTTTATTGAGTGCCTCGTTCGGTGAAATCACACCAAAATCGATATCGTGGACATAATTGAGATAGCGATCTGGTGCCAAATCATGATTGACCATAAGGCCTTTCAGTGTTGTGCCATACTGATGGAAATAATCCTTTTGAACTTTTTTGGCTTCAATTGGGTCGAGATCAAGAAATTCTTGTATAAAACTTCCCATCCGCTGTTCAATCTGCCCGAACAAATTGGACGAAGCTGGGTAGAGTGTATTATCCAGATCAAATAACCAGACATCTCTGTCATCTAAGCTCGCCATTTTTCACTTTCCAATCGTCGAACATTCATCTGCGTAATAAGAATGCCTAGTCAGATTTTTATGATTAGCCAAGCAAGAATCGCTTTTGCGATATTTAATTATGCAAAATCCCAAGTTTAAGTTGGTGTTAACTGTGGTGATTTAAACTTGGTCCAGAACAGTATCTGTGAGGTGCCGAGAAGGCTCTACCAGGAAAGACAAAAATGAATAAGAGTGTTGATTTGCCAAATAAAACCGACAAGGAACTATGGGGTGTTACCATTCCGGGCGGCCCCTTTGCAGATTTTCCTGGAGCGGTTCTTTTCGTTGAAAGAAACGGTCGTGTTTCCAGTGCAAATGAACAGGCTGATTTACTGTGTACATTCATTAAACGTGGTGGATCAGAAGAGTACCGCGATGCTCTGCAATCGGCATTGAGTGGGCGAGCTGCACAGGTGAACCCTTTGCTCGTGCGAGAAGGGAAGGATGAGGATAGTCGAGTCCTTGGCGCTTTTGATCTTGCCTTATTACCTTGGTCTGACGGGGCATCCGCGCTTTTGCTTGGGCGTAATATTTCTCTTGAACGTAACTTGCGCGCTGCGCTGATTGAATCCAGGCAACGTTATCGTGATCTTCTTGAGGCCGCGTGCGATTTCGCGTGGGAGACTGATAAAAAAGGAAAAATCAGTTTTATTACCCCCGAAGGAGGTTTGGGATTTTCTTCTACTGAGTTGTCAGGTTCAGATGCAGAAACCCTGTTTGCTGATCCATCATCAGTTGTTACTAACCCCTTTTCCTGCAAGGTTCCTTGCGAGGAGGAAGAAATTTGGGTCAAAGACAACTTTGGTGACGAGCGATGCCTGTTAGTAACGTCGATGCCTCTTTGGGGAGATCGTAGAATATGGCACGGTAATCGGGGGTTTTGTCGTGATATCACAGAACTACGTCATGATGAATTATTGCGGGCTAACGAGATTCATCGTGAACGTGTCTATAATAGAATCCTGGAAATTGCGCGCAGTGAAATGGTGCCGATGCGAATGTTGGTATCTGTCGCAAATTGTCTGATCCCGGCGTTACCTGTGGATGCTGTGATGATTAGCCATTTTGACGGCGATATATGGCAGGCTGTTGCAGAGGAAGGTGAAGCACTACAACTGGATGCGATTGCGCGGGTCCAAGTTGCAATGGAAATGGGCGAAATCGTTTATCAGGAAACCAGTTCAGATGGTATTCTTGTTGCTGTTTGTACTAAATTTCGTGGTCAGTTAAATGGATTTACTTGTCTGTGGCGTAAGGGGAATCGGGCTTCTTGGTCCCCTGGGGAAGGTGAACTTCTTGAACGTGTACAAGTTCAAATTGGTATTTCGTTGCAACAATACGGCCATCATAAAGAGCTTCAAGCCCTATCCAGTACAGACCCGTTAACAGGGCTTTTGAACAGGCGGCACTTTGAACACCTGCTAGATGGTTTTATCGAAGATAATCTTGGTGATGAAAAAACACATTTATTACTCTATCTTGATCTGGATAATTTCAAGTATGTAAACGATGCTTATGGACATCAAGAAGGAGACAAGGTTCTCAAGGATTTTGCGGAAATTTTAAAAAGTAAAACAAGGCGGAATGATTGGATCTCGCGTTTGGGGGGGGATGAATTCGTATTGTTCTTACCGGCTGTTTCCGAGGGAGAGGCGCAAGTCAAAGCGCAAGATCTATTGGATGCGCTTATTCCTGCGTTTTCCAGAAAAGATGACCCCAAGTGGTCTTTGAGTGCTTCTGTTGGTGGATATCTTTTTTCGGCACAGAAGGATACGAATCTATCCGATTTGTTATTACATGCAGATGAGGCCATGTACCGAGTGAAACGATCTGGCAAAAATGGCGTTTATGTCGTGAAAGAAAATAATGATGAGGTTGATTAATGAGTAAGTCAGCTGATTCGTCAAAGGGTGGTAAAAGAATGCAAGCAGCGTTGGCGTATGAAGACGCAAAAGAAATGGCTGAGAGCAAAGATAGTGACGTCAGGTTGTCATTGGCCAATCGCAAGGATATTCAACCGGAAATTCTTTATTATTTAGCTGATGATGATAATGCCAATGTACGTCAGGCAATTGCCTCTAACGCCTTAACACCGAAACAAGCTGATTTGTTGCTTGCAAAGGATAATGACAGTCAGGTTCGTATGGAACTTGCCGAGAAAATTGGTAAGCTGGCACCTGAACTGGATCGGAAAACACAAAGAAAAGCGTATGATTTTGTTATAAAAACCCTCGAAATACTTGTTGAAGATCAGCAAGATAAAGTTAGAGAAGTTATTTCTGAGGCTGTCAAAGAGTTAGACACAATTCCTGTCGCTATCGTCCGTAGGCTTGCCTGTGATGAGGTCGATAGTGTGGCATCTCCTGTTCTTCAATCCTCGCCGATTTTAACCGACGAAGACTTGTTGAAAATAATCTGGGATGGTGTGCGAGGCTCACGGTTAAAAGCTATTTCCCGGCGTTCCAATCTCGGCGAAAGCATTACAGATGCTATTGTTGAAACCAAAGATCACGACGCAATTGCTGCGATGCTTGATAACCAATCGGCACAAATACGCGAGGAAACGTTGGATCTATTGGTTGAGCAAGCCCCTGAGGTTCAGGTTTGGCACGAACCCCTTGTGAAACGTCCTAAACTTTCACCTCTTTCTTTGAAACGCTTGGCTGGTTTTGTTGCTGAAACTTTGTTGGAGAACTTATTAGACAGGCCAGATATGGATCCAGAAGTCTCTACTGCTATTGGCTTGGAAGTCCGTAAACGGATGGAGGTTGATAATGTTCTCCAGGAAAACATTGATTCTGAAGATGAGAAAGCAATAGAGAGTGAAGTTGAAAAACTGTATAAATCGGGAAAGTTGACAGAAGACCTTATAACGACGCGGTTACATTGTGGTGACCGTGAATTTGCTATTCAAGCTCTTGCCAAAGTTGCTGATCTACCGCCTTTGGTCGCGCGCAGAATGGTTCTTTCGAGGGCTGCAAAAACAGTCGTGGCCTTGGTTTGGAAAGCTGGATTTTCTATGGAGTTGGCAAATATTGTTCAATTACGGTTAGCAGGGATTCCACCACAACAGTCGATTAAAGCTGATGAGAATGGCGAAGCTCCTATTTCTGATAAAGAGTTGGATTGGCAAGTTACCCTATATCTTGATGATGCCGAATAGCCAGTAACTCACCAATCTTGACTTTCTGTCTGAGATTTCTCTTGATGGATTTTTTTGTCAGAGGGCTGATCCCCCCCCCAAAAAAGTATTTGAATAAGAAGCCTTACCGATTTCTAGGCCTTTTTGATCATCGTGCCTATGCCGCAATCGGTGAATATTTCTAACAGCATGGAATGCGCAACTCGACCGTCAAGGATGACGGCCGCATCAACGCCACCACGAACTGTTTCCAGGCAGGTTTCAAGCTTTGGAATCATGCCGCCACTAATTGTTCCGTCTTGCATAAGCTCTGCTGCTTTTGATATTGTGAGCTCTGAAATAAGTGTTCCTTGTTTATCCAAAACACCCGCAACGTCAGTCATTAATAACAGGCGTGATGCACCAACGGCAGCGGCAATGGCCCCAGCTGCTGTATCGGCATTGATATTATAGGTTTCACCATTTGGTCCGTAGCCAATAGGGGCGATCACAGGAATCATACCTGATCTATCTAACTCGAGAAGGAAGTTAGGGTTAATTTCTTCGGGTTCACCAACAAATCCGAGATCAAGAACCTTCTCGATATTTGAATCCTGATCTTTAATTGTTCGCTGTAGTTTTTTTGCTTTAATAAGGCTTCCATCTTTTCCTGAAACCCCAACAGCAGTTCCACCAGCTTTGTTAATTGCTGCGGTGATGCTTTTGTTGATCTTGCCAGAGAGAACCATTTCAACGATTTCAACAGTCTCGGCATCGGTTACTCGCAATCCATCGATAAATTCGCTGTTTACTGCAAGTCGTTTTAACATCTCACCGATTTGAGGTCCCCCACCATGAACGACAATGGGGCTGATACCAACTTGCTTTAACAGAACGATGTCGTGGGCAAATTTGTCCGCTAGATCTGCATCCCCCATGGCATGGCCACCGTACTTGATGACAACTTTTTTGCCGGAATAACGTCGCATAAATGGCAAGGCCTCTGAAATTGTCTGGGCTGTTCTAAGCCACTTTCTGGGGTCCTTGGCATGTTTGGTTGTCATCTTGGCGACCTTTGAATTCGTTATGTTGAGTTTGGGATAAGGTTCTTGATAGGAATGTGATTAACAGCTTATAGCGAAATATTTCGCAGGTGAAAACACGGACGTTTATCAACCTTGTTCCGTAAGTGCGGCGATGCTTGCTCTGAGTTCGGCAATGCCCAGTGATTTAGCGGATGAAGTTTTCATAATTTGCGGATGTGCTGCTGGACGCTTGGCCAGTTCGGCGGTGAGTTTCTTTTCAACTTCAGCAAGTGGTGTTGGTTTGATCTTGTCTGTTTTTGTCATGACGATCTGATAGGAAACAGCACAGGTGTCGAGCTCATCCATGATTTGGCGATCGCTGTCTTTTGCGCCATGCCGTGAATCGATCAAAAGCAAAATACGCTTTAGTTCAGCCCGTCCGCGTAAGTAGTTACGGGTAAGGTTTGTCCAATAGGCAATGTCAGATTTTGAAGCCTGTGCATACCCATACCCCGGAAGATCAACTAGCATGAGCTTCTGTCCAAGATCAAAGAAGTTCAACTGACGGGTTCGACCGGGTGTGTTCGATGTACGCGCCAGTGTTTTTTGACCTGTCAATGCGTTTACCAAGCTCGATTTTCCAACATTGGAACGCCCTGCAAACGCTATTTCTGGCAGGCTATAGTTTCCAATGTGCTCATCTTTTGTGGCACCTAGGATAAAGTCACAGGGCTTTGCGAAAAGCAATCGACCAGCTTCCAGCATCGCGGGGTCCTCTTCGGGTTTATCGAAGCGGTTGCCGGAATTTTGAATATCGTCAGTCATTTTTCTTTCCTTTGGCCCTATATCTCAGGCCCAGCATTCTATTGTGGGCAAAATATATTATTACATTTGAGAGCGGGGTGATGAATAGTCTTTGTTCTTGCTTTCAGCAAGGAATAACGCAAAAGGCCCTGACTTAGTGTCAGGGCCTTTCAATATCGATTTTGCAAAACCGTGGATTAACTTTTTGTTTCTGCAGGCGTGCGTCCCAAAGGAACACCAGCTTTTTTCATAATCACAGCTTGCTGAATAATGGAAAGCAGGTTGTTCCATGTCCAGTAAATCACGAGTCCGGCCGGGAATGTTCCGAGAAGGAAAGTGAAGAACA
>NZ_CAKZMP010000046.1 GCF_937128705.1 uncultured Kiloniella sp. | reverse complement strand
AATGCCAACTATGCCTTCATTAAGTTTATCGAAAAGTGCCAAGTATGTAGCGCTAATTATAACAACTATAATTGTTGATAGTTTTAAAAATTCTATTCTTTCTAAGGCCTTTCGTATTGTCTGGCCATACTTGCTAGGGATTTTTATAAAGATAGTCAAAACCATCGCAGTTAAACATATTATTGCGACTGAAAAAACAATTGAAATTACAACAAGTTGATTAATTTGGACGTAATCACCATCCATCACTTTGTCTCCCTATATACTCTCTTCTATCTATATAATTCATGCCACCGCTTTGATGAGGCTTTTAGGATTTCTTTGGGAGCCTTTTAGGGGCCTCTATAGACTCTAATGCAAGCTGAGCAACAGATGGAGGTAGGACGCCTTGCTTAGTCTTTCCTTTTAGGTATTTACCAAATTTGCCACCTTCAATGTATACATCTTGCAGCCACTCTCTATAAGCCCCTAGAGCAGCTAGAGGGTAGCACCATGATTCCTGCGGGTTAGATAGAGCTTGTGGATGGTCTGAGGGGTATCTGTGAGGATATTTTTGCCTCTTCCCAAACTCACTTTGTAAATCATTTTCACCCCAATGTTTTGACCAATGTTGGCCAATGGATATATCTACAATGAGCTTCTCCCCTATTTCAGCGCCAGCTTGAATAAGCTCGTAAATTATTGTGTGAGCTTCATTGAAAACGTGGAAAAAACCTTTGGGGGCGGATTGATAATTTAGCTCTAGTCGTTCGTGCCACTTGTCAAATTTTCGTTGATTTTCTCTAGTGGGATCGTAGCCTACTTGACTGTATATTAACTCTCTGAGTTTTGACCCAGCCAATAGGCGGAAATTTTTGCGGGCCTCAGGACGGATATTAGTGCCTGCATCTAAGGCGTAATACTCCAGTACAGCCAAAGAAATTTCTGCTGGGTAACAAAAATGGACAACTCCTTTGTGGCGTACTTCTATGTGTGGTTGATCGATTTCTAATCCCGCTTCGCTAAGTATCCCCTTAATGGTTGTTATTCGGGGCTTTTGGATGTCATCATTCCAGTTTTTACTAACAGTGCCAATGTGTGCATTCTTGATGCCACACAGAGCCGCGAGTCCGCGCTGATTTAGATAGGGAGTTCCATCAGACAAGACTCCCATACCAACACCTTCAACGTCCCTTTCTTTATCAATCCCTAGGTCAAAGGCCCCTTGATCTTGGGTGATTTCCTTTTTACCTTGAATTCGGGCTAATTGATTGATTTTTTTAACCAAAACGGTGATTTCCTTATTCTTACAGTAGGGATTGAAAAATCTGATCGCATTATTTCCTGATAGGTTCCTTGGCGAGCGGATCAACTTGTAAAAATTACACGTAATTAATTTAGGGCTTTTACAAGCTTTTTTAGCGTGAAATATGCGTGAAATATGCGTGAAAAAATGCCCGGGCATTGAACTTCCTTGACCAATTATTAATTTGTTCACTGTATGTTCTTATTGTACTCACTCGCAACGAGGATAGAGATAATGAGACAAGACGCTGTTGAGATGCACTCAACAAAGAACATGGACGAGATGTTGTCCGATTTTCTGGATGCGGAGTTGATGCCGACTGGAAGATGCGCCAGAGAATGGTGTCACCGAAATACACGACAAGATGGGCTGATCTGCCGAATGTGTTTTAGAGTTAGAATCGGAGTGTAGATTCTCTCCGTTTTTTCGACTTAAAGTGTGTAAATCAACGGACAAAATAAGAACGTGTGTGTCAGATTTGTGCCAGTAAATGCGCGTGTTCCTGCGATGTTCTGCATAAATGCATTTTTTTTATTTTTTTTACCCTTTACAGATATGCTGGAAAACCTTAGTAATTCCGGCGTTCACAGATTGTGGAGAGTTGGCCGAGTGGCTGAAGGCGCTCCCCTGCTAAGGGAGTATACGTTAATCGCGTATCGAGGGTTCGAATCCCTCACTCTCCGCCATGACAAAATAGCGCCTTAAGGGCGCTTTTTTTGTGTGTAATACGCAGTTCAAAACGTCTTTGGCATCATTTAAATCCCAAGTTACCTAACCGGATTTTAATAAATTTGGTGCTAAGGAGTATAAGTAGTTTTTGAACAAAGATGAATTTAAAGCTTTATGCCAAGGAATCCATCATTTTGCGCAGCTTATATAATCTAACATTTATAGTGGTTACTCTTTTCGCTTTAACTGAAATTATTTCTTCTCGCGCGGGGGCTGACGAGTTGAAATTAACAACGGGTGAATATCCTCCTTTTACTTCTGAACATATACCCGGCGGAGGGGTGGTTTCCGAGATCGTGGAGCTGGTCATTATGGAAATGGGGCATGAATTTGTGGTCGATTATTTACCCTGGAAACGAGGATATATTCTTTCGAAAAAGGGTAAATACGTAGCGACATACCCCTATCTTTTGACTAAGGAACGTGAAGATGAATTTCTTTATAGTGCGCCAATAATAGAGTGGGAAAGTAAGGTTTATGTACGTAGAGATTCCGGTATTGAGTATAATAGTTCGCTCGATTTATTAGGGTTAAGAGAGTGTCTTCCTCATCATTACGGTGGTTTACCCGAATTAGATAAACTTCATGCCGCGGGAAGTATCAAACGGGTAAGCACACCTTATATTAAAAGTTGCTGGTTGATGATTCTTAACGGTCGTGCTGACTTCTTTGTCGAAGATGTCTTTGTTGCAGATATTTTTCGTCGAGAAGTGTTAGCGGAACGATCTAATGAAGTTGTGGAATTGCAAAAAACGATAAGTACTGATTATGGGCATATCATTTTTCCAAAAGGATTTGATCAATCCGAAGAGCTCGTTGCAGGCTTTAATGATACTTTGGCTAAATTATCCGAGCGTGGTGAGATCGCAAGAATTAAAGAAAGCTTTTTAAAGCAGCATACTCAACTTGTAGATCTAATAAACTAGCCAGAGGGTTTTGTATGGTAGGTGAAGGGCAAAGCTGTAGAAAAGGTTTGCTTCCTTTTAGAAAATTTCGTGAAAATATTTGCCTGACGAATTCGATTATTTTTCTGTCCAATCGCTTTTTATAAATTCAAATTCTGCTCTGAATGATAGGAATTTTTAAAATTAATTGTACTTTATTTTTGGATTAAAGTTGATTGAGGAGGGGGAAAAGCCTAAATAGGATGATAGCAAAAGAAACTAGGAATAAATTATTTATGTTATCTGCTTTGATCCTTACAGTTCTCCGTGCTTTTAAACCATCATATGAGCCTGCCCGTGCAGTGGTGCCTGTACGTGCAAAACGTCGCAGGCAAGATGCAAATAACAAATATTCCCGTTATTAATAACGGATAAAGGCTTGATTTCTGGGGTAATTTCCAAAAGATCATACGAAATTTACCAAGGGTATTAGGTTTTTATAGGATCTTGTATCTGGTTTTCAGGGAATCTCCATGAAGGAAATTAGATTTCTGAAACAGGCGCAGAAATTCTGGTCTTCAGATCATGAAAGCCTTCGTTGGTGGCATCTGTTTTTTACTTTTAAACGTGCTGAAAACTCACTAGCTAAGCGGTCGTCTGGTATTGCCCGGCTAGTTCCTATTTTGTTGCTTGTCGCACTGATCACTTTATTTGCCGGGCTAACTATTCCAATTTTGCGGGTTGAGAAATTTTTTCTCTTCGAAGATCTTATCTCTATTTCTGGTGCAATTGATCAGCTGGCCAGTAATGGTGAGTATCTAATTGCTATTGTTATTCTCTTTTTCTCAGTGATCTTTCCGACAGTTAAAATCCTGGTGGCTAATTATATTTGGCGGGCGCGGTCTGTTGGCCATAAATCGGTGCAAAGGGCAGTGAAGTTAATCGATCTGTTGGGAAAGTGGAGCATGTTAGATGTTTTTATCGTTGGCATGATCGTTATTTCCGCAAAATCATCCGGGATGGCAAATGCAACATCACAACCGGGAATGTATTATTTCGGTGCTTCAGTAATTTGTTCAATGCTTGCTGTTGTTTTACTTAAGCGTTCGCTTGATAAGATAACCCAGATTAATTAGCTTGGCGTTGTTTTTTGTCGGTTTTTGTTTGAGAGTTTTCTCCAAAGCCGCCCGTCGATTGCGGATAATCCTATGGCAATAAAGGCCATGCCAATAAAGTGAGTGACATCAAGTTTCTCGTCCAAAAATAACGCACCGAGTAAAATCGCAGAAACGGGAACAAGCAAGGTGACAAGGAGCAGATTGGTTGCACCTGCCCGTTCTAGAATTTTAAAATACAGAATATAGGCAACAGCTGTTGAAAGTAAGGCGAGTGCGACTAAAGATGCCCATGTTTCATTTGAAATGGCCGGTAAAGATGGCATTCCTTCGATTGCGTATGTGATCGGGAAAAGAAGAAAGGTTGCCCCAGTGACCTGCCCTGCTGCTGTAACAATTGGATTTATTGCCATCGTTTTAAAGCGCCGGCCAAAAACGCCCGCAAATGCATAGCTCAATGTCGCCCCCAAAATAGCGAGTTGGGCAAGAAGATTTTGGTTATGATCTGGCAAACCAAACATCAGAACCACGCCAAAAAAACCAACGATAACCCCCAGTGCCTTTAAGATAGTGGCCTTTTCATCGGGTAGAAACAGGGTTGCAACAATAACCCCGAACAGCGGGGTGGTTGCGTTCAAGATCGATGCTAGACCAGATGGGATGTATATCTGTCCCCAAACGATAAGGGTAAAGGGGATGACGTTATTCAAAATACCCATAGCTAAAAGAGCGCTCCATGCCTTTATCGTTTTTGGTACAGGCATTTTGAGGGCGAAGATAACAGTCCATAATGCGATGGCCGCAAGCCCAACGCGGAATGTAACAATTGTAAAGGGTGGTAGTTCGGATACCGCGACACCAACAAAGAAAAAAGAACCGCCCCACAATATGGATAGGATAATTAACATTAGCCATTCACGGGCGCCCATAGCGGTATTGATCGATGCGGTCATATTTTTTCTCGCTGCCTAATGTCAGGTGCTCAACTTATAGCGAGAGCAAAGAACAAACCATCCGTTTCTTGCTTTGATAGCATAACGCGTTTTTTTCCAAACCAATATCTCAAAAAGCGTCAATCAAAAAAACGCCTGTAAAAGGATTACAGGCGTTTCTATTATCGTTTTGGAAAACGGGTGGCGTCAGGCTTCACGTATTTTATGGATGAAGCCATCAACTTGAATATTAAGCATTTCTGATTGTTGTGATAATTCTGACGCTGCGCTCAGAACATCTTGTGCAGCCCGACCGGTTTCTTCAACGCCACCGGTAACATCGTTGATCGTTGTCGATACTTCGCTTGTTGCAGCGGCTGCTTCTTGCACGTTTCTAGATATTTCTTGGGTTGCGGCCCCTTGCTCTTCAACTGCGGCGGCGACAGAAGAGGTGATCTCATTAATTTGTTCAATGGTTCCTGTGATACTGCCGATAGCCTCGGCGGCTGTGTCGGTAGCACCTTGTATTCCTTCAATTTGTTTGGATATATCTTCCGTCGCTTTTGCTGTTTGCGTCGCGAGGTTTTTCACTTCGCTTGCGACCACTGCAAAGCCTTTTCCGGCATCGCCAGCACGGGCAGCCTCAATCGTTGCGTTCAGCGCAAGCAAATTCGTTTGTTCGGCAATATCAGAAATCAAACTGATGACTTCGCCAATTTTTTGAGAAGCATCAAGTAATCCCGTAACTTCTTGGTTTGCTTCCTCTGCTTTACTTACTGCTTCATTTGTTATTGAGGTTGAATGGCTTACCTGTCTGCTGATTTCACTGATAGAACTAGATAGTTCTTCAGCTGCAGAGGCAACGGTTTGTACATTCCCAGATGCTTGTTCTGAAGCAGATGTAACGGCGACGGCCTGTTTGGATGTATTTTCTGCCGTGACTTGCATGCCTTCGGATGTAGATCGCATTTCCGTCGCAGCAGCAGAAACTGTTTGCACAATCCCCTTGACCTCATCTTCAAATCGATCTGCAAGGTCAACCATTGCTTTGCGCTTATCTTCTTCGGTTTTTCGCTCTGTTTCTATGCGTTCATCACCTAAGCGTTTGACCTCATGCGCATTATCTTTAAAGACCTGAATGGTTTCGGCCATTTCAGCAATTTCATCATTAAACCGGGTGGTTGGAACCTCTGTTTCAATATTCCCCTGAGCCAGATCACGCATTGTTCTTGTCATGGCACCAAGCGGATTGATAATTGATCTGGTGACCGTGATTGAAATAATGACTGTCAGTATGAGGGCAGCAATCATGATGATTACCAAATACTGAATACGTTCTTGCAGGGCAGCATTGAAGTCATCCATGTAAACACCGGTCCCGATAACCCAGCCCCAGTTATTACCAATCTGTACGTAGGACAGCTTTTCAACCGGATCTTCAAAGTTTGGTTTGGGCCATAGATAATCAACAAAACCGCCTCCGCTTTCTTTGACAACATTGACAAAAGCCGTGAAGATTTGTTTACCGTTTTGATCTTCAAGTTTGCTTAAATCCTTGCCTTCGAGCGAGGGTTTGATGGGATGCATGATCATGACCGAATTCAGGTCATGTACAAACAGATAGTCTCCATCGCCATAACGATAGGCCCTTAAAGCGTCCAAAGCATGTGTTTGAGCTTCAGATTCTTCCAGTTCGCCAGCTTGAGCCCGTCGATAGTATTCATCAGCTACCGCCGTCGCGGTTTCGATAATGTTCTTTAATTCTTGCTGCTTTTGGTCAAAGAGATCATTTCGAAGGTTGTAAATTGAATAACCGCCAACGAGGACGAGTGATAGGGTTGAGACAATAATTAATGCTATTAATCTGTGTCCTATCCGAAACCCTTTTTTCTTGTTTGTTTGCATCCTGACTAACCCAATATTATTATCGTTAATAAGGTAATCTATACGTAGAGTGTTAATAAATTATTCTTGTTTATTTTATTGTGTGTAGTTGTTTTGTTTATTGGTTTGTTTTTACTGATTTTGGGGAAGTAAAGTGTCTGTAAGTCGTGTTGTAAATGTGCTTTTTTTTACGTTTATTATTTGCTTTATCAGTACGTATTCTGCTGTCGCAAAACCGCGTTTTATTATCTATTATAATAGTGATGCTTCAGCTTTGTCAGATGTTACCCAAGCTGAATATACACATGTTATTCTATCCTTTCTGAACGCAACAATTGACGAGAATAATGCCATTGTTCTTAGCCCACCAAAAAAGATGTCTGATCAATGGAAGAGTGTTAAGGCATTAAGAGCGCGCGGGGTTAAGGTGTTAATATCTTTTGGTGGAGGTTTGGCTAAAACGATAGATTATCAACGTCTGGTCGGGCGTGAAGCCGAACTGGCGACAGCAATTGGCGCCTTTGTTCGCACTCAACAACTAGATGGCGTAGATCTTGATTTCGAAGCCAGCGATATGCTTCACAAAGTACGAAAAGCGAATGTCGTGGATGGTAAAAAGTTTCTGATTAAACTTACAAAGGCCTTACGTGGTGAACTGCCTGCCCCTGCTTTTTCGATTAGTCATGCGCCGCAATCTCCCTATTTAAATCCCGAATGGCACGGTGGACCGTATCTGGATATCTTGAAAGCATCAGGAGAGGCAATCGATTGGATAACAGTACAGTATTATAATAATCCGGGACAGGATGGCCCTGTAAACACAAAGGTCGTCGGGCTGGGAAAAGAAGCTTACAGTACGTCTTATCGAGGGCTTGTGGCCATAGATGGTGCCCTAGCTTGGCCAAGCGGGAAAATTGTTATCGGTAAACCTGTGTATAAGGCCGATGCCTTTAGCGGACATATATCGCCAGAAGATATTATCAAGCAAATCATCCAGCCGTTGAATACTGAGTTTGGTGATCTGTTTGGCGGTATTGCTGGCTGGCAATTTTCGACGCATACCCAAGATCACCGGGATTGGAATAGCCAAGTAGGAAAAATACTATTCCAATAGATGGTACCTGGGGTCGTTATATCCTGCCGTTTCGTACTTTGATTTTATGTCCCACTTCGACAATGGCATTGATTGCGGGGACAAGTTCTTCGCCGAGATCTGTCAGGCTATATTCTACGGATGGTGGTGATGTTGGCAATACTTTGCGATCCACGACCATCTTACTTTCAAGTTCTTTCAGGCGGGTGGTGAGCATTTTGGCTGAAATCCCATCCAAGTCGTTTTTTAATTCGCTGAAGCGGCGTGGACCCCCCGATAGAAACCAGATTAAGTTTGTCGTCCAGGCGCCACCAAGAATGGCCATGCATTCTGATAGGGGACAATTGTAGGGGACATCTCCGCTCTGATTCTTTCGCATTTTTAAAGCCATGCTGGTGTACTCCGGTACGACGTTTATACTGTTTAATCTTTTATATTAATACGTTACCAAAAGGAAACCGAGTTACCTTAGTGAAACTTCATAATTAAGTATCATAATATCATGTGGTTTACAAAAGTAACTAAGGATCTTACCTCATTGGCTATCACAAACAACTTTTTTGAGGAAAGATCTTATGAAACTTTATTATAAACCCGGTGCATGTTCTTTGGCGTCCCACATTGTTTTACGTGAACTAGGGCACGATTTTGATATTGAAAAAGTCGATACAGATATCAAACAGACTGAAAACGGTGAAGATTTTTTACAGGTTAATCCAAATGGATACGTTCCAGCGTTGAAGCTTGATAACGGCGAAGTCTTGACCGAAGGCGCTGCTATTCTTCAATATTTAGCTGATCAAAACCCGGAATCAGGTCTGACCCCTGTAACCGGGTCTGTTGAACGCGCCAGACTACAGGAGCATCTTAACTTTATCTCTTCAGAGCTACACAAAGCTTTTAGTCCTTTCTTTTCTGGTAATGCAGACGGGGACGCACGCCAACCAGCGGAAGAGAACGTTGCTAAGAAACTGGCTCACTTTGAAAAAGTTCTCTCCGATGGCAGAAGCTACCTGTTGGGCGATACTTTTTCTGTCGCTGATGCTTATCTTTTCGTTGTGAGCAACTGGTCTAATTTTGTTGGTATCAATTTGGATAAAGTTCCAAATCTGGCGGCCTTTGTTAAACGGGTGGCTGCGCGCGAAAAAACACAGACAGCACTTGCAGCCGAAGGTCTTGCTTAATTGATTGGTCGTGTGTGTCCGTCCTTTGCTTAGGGCGGGCACCCCTTCAATGTGTTGATTGATAAAAAGGTAGCCATAGCATGTCCAAGGATTATCAGGCCGTTGTAAACACAATTCAGGTTTATTTTGACGGTCTTTTTCATAGTGATACAGAACGCCTGGCACAGGTATTTCATCCCAAAGCGCATTATGTTTGCGCGACGGATGACCCGCTTCTTTATCTAACAATGGATGAATATTTTCCAATCGTTGACAAAAGACCATCACCAGCAAGTCGGGGAGAGGCCCGTCAAGATCAAATACTTTCTATACGTTTTGCTGGGGATAATACTGCTTTTGTGCATCTCAACTGTGCAATTGGCGAGAAGTTTTTTACTGATTTCCTGACACTTATCCTTGTGGATGGGCGTTGGCAGGTTATATCAAAAGTGTTTGATTTTGATATCAAGAAGCTTTCTTGAAATTCCCGTTACCAATTATATTTTAATAACTTACAGGATGAATGTAATGCCGTACGTAAATATAAAAGTTACTGATGAAGGCGTGACCAAAGATCAAAAAGCCCAATTGATCAAAGGTGTTTCCGACCTTTTACACGATGTACTTGGGAAAGACCCAAAGACAACCTATGTAGTTATCAATGAAGTAGCGCTAGAAGATTGGGGAGTAGGCGGCCTACAGGTCGATGAATACCGTAAGCTTCATTCTTCTTAGTGTTTGGAATAAGTGGCAGAAATGGGCTTCAAATGCTTGATAAAGTTAGAAGTCGTTTCTGCGACTTGAAATGAAGTTTTTGATCAGATTGTTTCCTTTACACCAACTTGTGCAAGTGTGTCTTGAAGAGAAGCATTTAGTTTTGATACTTCTTTAATTGCTGATTTAAGCGCTTTGTAACATTGCGAGTCAATTGCGCTGTCCACCATGTCATCCATAATTGAAATGGCTTTTTCAATGGGCATGGCTACACGATAGGGGCGATCAGCAGTCAGAGCATCAAATATATCAGCAACTGTTACAATTCTTGTTTCCATATCGATTTCATTGTCATGTAATCCATGGGGGTATCCTTTGCCATCCAGCCTTTCGTGGTGGCCGCCAGCTATGGGGGATATATCTGAAAAAGCGATGATATTTTTAAGGATGTTGACAGAAAACACCGGGTGCATTTTTATCATGGCAAACTCTTCATCTGTGAGCTTGCCGGGTTTATCCAAGATACTGTTGCTGATGCCCAGTTTACCAATGTCGTGCAAAAGGGCAGCTCGTCTTAGCCAACGCCTTTTGTGATGGGGAACGCCCATTTGTTGCGCTATTAAATCACTATAGCCCATAACCCGTTCGCTGTGGCCGTGGGTAAAGGGGCTTTTTGCGTCGATAACTTTGGCAAATGCGCTTGCAATATCGTCCAGATAATCTTCATCAACAGTGATGTCATGGGTTGGAAAAACAAGATCCTGAATAATATTTTCCAGATGGGGGTTCTTTATTTGAGCCCAGAATTTATCTTCGTTTGCAACACGTTCAAAAGCTTCAACCATGTCGGGCTCAAACCATGTTCCTGATCTAGATCGAACTTCCTCTAACGCGGCGTGTCGCCCTTCCGAGGTATGAAAAACATCTATTACCTGTGATAATAGGGCAATACGTGAAAAGATTGGGATATCATCTCCGGAAACGCCCGATGGCAAGCCAGTGCCGTTCCAGCGTTCATCCAGATTTAGAATGCCATCTGCGACCTTTTGCGAGAAGCGCATTTTAAGGGCGATTTCTGCGCCGCGATGACATCGTGTTTCGATGAGCTCACGTGCAATTTCGCCGCCGTCTTGCAGTATGTTGATAATAGCGTGGAAGCGTTCGCTTAAGCTGGCCTGTAATCCGGTGTGGGACAGCACAAATCGCAGAGCTTGCGGTAGGCTCCCGTTTGTTTTTTTGAAATCGTGTTTGAACTTCTGGTCATCCGTCAGGTAAAGTTGGCAAATGCGCGCTGCATTGCTACTACACCCCAAGTCTTTCAGAAGTATCATATAATAGAGTTCTGAAAGATCCTGATCGCTGAGACCAATCTCTTGCCCGATATGAATACCAATCCAACAGCTTCGCACACAGTGTCCGATAGGCTGACCTTCGGTCATATCCAAAGCGGTACTGATTGCACTGACGAGCTCAGATAAGTGTAAACTGTCTGATTTATCAATATCCTGCTTAAGGGTGTTCATATACTGGCCATGAGTTAATAATAATCACGCAGTAAAGTAACCCCAGAGAAATTAAGGTATGGTTTATTTTTGAGCAATCCGTACGTGGTCAGCGGGCCTTTACATAAGGTTATGCGTTGAAGTGCTCAAGCCGTGATCTGGCGACAGGGCCTAATTCACTATCTTATAAAGATCTGCATAGTTCTGTCTTAGAATATTCTTTTGCACTTTTCCCATTGTGTTTCGGGGGAGTTCATCAAGAAAAAAGATGTTTTTAGGCTGTTTAAAACGGGCAAGTTGATCCCTGAGGTTTGCCAATATGTCGTCCTGTTTTAGGTCCTGTGTCGGATCGGCAATAATTACGGCAACGACGGCTTCGCCAAAATCAGGATGCTGAACGCCGATAACGGCAGATTCCTTGACGCCTTCAATGGTATCAATAACTTGTTCAATTTCCTTGGGATAGACGTTGTATCCGCCACTGATAATTAAGTCTTTGGCGCGTCCGACGATGGCAACCCGGTTGTCCTGGGAAATCGTGGCGATATCACCTGTTATAAAATACCCGTCCGGGGTAAATTCTTCTGCTGTTTTCTCGGGCATTTTCCAATAGCCTTTAAAAACGTTTGGTCCTTTTATCTCAAGCACACCGGCATCTTCACCCGATGTATCTTGGGATAATCTGGCTTCAACGCCGGGCAAGGGGTAGCCAACAGTACTTGCGACGCGATCTCCATCAAGCGGGTTAGAGGTAATCATACCAGCCTCTGTCATGCCATAGCGCTCGAGTATGGTCATGCCTGTTAATTTTTCAAACTGGGTAAAGGTGTCTTCCAATAGTGGGGCTGAGCCAGAGATAAATAACCGCATATTTTGACAGGTCGTGCGGTTGAAATCCGGTTGATCCAATAATCGGGTGTAAAAGGTTGGAACCCCCATCATCACGGTGCTTTGGGGGATGAGCGTGATCATTTCCTTTGCATCGAATTTGGGAAGGAACCACATGCTTGAACCGTTCATCAGTACACAGTGGATTGCAACAAAAAGCCCGTGGACATGAAAGATCGGCAAAGCGTGTAAAAGAATGTCGTCGGGAACCCAGCCCCAGTATTTATGTAAAACCGTTGCGTTACTTGCCAGATTGTCGTGGGATAGCATTGCGCCCTTGGATCGTCCGGTCGTCCCAGATGTATAAAGGATGGCGGCAAGGTCGTCCCCTGTGACGTCTGCGATATCAGTATGGGGTTTTGCGCCTTGGCACTGATCCATCAAGCTTCCTGTCGAAGTGTTACTTAGTGTTAACAGGTGGGGGACAGAATTTTTCTGTGCAACAGGGGTAAGCTTATCGTGTTTTTCCGGGGTGCAAACCATAATGTGTGGTCTGGCATCCTCCATAAAGTAATCAAGCTCGTCGGCGGTATAGGCGGTGTTAAGAGGCAGGTATATGGCGCCGATACGCAAACAAGCCAGATAAAGAACGACGGCTTCTTTTGTTTTTTCCACCTGTACAGCAACCCGTTCCCCAGTTTGGGTGCCCAGGGATAAGAGGGCACCTGCCATTTGCGCTGTTTGTTGATCCAACTCTCTATAGCTCAGATTGTTTCCGTCTGGTGATTTAATAAAATCAGCTGACATATCTTGGGGAAAACGGGATTGGAAAAGGGCATAGAGGTTTTTAGACATAAATAAGCTCGGCGAAAAATGTATATATTGGGAAGAGAACTAAGCGGATTGATCTATGAGATCCATGGGCAAACTGGCCAGAAAGTCGTTAAAAGATCCTTGTTGAACGGTTACGTGGGTTCCTAAAAGCTGTTCTGCCAATTCTTTGTTTCCGTTTATAATTGCGTCTGTGATATCAGCGTGTTCCTGAAACGAATTATTAAGACGGTTGCTCTGTCGTAATTGAAGGCGGCGGTATGGGGTTAGACGATTACGTAAATTTTTTGTTTGCTCGCTGAGAAACTCGTTATGGCTTCCTTTGTATATTGCTTCGTGAAAAGCAACATTTGCCTTGTAATAGCTGTCATAGTCTCTGTCAGCGACCAGCGGTTCTGAGATAAGATGCAATGCTTTGAGTTTGTCACGTTCTTCATCTGTCATGCGGTCTGCAGCCAGCTTGCCACAAGTTCCTTCCAGCTCGGCCATGACTTCAAACATGTCCACCAGTTCTCTCAGACTCATTTTTTTGACAAAAGCACCGCGTCTGGGGCGAATTTCTACCAACTGCATCATGTTCAGTTGTTGAAGGGCTTCCCGCACCGGGGTTCTAGAGACCCCAAATCGTTCAGTTAACGCAACTTCGTCCAATCGTGTGCCCGGAACAATCTCCCCCAGGACAATTTCATGCTCAAGCTGTCTTCTCAAGTCATTTGACGACATGTTCGCCACGTGCAGAACTCCTGATATTTTATTGTTTTTGCTCTATTGCCTTTAACCAAAGCTTATCTCTCAAAAGCAATAGAATTGAAAACTATAATACAGGTTATTTTGTATATTTAAATATAATTATTGTATACAAGAATTATTGACTTGTATTTCAAAGCTGGCTTATTGTGTTCAGAATTGAGCTTAGGATTTAATAAAAAGCAACGGGTCATGTTCCTTGTTTGGGGAATAAATTGATCCAAACAGGGAGACTACCAATGAAAATGACAAAAAAAGCGCTAGGTCTGGCGCTGGGCAGCTTTGTGCTGACAGGTGGATTACTGGCTGAAGCTGCAATGGCAAAAAGCTTGAAAGCTTCGCACCAGTGGCCCGGTGGCAAAGGGGACGTCCGCGATGAAATGGTTCAGATTATCGCGCGCGAAGTTAATGCGGCTAATGTTGGTCTGGATATAAAGGTTTATCCGGGCAAGGCACTTTTCAAACCCAAAGAACAATGGGGTGCAATGGTAAAGGGGCAGCTAGATATTTCTGCTTTTCCACTGGCCTATGCGGCGGGGCGTCATCCAGAATTTAACGCAACCAATATGCCGGGTCTTGTTAAAAACCATGACCATGCGACACGTTTGAACAAATCACCCTTTATGGATGACATCAAAAAAATCATTGATGACGCGGGTGTGGTTGTTCTTGCTGATGCTTGGCTTGCTGGTGGGTTTGCGTCTAAAAAACAGTGTATTCTCGGCCCAGACACAATGAAGGGCCAGGTGACTCGTGCCGCTGGTAAATCCTTTGAACAAATGCTGGTTGGGGCGGGGGCTTCGATTGCGTCAATGCCAAGTTCGGAAATTTACTCTGCCATGCAAACGGGTGTACTTGATGCGGCGAATACGAGTTCCGGAAGCTTTGTTTCCTATCGTATTTATGAACAGGTTAAATGCCTGACAGCACCGGGAGATAATGCGCTTTGGTTTATGTACGAACCCCTTCTTATGTCCAAGAAAAGCTGGAACAAGCTGAATAAAGAACAGCAAGATGCTTTGATGGCAGCGGGTAAAAAATCTGAAGATTTCTTCCTTGATGCAGCCAAAGGTCTGGATAGTAAACTGGTTGAGGCTTACGAAGGTGCAGGCGTTGAAGTGGTTACGATGAGTAACGATGATGCGGCGGCATGGCTTAAAATTGCCAAGGGAACATCTTACAAAGCCTTTGCTGAACAGGTGAAGGGCGGGGAAGAGCTGATTAACAAAGCTCTCGCTGTTGAGTAAGTAAGATATAAGTGCCTCGCAGAATTATCTGTGGGGCACTTTTCCTTGCATTGATTTACAACTTTCGTCTCTGGTCAGTACAGTATGAATTTTTTCATTGATCTCGTGCGCCTTCTTTCTCGTATATGTGGCGTATTTGCTTCTATTCTCATTGCTTCGGCGATTGTCGTTGTCTGCCAAATGGTTGTTCTGCGTTACTTTTTACAGGAATCCACGGTATGGCAGACAGACTATGTGACCTATGCGTTGGTCGCGGCGACATTGATCGGCAGCCCTTATGTTCTTTTGATTAAGGGGCATGTGAATGTGGATCTACTCCCTCATTATCTGAGCTTGTCAGCACGAAAAATACTCGCCTTTGTTGCCAGTGTGTGCGGTCTGGCCTTTACCGCCCTGTTGGCATGGAAGGGCTATGAACTCTTTGCCGAGGCACTGGAAGGTGGGTGGGTGACGGACACCATTTGGGAATTACCTATGTGGATACCGTATTTATCCCTTCCTCTTGGTGTTGGGTTGTTATCTCTGCAATACGTTGCTGATATATTGGCGCTATTAAGCGGGCGAGATATGCCCTTTGCAATGGACAGCCACAGTTCATTTGAGGGGGAATAGAAATGGATCCGCTTTATATTGGTTTATTGGTTGCCATTGCGACCATCTTTGTCCTTTCATCAGGCATTCCTGTTGCCTTTGGGCTGGGACTGGTGGCCGTTGTTTTCCTTTTTGCTTTCGAGGGGTTTGACTCGCTTGATGTTGTTGCGGAAACTTTCTTTTCCGGCTTGGCCGAGTTTGCACTGGTTTCCATTCCCATGTTTATTGTTATGGGGGCGGCTGTTGCTTCTTCCCCGGCTGGCAAGGATTTGTACGCCGCGCTTGATCGCTGGCTTAACCGTGTACCGGGTGGCCTTATTATCTCAAACATTGGTGCCTGCTCTATTTTTGCGGCCTTAAGCGGCTCATCGCCTGCAACCTGTGCCGCGATCGGGAAAATGGGCATTCCGGAAATGCGCAAACGCGGGTATCCAGACGGATTGGCGACAGGATCGATTGCGGCTGGGGGAACGCTTGGAATTCTTATCCCGCCGTCGATAACGATGATTGTTTATGGTATTGCAACAGAAACATCTATTGGCCGTCTGTTTCTGGCCGGATTGTTACCGGGGTTGCTTCTGACCGTTTTGTTTATGTGCTGGTCGCTCTATACGGCATGGCGGAATGGGTACAGCTTCAAGGCACAAATCGGTGGCTACAGCTGGCGTGAAAAATTTGAGGTTCTGCCACGGGTTTTCCCTTTCCTTGTGATCATTGTCGGGGTGCTTTATGTGCTCTATGGCGGTGTGGCTACCCCGTCAGAAGCAGCAGGGGTTGGCGCGCTGTTCTGTCTGGTTCTGGTTGTTGTTATTTACGGCATGTGGCAACCACGAAAGATTTGGGCCATCTTGTCAGATTCAATGAAAGAGTCTGTGATGATCCTGATGATTATCGGGGCCTCGGCACTTTTCAGCTATACGCTTTCGTCACTTTTTGTGACGCAATCGGTGGCGGAATACATTGCTAATCTTGATATTGGTAAATGGCAGCTCCTCATTATTATCAATTTGTTTTTGTTGGTAGCTGGATTTTTCCTGCCACCCGTAGCGGTTATTTTGATGACGGCACCAATCCTGTTGCCGATTATCATTCAGGCAGGGTTCGACCCTTATTGGTTTGCTGTTGTCTTTACCATCAATATGGAAATCGGCCTCATCACACCGCCTGTTGGACTTAACCTGTATGTGATCAACGGTATTGTGCCGGATGTATCGCTTCCCACCATCCTCAAAGGGGCACTTCCCTTTATGCTCTGTATGGTTTTGGCTATCGCCATTCTTTGTGTCTTCCCTGAGATTGCAACTTGGCTTCCCAATTATCTGATGGGTGGAGCATTATAGCGAAGCTGTCTTGTCCTTGGGATGGTGATAAAAATCGGTTGATCAGTTTTGGTCAGCCGATTTTTTATATCTCGCTGGTATCTCTTGTTCACTTAGATGCTGGATTGGCTTTATGCTTTTGCCAATCAGCAAAGTAATCTTGGCATGGATTGGTGTATTACCAAGTAATCTGGTCTTGAAGCGTGACAGTTGAAACATCTGGATGCTGAAATTTTAAATAAATGGGTTGCAAAGGAATCTATCTTCTTTATTGATTTGCTCGTTCGCGGCTCTGTTCGTACGTTTTATATGTGTGCGATGTAACTCTTGTTTTTGGATCAGGCTATTATATGACTGTTGATACTACTGATTTCCCCCGAATTCTTAACGAGATCAAAGAAGAAATCCAACCTTTCTTTGGAAAGGGAAAACAAGCAGATTACATCCCCGCTTTGGCGAATGTACCCGGCGATAAATTTGGCATGGCTGTTCGTACCGCCGATGGGCAAGAATTTATTGTGGGCGATGCGAAAGAAGATTTTTCCATCCAGTCTATTTCAAAGCTTTTTACCCTTATGCAGGTGTTAGGGCTCGGTGACGAAAATATATGGACGCGTGTTGGTCGGGAACCGTCAGGAACGGCTTTTAATTCCTTGGTTCAGCTGGAATATGAACAGGGTATTCCCCGCAACCCCTTCATTAATGCGGGGGCAATCGTTGTAACTGATATTCTTGCAAGCCGTTCAGCAGATGCGTCCCGCCGGATTATTGACTTTTATCGGATGCTTTCGGGGAATGAGGAAAATCGTCTGGATGAAGAGGTCGCCATATCTGAAAAGGAATGGGGCTATCGGAATGCTGCTTTGGCTAATCTGATGTGTAGTTTCGGCAATATTAAAACACCAATTCCAGATTTGTTGGATGTGTATTTCAGGCAATGTGCGCTGACTACCTCCTGTCAGGACCTTGCACGTGCGGCAATGCCGTTGGTTTGCGGGGGGTATTCACCGATTGCAGACGAGCAGGTTATGACTAGTCGGGATGCAAAGCGGATCAATGCTTTGTTGCTGACCTGTGGGCTTTATGATGCAGTTGGATCTTTCGCCTATACCGTTGGGTTGCCTGCAAAAAGTGGTGTCGGCGGTGGCATCATCGCGGTGCTACCAAAGGAATTTTCCGTAGCTGTCTGGTCACCGGAACTGGACCGCTATGGTAATTCTTATGTTGGTGGAAAAGCACTAGAGTTATTTACAACCAAAACCGATCTTTCAATTTTCTAAGTCAATTCTCTTCTGCGTCCAAAGGTCCTAGTCGTGTTAGGGCCTTTTAAATTGACTTCGTCGGGTTTATCAATAAACATGTATATATAATGAATGTTTATTGGGAGAGCAAAATGGCTTTACTACACTGGCTTGAAGTTGCGTTTCTTTTTCCGGGAAATATTGTCGTTCAAAAGTTGGGTATTAGCTTGGAAGAGGACGGCGGAATTTTACGATCTTTTATTAATATGTGTGTTTGGGGCATCGTAACCGGCACCATAGCCTTTTACGCGTTATAGGCTTTTAAGATGATCTACCGGCCCGAATTTTTTGCTTTGCCGTCATCTTTATCTGGTGATGAGACGCATCAGATTTTCGATCGGGCCACGTGTGAAGAACTTGGAATATGCCCAGACATAGAGGCCTGTCGCGAAGATAAAAATCCCAGAGGCAATAATTGCATCATCTGTGGTGCCAGATGCATTCTGTCCATCAAGAAGTCCTAGATATTCCAGTGTGCCCATGCCGAAAAGGATATGGGCAACATATAGGGTAAGCGTCTGCCTGCCGATTTGAGTAGAAAGCTTAAAGCCAAATATTTTCGACAAACGAGGGGACTTTGCAAACAAAGAGCTTACCCACAAGCTAAAGGCCAGAACCATACAAGCGCTCGCCATGCCCGCGATCATATAAAAAGGCATTGGCGGAAGAGGCTCGGTCGTGGCGATATCCAATAAATCCTGTTCAGCACCAGAGAGCAGGGCAAGGGTGAAAAGGGATAGCCCCTCAACAGTAAGCAAGGCGATCAAACCGAAAATAAAAAGCTGTAGCTGTGTTTGAGCTTGGTCCAGTGACAATCTACTGAGAAGGATGCCGAAAAGAAAGAAGGCCAACCAAGGGATAACGGGGTGCCAACCATTGAAAAAGAGATTGGTAATGAAACCCTCCAAGGTCCAAAAATTCTTATAAGTGTAAGTTTTCCAGTCCCAACCGACATCGTAATCCAGGGTGAATAACATAATCACAAAGCCGACGATCAGGAAGATTATAGAGAAAATCAACCCACTGGAACTCATGCGGATAAAAAAGACACCAAAAAAGAAATACAGCGCGTAGTAATGCAAAATATCTGCATCAAAAATCAGGCTGTTTAGAAGACCAATAGCGAGGAGGAATAAAGCCCGTTTTGTGGTGAGCCAGACAAGATAGTCATTAGCCTCAAGATCATTATTGTTTTGGCTTGCGGCAAGTCCGAGACCAATACCCGCAAGTACGACAAAGGTTGCTGCAGCCCGTCCTTCCAATGCACCGACAAAGGTTGTTGCTAGAAAAGATCCTTCTCCCTCAACGCCCATAACCACAGCAAAATTGACCAGAACCATACCAACAAAGGCAATGAAGCGGGCAAAATCCAAACCTTCGAGGCGTGTTGTCGTTGTCATAAATCTTTCCTGTGTAATGACTTAATCATTAATACCCAGATGTTGATTTGTTTTACAGAACAATTCTATAGGCATTAGACAGGTGGTCATACGCGACTTAAGCTGACAGATTACTGACAAGCAATGGAATTGTAGGATGCGCGGTTTATATATCTTTGCTTACAGAGCCACAAAAGTAAAAAAAGCAGCCGTTGGAACGACTGCTTTTCATATTAGATGTCGGAGTTCTCTCGGTTAGCTTGCTTTTAAAATCGCAACCATTGTTTCCATGGATGTTTTCAGGGCCTGTAAATCCGCACCTTGTGGAACGGCCTGTTGTGCGCATTTATCCAGAGCAAGGACATGATCCATAAAGAGACGGTTTTGCGGATATCTCTTGTTATATCCTGCTACGACTTGGCTTTTATAGGCATCCACCTGTTCTTGTAACTTGCTCGCTTTGCTCTGATCACCGTTGCTGAATTTAAGCAGTCCAGGTGTAACAATTTCGTTTTGGATATAGCTGTTATAGGCACCCAGACCGTCTTGAACCTTAGCAACATCAGATGAATCATAGGATGTCTGATCAAGTTTGGTATTGAGAAAATCAATGAGGGCTTGGCACCCTTGCATATCATTGATGGATGGTTCTGCCATAGCCGGTTGGCTTAGAGTGATAAATGCACCTAGTGCGAGGTAAGTAACTGTTTTCATTTTGTTATCCATAGCTAAAAAGTAGAGGGTTTATCAAATGATCTTTGAAATTTGAACAGAGCGATCCTGTTCACAAAGATCGGGGATCTTGTGTTTAAGGATTTTTCTTAATCGGTACTTGTGAGGTTGTTTATGAAAAGGGGCTATATGATGGGAAGTGTCGGGTCTCCACCTAATAAAGTAGGATCGTCACCCAAAACGGTTTCCATAATGCTTCCGCCACCAGACGTGGTGACAACAACAAAGCCGTCGCTAGCGGTATTTGTTGTTGTTTGGGGATCAGTAAACACAGGTGAAATACCGGACCCCAGTAAATCGCTTAAGGGAATAACCGATGTCGTTGTTTCATCAGATGTATCGATTCCGCCAGACTGGGTTTCTGTCCCGTCGATTGGTGCCGCGGTGCTTAATATCTCTGTGGGGGCCAATACACCTTGGGTACTCAATAATTCCAGAATTGTACCAATGCTTTGGTGGTATGATTGCCCGCTTAGGCTGGTGGTGTCTTCTGGCGACAACGCAGTTTCTTTTGTTGCGCCTGTGATGATAAGAGACGCCAGAGGATCATCAAGCTCTTCGTCCAGTAAGTTGAGGTGCTGGGTATCTTCTAAAAGAGAATGGTCGTTCCCCTGCGCTGTGTGCGTCTCTCGAATTTCTGAAAGCTGAACGGTTCTATCTTCTGCTTGCGGATCA
>NZ_CAKZMP010000045.1 GCF_937128705.1 uncultured Kiloniella sp. | reverse complement strand
AAGGTTACCAGACGCAGCCCCAGCAACCATCATGCCCTGAGGCAATTCGCCACCGGGTACAAAAGCAGCAATATCTTCCCGCCACGTCGGACGACCACGCTGATGACAGGTCAATTGAACGTTCGGGCTCCATCCCCCAGAAACAGCAAGGCAATCAGTCGGGATTTTTTGACCATTTGATAGTGTAATTGATTTGATACCGTGTCGTCCCTGAGTATCGACGATACGGCCGCCCATAACCACAGCAGCACCCTTTGGTACATCAACAGGTGGCTGTCCATCTCGACTATCGATGATGGCCGTAATTTCAACACCTTTGGCAGCCAAGTCTGTTGCGGTCCGCCAACCATCGTCATTGTTGGTGAAGACAGTTACTCTTTTGCCCGGAAGCGCGCCCCAACGATTAACATAACCCCGAACAGCTCCCGCCAACATAATGCCAGGTCGATCATTGTTACCAAAAGCAATTGGGCGCTCTGTAGATCCAGCACACAAAATAGTGCGTTTCGTATAAACCCGCCACAGGATCTGCCTTGGTTTCTTTGTATTGGACTTATTATGAGAAGATACCAAATGATCCGTGACACGTTCCAAGGCGCCAATAACACCATGATCATAGGCGCCATAGGCTGTTGTACGGGTCATCAAGCGAACGTTATCCATCGCCGACAACTCGGCAATTGCCTGTGTTGCCCAATCATGACCGCTCTGATCATTTACCGACAAGGTTTCCGCATTAAGACGTCCGCCCATACGAAAATCTTCATCGATCAGGATAACACGCGCCCCTGCCCGACCAGCAGAGAGTGCCGCAGACAAACCAGAAGGCCCAGCCCCGATAACAAGGACATCACAATGCAAAAAGCCCTTGTCATAGATATCCGGGTCATCTTCACCGGATAAACGACCTAAACCTGCCGCAGCACGGATAACAGGCTCATAGAACTTTTCCCAGAAAGCTTTCGGCCACATAAAGGTTTTATAATAAAATCCCGCAGACAAGAATGAGGAAAAGAGATCATTCACCGCCATAAAGTCATACTTCAACGACCCGCGATGGTTCTGACTTGTAGCCTCTAACCCTTGGAAAAGTTCTGTAACTGTCGCTCGGGTATTCGGTTCCTGATAAGCCCCGGTTCGGAGCTGTACCAATGCATTTGGTTCTTCCGATCCTGCAGAGAAAATGCCACGGGGCCTGTGATACTTAAACGACCGACCAACCATTTTATGACCATTGGCCAAAAGAGCGGAAGCCAAAGTATCCCCGGCAAAGCCTTCAAGTGTTTGACCATTAAAGGTAAAATTGAGCTTTTGTGTACGGTCTATTAACCCACCATCAATTCTGTTTATCTGGCTCATTTTTCACCTCGGCCTGATTTTTTTGCCTGTTTGGCAAGCGCAACATCGCGGGCCAATTCTACATTGGTAATATCATGGGTCAGGGTATTTCTGGTCACAACCAGCCAGGAACGGTCCCCCTGCTCATGATACCAAAGCTCTCGGTGTTCCCCGGCGGGATTATCACGCAAATAGAGATAATCGTGAAACAGGTCAGCCGCGTTATCTGCTTGCCAGTCAGGTCGATCGATAAGGGACGCATCGCCTTTGTAAACAAATTCGGAAGCATCACGAGGCCCCAGAAGAGGATGATGAATGATCATTTTCTGTGCTCCTAATGCAAGTTCGGTTGGGCGCCCACGCCCTTTTCATCAATCATCGCTCCGCGTTGGAAACGATCCAGTCGATATTCTGTCGCGACAGGATGTGGCTCATCCCTGGCCAAAAGGTGCGCATAACACCAACCACTTGCCGGCGTTGCCTTGAAACCACCATAGCACCAGCCACCATTGAAATAGAGGCCGTTAATATGTGTTTTGTCGATAAAGGGCGATCCATCCATGGACATATCCATGATTCCACCCCACATGCGCAGCAAACGAGCGCGACCAATCATTGGCATCAGGGCCATCCCCCCTTCACAGACGTCTTCAACAACCGGTAAATTGCCACGTTGGGCATAACTATTATAGCCATCGATATCACCGCCAAAGACCAAACCACCTTTGTCGGATTGCGAGACGTAAAAATGTCCGGCACCAAAAGTCACCACCCCGGGTAATATGGGCTTTAAACCTTCAGACACAAAAGCCTGCAAAACATGACTTTCAATCGGCAACCGCATTCCGGCCATCGACATTACGCGACTGGATGATCCTGCGACACAGACAGCAACTTTTTTAGCTTTGATTGTTCCCTGACTGGTTTCAACACCACTACAAACACCATTTCCAATCACCATACCTGTTACTTCACAGTTCTGGATGATATCAACACCCCGACTATCCGCACCACGCGCATAGCCCCAGGCAACGGCATCGTGGCGAACTGATCCGCCTCTGCGTTGGGCTAGGCCGCCTTTGATAGGAAAACGTGCATTGTCAAAATCAAGAAAAGGACATTCCTTGCGAACCTGCTCTTCTGACAAAAGCTCTGCATCTGCTCCAGCCATCACCATGGCATTGCCGCGGCGAACAAAGGCGTCGCGCTGAGCGTCCGAATGGATCAGGTTCAAAATTCCGCGTTGAGAAACCATGGCGTTATAGTTGAAGTCCTGCTCAAGGTTTTCCCACAATTTCAAGGAAAGCTCGTAAAAGTGCTCATTGCCCGGCAGCATGTAATTTGAGCGGATGATGGTTGTGTTTCGGCCAACATTTCCGCCGCCAATCCAGCCTTTTTCCAACACGGCGACATTGGTGATGCCGTGCTCTTTTGCGAGGTAATAGGCTGTTGCCAGGCCATGACCGCCGCCGCCGATGATTACGACATCATATTCTGCCTTGGGTTCAGGCTCTCGCCAGACTGGTTTCCAGCCCTTGTGACCTGTCAGAGCCTCTTTGAATACTTTGAGAGCTGAATAGCGCATTTTGAGTGCCGATTGGACCTATTTCGTTTTTAAAATCTTGAATTGTATGTCTGGACTGGACTTTTCCAATAAAGACATATTATTGCACTTCATGGTCAGTTTTCACAAAGACGAACGCGCCTTCAAAATTGGCTTCATGCTTGTCGACGGATTTGCGTTGATGTCCTATGCGGCTGCCTCCGAGCCGTTCAGGGCCGCAAACCTGATTGCCAATAGCGAATTGTATGATGTTCAGAACATTGCATTATTTGGAAGCCAGTCCGCCAGTTCTGGTGCAGGAGTGGTGCGAACCAAGGCACAGATAGGCGAGCAGATTGACTATGATCTGGTAGTTGTGGTGGCAGGGCCAGACCCCGCCAGGTTCAAGGACAAGCGGGTCTTTCAATGGTTGAGGCACTTGTCGCGGCGCGGAGTCATGCTTGGCGGCGTATCAGGTGGTCCTGTTATTCTTGCCGCTGCAGGGTTGATGGAGAATTATCGCATGAC
>NZ_CAKZMP010000044.1 GCF_937128705.1 uncultured Kiloniella sp. | reverse complement strand
GGGATTGCCAAAGGTACGGAACTACCCCCTGTTCCCCCAAAAACCTTGGACAACGCTGCCCTGCAATGCGGCGTTTGCACACCGGGTTTTGTTGTTGCTGCAAAGGCCCTTTTGGAAAAGAACCCCGACCCGACCGAGACAGAAGTTCGTTACTGGCTCGCCGGAAACCTGTGCCGCTGCACAGGCTATGACAAAATCATTCGCGCGGTCATGGACGCCGCCGCTGAAATGAGAGGCAATTGATATGGCTCGTAATCCTGATGCAGATAACGCACCCGTAAAGAAAGAAATCGAAAGCTCGACATCAAAATATGATGCTGAAAAAGCAGCTTCCTTTAAGGTTGTCGGCAGCCGCCCGGCCCGGCCGGATGGGATGGATAAGGTAACGGGTAAAGCACGCTTTGGTGCCGATATGGTCATGCCCGGACAGCTCGTTGGTCTGATCCTGCGCAGTCCGCACCCGCATGCCGTCATCAAAAGCATCGACAGTTCAGAAGCCGAAGCGCTGTCTGGCGTCAAAGCCGTTGTCACCCGCGACGACTTTGCCCCGAACGATGATCACGCCGATGTTCTCTATAACATCATGGCCCGTGAAAAGGCCCTGTACGAAGGTCATGCCGTCGCAGCCGTTGCCGCGACCAGCCGTGCTGTTGCCCGCAAAGCGCTCAAGCTTATCAAAATCGACTATGAACCCCTGCCCCACGTCACAGACGTGGACGCAGCCATGTCACCGGATGCGCCCGTGCTGCATGACAGCATCATCACACGCGGCATTAGCCCGGCACCGACAAAACCATCCAACGTGGTTGCCCGCAGTGAATTCGGTCACGGCGATATCGACGCGGGCTTTGCCCAAGCCGACGAAATCATCGAACGCAGCTTTAAAACTGCGGCAACTCATCAGGGTTACATAGAACCCCACGCCTGTGTCGCCAACGTCGGCGCAGATGGCATGAGCGAGCTATGGTGCTGTACCCAGGGTCACTTCCATGTTCGTCAGGTCTGTGCATCGTTGCTGGGCATTGACGTATCCCGTCTGCGGGTCACGGCTTCTGAAATCGGTGGTGGCTTTGGCGGTAAGACAACGGTCTTTATTGAACCCGTTGCTCTCGCCCTGTCCCGCAAAGCTGGTCGTCCGGTGAAAATCGCCATGACACGAGACGAAGTTTTCAAAGCTTCTGGCCCAACCGCAAGTTCCAGCATGAACGTCAAGATCGGTGTCACCAAAGACGGTCGCATTACCGCCGGGTATGGTGAATTCCGCTATCAGGGCGGTGCCTTTGCGGGTGCCCCGGCTGATTTCGGGGCCATGTCTGCCTTTGCCTGTTATGCATTGGATAACGTCAAGACCGAAGCTTACGACGTGGTGACCAACCGTCCGAAAGGCGCGGCATACCGCGCCCCCGGCGCACCAATGTCCGTCTATGCGGTCGAAAGTGTCATCGACGAACTCGCCACACGTATTGGCATGGACCCCATTGATCTACGCCTGAAGAACGCCGCCAAGGAAGGTAGCAAAAGCTCTTACGGGCCAAAATTCGGGTCTTGCGGCCTTGTCGAAACACTCGAAGCAGCCAAAGCCCACCCGCATTATAATGCCCCCCTAGGCCCTAATCAGGGCCGTGGTGTTGCCAGTGGTTTCTGGTTCAACTTTGGCGGTGAAACCTGTTCCAACCTGAACATCAATGCCGACGGCACCGTGACCATTGCGGTGGGTACACCGGATATCGGCGGTTCCCGTGCTTCCATGTGCATCATGGCCGCCGAAGAACTGGGCATTCCTTACGATAAGGTGCGTGCCATTGTGGCTGATACCTCTGCCCTTGGGTACAATGATACAACCGAAGGCAGCCGCGTGACTTTCTCTAGCGGTATGGCAGTGATCAAGGCTTCACAACAAGCCGTTACCGAAATGTGTAAACGTGCCGCCATGATCTGGGATATCCCCGCCGAGGCTGTGACTTGGGAAGACGGTTGTGCCAAACCATCCGGCCCCAATGCCGGGGATTTTGAACCACTTTCCCTTGCTGAAATCGCGGCAACCGCTGGCAAGACAGGTGGCCCAATTGCCGGGCATCACGAATACAATGCTGATGGTGCGGGCGTCAGCTTTGGCACCCACATTGTGGATACAGAGGTTGATCCGGAAACGGGCAAGGTCGATATCATTCGCTATACGGTTATTCAGGATGCGGGCAAAGCCATTCATCCTGACTATGTCGAAGGACAGTTCCAGGGCGGTGCCGCACAGGGTATTGGCTGGGCACTCAACGAAGAATATATCTATGGCGATGATGGCAAACTGCAAAACGCAGGCTTCCTTGATTACCGTATGCCTGTGGCTTCTGACCTGCCGATGATTGACACCGTGATTGTCGAAGTCCCCAACCCCGGTCACCCCTATGGTGTGCGCGGCGTTGGTGAAACCGGAATCGTGCCGCCACTGGCCGCCATTGCCAATGGTGTCTCTGCTGCTGCGGGTGTCCGTATGACAGAACTGCCCATGTCACCCCCACGGGTGCTCAAGGCAATCGATACCGCCAAAGTGGCAGCTGAATAGGACCAGCAAGCCTTCAGGTCAGTTGACGTAAATGATCAAACGGCCCCTTACCAACAAAGGGGCCGTTTGCTATATTAAAAGCGTAAAGACAAAAGCTTTATCGCTGTTTAACTTGATTTTTTTCGGGATATTCTCGCCGGGATATTCTCGCCCGGATATTTCCGGTGCATGAAGAGAGAAGTGTCGGTTTCGACCCGAACGATGAAGCCCTCTTATAAATCAACGGGAAAAGCGTTACGCCTAACAACGACAGAACAGAGGAAGATATGGTTCAAGTCACCCTTTCCGGCACAATCCAACAGGCCGCTGGTGGCATTTCGACGCTTGAAATAGAAGCAAAGAACATCCGCCAGTTGCTGAACGGTCTGGAAAAGCAGTGCCCTGAGCTAAAACCCGAACTGGAAAAAGGCAGCATCGCCGTCGCCATCAACGGCACCATCTACCGCGACGACTGGTTCCAACCCATCCCCGAAGACAGCGAAGTATTTTTGATACCTAGGCTGGCAGGTGGTTAGTTGGCGAGCGGGTGTTGCTGGTAAAATTGTTACAACAGTTCTTGCAACCTGCTGTTTAAAGCTCCGCAAAGTGATTCCATCAATTCTTCCGGAAAACCTTCTGGAAGTTCTTTGAAGGTCTTCTCAATTGCTTCCTCTGCAGTTTCGTGAATTTCCTGAAAAACCTTTTGCACCAGCTCTTTCGACAGGCCCGAAGCTGTGGCTGTTTCATATATGTGTCGCGCACAGATATCCCCAATCCTATAGTGGTTGGACTTGCCAAAACTCATTGCGAGTCTGAATTTTTTTTGCTGGATCTGCTTTTGGTCAAAGGTTGGCTGCACGGTGAGTACATCATAGAAAGGCGTTAAACGGAACCGCCCTTCTGGCATCAGGGCGATGCTAAAATTCTTTGCGTGCCCATCGGTTGCCCCCATCAACCAGAACAAAATATTAGCTTTGAAAAAACCTAACCTATCCTGCATGGGCTCATCACTACCCCGCAGTCTCTTCATGATATCGACAATCCCTGGGCCACCTTCATTTTGATATTTTCCAGTAGGGGGAACCGAAAGCACCTGACACATGTCTTCTTGTGGCAAACGGATAAGGCGGCCATCTTTTGTCCAGCGACGATCAAAACGTTCAACAACCAAAGCCTTGCGCTCCCCAAAGGTTGACATTTCTACAGACGCTGTGCGTAAACCGAAAGCCGCAAGTAATTTCAGGCAAATATATTCATTTTCAACGCTATTGGATAAATCCATACCGTTCGACAATCGACCGATCTGTGGCTTGATAATATGGGTCGTCGGCGTTGTTCCCGAAGGTTCCATCCATTGCCCGTCATAATACAACAGGGCTGTTTTGTCCTGCGCCCCCGCCACTGAGATTCTGAAATCATGATCTCCACGAATACCAAGCGGTGCCACATCAAGATCTTTTAATATTTCTTCGATTTGTCTTTCATTGACGATCTCGCCATCCAGATTTCCTGTTTCGGACGGCTCTTCTCCTTCCGGCAAGAACTGCAAAGCACCAACACAATCTCGTCCGATTTTTGACAGCATGCTATAGGCATCTGTCCCCTGCGCGCCGACACGTTCCGCAACACGTTGGCGTATACTGTCATTATCCGGCAACAGGTTTTCAAAAACAGCGATAACAGGCGCACCAATATAACGGTCAGCACGTAAGGGTAAAGAAAGGGAAACCGCGATGGCACCTTCCCAATCCAGCCAGGACCTGTCGTAAGTAAAATGGACAGCACCTGTACTTTCGCGCACAAGCGTCCCAACAAGACGCCTGTTCATAAAAACACTCAAAGGCTGATAACTTCGGCGACGCCCCACTTAGAACCAGTCCTCAATATCAGTTGCCATGCCTTTGCTACGCGTTTGGATTAAAATTTCATGATCCAAAGCCGCAAGCAGATCAAAAAGCGTTTCCAACTTCGTTCCACCAACACCATTTTCTATCTTTGAAATTGTTTCCTGCCACACACCACTTATGGCAGCTAACTCTTTTTGAGTTAACTTTTGCGCCTTACGTGCCTCGCGAATGGCATACCCTATATCCTTGGGTG
>NZ_CAKZMP010000043.1 GCF_937128705.1 uncultured Kiloniella sp. | reverse complement strand
AATTTGTGGATTGAATGATAGGGTTCAAATCACCATTTAATTTATAAATAATCTTTTTCACGGGGATTTTACATGTCTTTCAAACTATCTTTTAAAGCTCTTCCAACTGGCCTTGCTGCATTGGCACTTTCCTTGTCTGTGTCAATGGCGAATGCCGCGGAATACAACATTGATCCAACGCACTCGTTTATTAATTTCAAAACAAAACACCTCGGCTATAGCTGGTTATCTGGTACCTTTAACAAGATTTCCGGAACTATCGATTATGATCCTGAAAATAATGCAGACCAGAAGGTCAATATAGAAATCGACACCGCAAGTCTGGATACCAATCACGCTGAACGTGACAAGCACTTGCGCAGCGCAGATTTCTTTGATGTGGAAAAATTCCCGACAGCCACCTTTGTTAGCACAGGCTACAGCGGTGATGCCAACGGTGGCACCTTATCCGGCGACCTAACCCTACACGGCGTTACCAAAAACATTTCCTTTGATGTCACTAAGATTGGCGAAGGCAAAGACCCGTGGGGTGGATATCGCGCCGGTTTCGAAGGCAGCTACACCTTGAAACGTAAAGATTTCGGCATGGACTTTAATCTCGGCCCTGCGGCAGAGGAAGTACAGGTTGATCTCTTTATCGAAGCCATCCAAAAGAAATAATCAAAGCGTTTATCAGTTATGATACGCAATTCAACAAATAGCTATGGGCTGGTCAGCAAGTTGCTGCACTCGCTCATAGCTTTTTCCATTATTGGTCTGATCGGTCTTGGCTGGTGGATGGTTGGGCTCAGCTATTATGATGCTTGGTATCATACAGGCTTGGAATTACACCGTGCCATTGGCATCTGTGTGCTTCTTCTTGCCTCTGTCTTTGCAATATGGAAAGTGATTTCCCCCTCGCCCGGTCTTCAGGAATCCCTGAAACCGATGGAAAAGGTCGGGGCAAAAGTAGTGCATGTCATTCTACTGCTTTCCATGTTTGTCGTTCCCTTAACGGGTTATGCCATTTCCACGTCTTCGGGAAGCGGCTTTACCTTCTTCGGGCTTTTCGACATTCCGTCGATCATGGCAATTACCGATACAACCCGTGATCTAGCCATCGACCTGCATTATTACATTGCCTATGGCCTGATTGCCGTGGTTCTGCTGCATGCAGGGGCGGCATTCAAGCATCAGTTCATCGACAAAAAAGGTACGCTGAAGCGTATGTTTTAAGCATGATAGTCTATTGCTGGAATAATATTAAGGGGGCGCAAGCTCCCTTTTCTTTTGCCCTAAACAACTGCCTAGATCATTGGTGTCGAGATAAGGGACCTGATATAAACGATCCTCATAGAACAGGTCGGGCATGATCCCGGATGATGCGCTCTATTTCCGCAAGGGCAAAGCTAGCGATCTTCTTCTGCGCTTCTCTTTGTGTGGGGGATGTGGTCTCTAGATCGCCAAGGATAATGATGTTCTCGTCATTCAAATGGTTCGCTGGCCCTGTGTAGTTAAAAGAGCCACCGATCACCACTTGCCTGTCCAAGACCATCAGCTTGTGATGCAACTTGCCAAGCTGTCCGCTTTTGTGCACAAAAAACAAGTCTGCCCCCTTGGCCTTGAGATCATCCACAGGCGCCCAATCCTGACTACCCTGCCCGCCATCAAAGACACCCTGTATTGGCATGTCGAGATCAAGCAAGCGCAGCATGGTATCATCAATCCCCGATGATTTTGAGAAGGTAAAGATCGCAAAATCGATACGCTCGCGTGCTTTCAACATCTGCTTCATGATCTCCATTTCCGGGCTGTGATCCGGTGCAAACAGAACCCTGATCGGCACGTCGGACACCACTGTATCCGTCGGGGTTTTATCGTGACCTTCGTTCCGCTTGCCAAAATGTCCGCGCTGAATTTCCGCAAATTCACGGCTAAAGATTTTCGCAACCTTCTTATCGTGGATAATAATCACATGGTTCAGGTTATTGTGGGTGCCTGTCGGGGTGAAATTGGTCGATCCTGACAGAACCGACGCTCCGTCCCGAACCATAAATTTCTGATGAAAAATCTTAGAATTATAATCGACCTTCACGTCAATTTTGGCCCGCAGGATTGCATCATGAACCTGTCTGTTTGCCTCGTGCTTGCCACCCACGGCCCAAGGATCAACCCGCGCCGTTGCAGCCTTCAGATAGCTTTGTTCGATAACCATTCTAACCCGGACTTTTCGCTGGCGAGCACGAATAATTGCCTTGGCAATGGTTTCGTTTTCCAACTCCTGCACAGCGATATCCAGACGTTTTTGTGTACCATCGATAAAATCAACGATCACAGCCTCCAGCTCATCAGGTGCCCCCAGAGCTTCCGGCCCTGCATGAAACTCTACATTCCCGACACGCACACCCATTGCTTTTTCTCCCCGATCACACCCACTTATTTATACGCTAGTACAAACACACAGGTATGATACCACAGAAGTGCAACAGGATCACAACAGATCAACCGTGACGCGTAATTTAACAAAACAGATCTCTAAAACGATTGTCACTCCATCATTTGGGCCATCATTTGGGCCATCTTATGGACGAAAAATCTTAGCCCTTTGTTATAAAGTGTTTTCTTCGCGCTAAAGCTGTGTTTGGATACCTATTACTTTCCCTAACTCTATCCCGTAAAAACATGAATCAAACTGATAAAATCACAATCTCTCGCATTGTTAAGGTCAACCATGCCGGTGAATACGGGGCGATCAGAATTTATCGGGCCCAAATATGGGTCTCGAGATTCCTTTATCCGGAAATCGTGGCGTTTCTAGAGGAAACACTTCAACACGAAATAAATCATTGTGCGCTCTTTAGGTCTGCGATGCCCGAACGAAATTCTCGCCCCTGTCGAATTATGGGGCTTTGGGGCAATGGCGGTTTGGTTCTGGGCTTTGTCACCGCACTCTTGGGGCGTCAGGGTGTTTGGCTATGCACCGCGGCTGTTGAAAAGACAGTACATCACCATTTGGAAGATCAGCTGTTCTTTTTAAAGGATAGAGATCCAGCGCTCTATTCTTTGATAAAGGATATTCAGGAAGAAGAACTTTCTCATCTACACCACGCCGAAGATCATATCACAACCAGTTCGTTGTGGGCGCGGGTACTCACACGGTCGATTGCATACGCAACGAATACTGTTATGTGGCTCTCAACATGGGGGGATTCTAGTAAGATGGCGAAAAGCCTCCGCCTTGATGCTCAGGAAAAGTAACAATATTCGCTAAAACAGCATTGCCCCACTTGTTTTTGGTTCCGGTTGATTTTCCCGATCGTACATAACGTATATTCGGGTAATTTACCTATATCTAGATGTTTTCAGGTGGGGAATTGAAACCCCAGAAAAATCCCCCATATAATTTAGGAACAGACAATCTTTGGTCTGAAAAACTCTAATTTTTATGATGGGACGGCATGTTTAACGCATCGAAACTAATCAACGAAGTACTTGGCGCAAGTGGTGGTGGAACAGGTGGTGGTTCTGCTATGCAAAAGGGTAAGGATTACCTTTCCAGTAATGCAGGTGGTCTTGCTGGCGGCGCTGTCGCAGGCGGCTTGGCTGGTTATATGATGGGATCCAAAAAGGGTCGCAAGATGGCAAAGAAAACCGTTCAGTACGGTGGCCTCGCCCTTGTTGCCGGTCTCGCGTACAAGGCTTATAGCGATTGGCAAGGCAATAAAAATGCGGCCCCTCAACAAGGCATGGGGCACGGGCAAGTACCCGGACAAGCACAAGGACATGCTCAGAGCCAGCCCCACACTGCCCATGCACCAGCACAAGCTTCTCAGCAATATACAGCACATCAGACACCGCAACAGGCCGCTATTGTGCCCCCTGTCCCCCAGGATTCAGCCTTTGCGGTAGAGCCGGAAACAGAAACCGCCAACAGCTTTGGCGCAGCCTTGGTTTCTGCCATGATTGCCGCGGCAAAGGCAGACGGTCAGATCGATAGCGCGGAACAAGATGCTATCTTTGCCAAGATTGATGAACTTGGCCTGTCAAACGACGAAAAGGCCTTCCTGATGGATCAGTTACGAAGACCATTGGATATCGACAGTCTGGTTGCGCTGGCACAGAACAAGGAACAAGCCGTCGAGCTTTACGTGGCTTCTCTGATGGCAATTGAAGTAGATGATCCCGCTGAACAGGGGTATCTCAGCATGCTATCTGCACGCCTGAAGTTAGAGCCGGAACTGGTTGCCCATATCCACGGATCTGTCGCCCAGGCTGTCCATGCCTAGGGGTAGTAACGTTACTTAAACTCTTGCGGACTGAAGTGACGACAAAACCCAAGCGTTTTTACTTCGTTTATACATACAAAAAGGGCTCTGCAATTACTTCAGAGCCCTTTTTTATACCTTATCCCGAATAGCTTTAACTTGCTTCGGCTTGTCCATCATCCCGGTCCATAAGGCCGGAATAGCTTGGCATCAAGCTAATCAGATGCTTGCTGTATTCATGCTGCGGTGCCTTGAAAAGCTCTTCCGTATCAGCAATCTCAACCATTTTCCCCTTAGACATGACACCAACACGATCACACATCTGACGGATTACCGGAAGATCGTGGCTGATGAACATCATGGTCAAGCCAAGCTCTTCCTGCAAATCTTTCAACAGATTAAGGATCTGGGCTTGAATGGACACATCCAAAGCCGATGTTGGCTCGTCACAAATCAGGAAACGCGGACGCGTTGCCAACGCACGGGCGATGGAAATACGTTGTCGCTGCCCCCCGGAAAATTCATGAGGGAACTTCACAGCTGCCTTGGCACCCAGGCCAACGTGGTCAAGAAGATCATCAACAATTTGACGTGTCTCGGCTTCGGAACTTGTCAGTTTATGAAAGCGGATAGGCTCTGCAATAATGTCCCGAACCTTCATACGCGAATTTACGGATGAAAAGGGGTCCTGGAAAATCATCTGCATCTGACGACGGTGGACATTAAGCTCGCGACGTTTTTTGATTTTGGTAAGATCTGTACCGGCAAAATTAATAGAACCACCAGCAACCTTGTAAATAGACGTCACCAAACGCGCGATTGTCGACTTACCTGATCCCGACTCTCCAACGATCCCGAAACACTCGCCATCGCGGATATCAAAACTGACGTTATCAACGGCGCGGACTTCACTTTTCCCGCCGCCGAACATACCACCGGATTTGAAAACCATCTCAAGATTATCGACTTTAAGCAACGGACCATCGCTTTTGCCAAAATCACGGGCTTTGCCCAACCAATGTGTATTCAGATCAAGTTCTTTACACTCACCCGCCGCTTCAATGCTTTCCACAACAGGGAATCTATGTAACCGCACATCAGGGCGCGGAACAGCAGAAATCAAACTGCGGGAATAGGGATGATCCGGATTACCAAGAATTTTAGCTGTAGGCCCCGTTTCCACCACCACACCGCGGTACATCACCGCAACACGGTCAGCGACTTCGGCAATCACCCCCATATCGTGAGTAATGATGATCATGCCAACGCCTTTTTCCCGGACCAGCTTTTTAAGCAAATCAAGAATCTGGGCCTGAATGGAAACATCCAGTGCAGTTGTTGGCTCATCCGCAAGGATAACATCCGGCTCGGCACACAGCGCCAAAGCAATCACAACACGCTGACGCATACCCCCTGAAAACTGGTGGGGATAATGATCAACACGCTCGGATGGGTCGGGAATACCAACCTGATCAAGGAGCGAAATTGCACGTTCCCGAGCCTCTGCATCAGACAAGCCCAAATGAGTTTGAATTGTCCCGATCAACTGGGATGCAATAGTCTCTAATGGATTAAGCGAAGTCAGTGGATCTTGAAAGATCATGCCAATCCGTTTACCCCGGATTTTTCTCAACTCCGCCTGAGATTTACCAATGATCTGCTCACCTTCGAGGAACACTTCCCCGCCACCGACACGACCGGGACGTTCCAGCAAACCGACCACAGCATTACCAATGGTGGATTTACCTGCACCAGACTCCCCAACGACACCAAGAATTTCCCCTGCAGCAACAGTCAGATTTACATCCTTAGCCGCGATAACATCACCATGGCGAGATGGGAACTCAACAACGAGGTCTTTGATATCCAGTAATTCTTTACTCATGACATCACTCCCTATCAGCGCAGTTTCGGGTTCAAGGCATCGCGAAGCCAATCACCCAGAATGTTAACGGAAAGAACGAGTACGACCAAAGCCACACCCGGGAAAATAGTTATCCACCACTCGCCAGAGAAGAGATAATCATTCCCGATACGAATAAGTGTCCCCAAAGACGGAGAGGTCGGAGGAACACCAACACCTAGGAAAGAAAGTGTTGCTTCGGTAATAACAGCCAGAGCCAATTGAATAGTCGCAATCACCAACACTGGCCCCATAACGTTCGGTAAAATATGACGGACCAAAATAATCCAGTCCGGCAAACCGATAACCTGTCCTGCCTGAACATATTCCTTGTTCCGTTCAACCAGAACAGAGCTACGAACCGTGCGGGCATATTGCACCCAAAAACTAAGGCCAATAGCAACAACGAGAACATAAACCGCAAGTTCATCATGCACCTCTCGTGGCATAATACCACGGGCAATGCCATCAATGAGAAGAGCGATCAAAATGGCTGGAAATGATAACTGAACATCTGCAACACGCATCAGAAAGGAATCAACCATTCCGCCTGCGTAACCGGAAATCAATCCAACAGTAATTCCAAGAACGGCCGCAAAACCAACAGAGGCAAAGCCCACGATAAGAGAAATCCGTGATCCATACAGAATCGTAGAGAAAACGTCTCTGCCCTGATCATCCGTTCCCAGAAGGTAACTTGCCTTGCCATCTGCTTCCCATGCCGGAGGCAACAGGCCATCAAAAAGATCAACAGTGGCAAGATCAAAGGGGTTATGCGGGGCAACAAAATTGGCAAAAACGGCGCCAAATACAATTATAAAAGTCAGGAAGGCAGCAATCATTGCGCCCGGTGATCTCTTGAAATTGTACCAGAGATCACTTTCACGGAAGCGCGTGATAAATGATGGTGCTTCGCTTGAAATATCACTCATTAGCTCTGTACTCGCAAACGGGGATCAACAACAAAATAGAGAATGTCGACAATCAAATTGATCACAACAAAAACAAAGGCAATCAATAGCAGATATGCCGCCATAACGGGGATATCTACTTCTGATACCGCCTGAATAAACAACAGCCCCATTCCCGGCCATTGGAATACGCTCTCGGTGATAATGGCAAAAGCAATAATCGACCCGACCTGAAGACCAATAATGGTAATCACAGGAACCAGTGTATTACGTAGAGCAATAGAGAAATTAATCAGCCTCGGGCTTAGCCCCCGTGCGTGAGCAAACTTGATATAGTCAGTACGCAAAACTTCGAGCATTTCAGCACGAACCAAACGCACGATCAAAGTCATCTGGAAAACCGCCAGTGTAATCGCAGGCAAGATAATGGACTTCAGGCCGCTGCTTGTCAGGAACCCCGTAGACCACCAGCCCAAATCGACAACTTCGCCGCGCCCAAAAGTCGGTAACCATCGCAAGGTCACCCCAAAGAAAAGGATCAATAAAATACCAATAAGGAAGGTTGGTAACGATACACCCATTAGAGATATCGTCATAAAGCTTCGGCTAAATAACGATTTTGGTTTTAGCGCTGTGTAGATCCCCATAGGAACGCCCAGCACCAAAGCCAGTACAGCAGAAATCAGGGAAAGTTCGAGGGTTGCGGGAAAACGTTCGGCAATCAATCCACTTACGGGCTGACGCAAACGATAGGACATACCAAAATCGCCCTGCACAGCGTTTGAAATAAAACGCCCGTATTGAACGAGAAAAGGATCATTTAATCCCAATGATTCAGTCAAGGCTTCACGCTCTTCAAGCGTCGTATCCTGACCAACCATATTATTAATGGGATCTCCAACAAAACGGAATAAGGCGAAGGCAATCAAACCAACCACCAACATGACGACAACCGACTGAAGAAGCCGCATCGATATAAACTTGAACATAACGTCCCCTGCTTAACTTGGTTCAAAATATTTGAACCAGTAAAAACGGGGGCCTCTAAAACCGAGGCCCCCTTATACAATCACCCCAAAGGGTTATTTGCCAATCACAACATAACGGATATCAAGGACGTTATCCGCACGCTGAGAAAGCGTTACGCCATCACGAACACCCCATGAAAGAGGTTGTTGGTGAAGAGGAAGATAACCAACATCTTCTTTCAGAATAGAGAAAGCTTCTGCAACCATCTTCTGACGCTTTGCCTGATCAGTTTCTTTTTCTACATTAGAGGCAATTTCATCAATACGTGGATTGGAATAACGACCATAGTTGAACTGGCCAGTATTCTTTTCAGTATCAAATGATGACATCAGGTTATAAAGAACGTTATGCACGTCCATAGAACTTGGCGTCCATCCTAGAAGATAAAAAGATGTATCGTTGCCATTTTGCGGGCTTACTTTCGCAAAATATTTGGATTTTGGCTGAGCGTTCAGATCAACTTTGATACCAACACGTGCCAGAAGACCAACAACAGCCTGACAGATTTTCTCGTCATTTACGTAGCGGTTGTTTGGACAATCCATGCCAAGCTCAAAACCTTCGGGGTAGCCAGCTTCAGTTAGAAGTGCTTTGGACTTTTCCGGATCATAAGCATAAGGCTTATTAAAATCGGCATCATGTCCATTGATCTGAGGTGCAATCAACAGACCAGACGGCACAGCAGCACCACGCATGATTTTCTTGTCAATCGCATTCAAATCAATCGCATGCGCCATAGCAGCACGAACACGCTTGTCCTTAAGCGGGTTCTTACCTTTGATATTGGAATAAAGCAACTCATCACGCCACTGATCCATACCCAAGAAGATCGTACGTGCTTCAGGTCCTGTTAACGGGCTAACACCTTCAGCTTCTTCCAAACGGTTCCAATCCTGAACAGGAACCGGATAGACTAGATCAAGCTCACCGGAAATCAGCGCAGCAACTCGTGTTGCACCTTGTGAGATCGGCGTAAAGTTCACCTCGGTCACGTTTGTTGGTATATCTTTCCAATAGCCATCAAAACGTTTAAAGGTCGAACGAACATCAGGTTGACGTTCAGTTAAGATGAACGGTCCGGTACCATTCGCATTTTGCGCAGCATAGGTCGCCGTGGAATCAGCAGCCTTTGGGCTTGTTGCTTCTACTGAGCCATGCTTTTCAGACCATTCTTTGTCCATCATGTAATAGAAGACAAGTTCGCGAGGCAGAATTGGGTTCGGCGCAGGTGTTTCAACTTCAATCGTATAGTCATCAATTTTCTTGATGTCTTTCATACGACTGCCATAACCCTTCATATCAGAGCCCGCAGTTAGCGTACGCTTCCACGAGAAGATAACATCATCTGCATTAAAGTCGCCACCATCGTGGAACTTAACACCTTCACGAAGTTTGAAGATCCATGTTGTTGGACCAGTATTTTCCCAGCTAACAGCCAACCCAGGCTGTAGTTCTAGGTTTTTGTCATAATAGGTAAGACCTTCATAGACATTACCCAAAAATCCAAGAGTAAAAGTCTCGTTCAAGCCGTGAGGATCTAGAGATTGAACATCCCCCTGAAATGACCACTTAAAGGTTTCAGCATTCGCTGAACCCGCGCCAAGGGCAAGAGCACACGCACTCGCCGCGAGTATTGATTTAATTTTCATTTTATACTCCCTGTATTACTAACTTTACCTGTTTGTACCACACTACTTATTTAAACTTTTTGTTTCTAACGATTTATTGGCATCGCTGTTTCGACGAGCTTAGCCCAATAAGAACAACCAATGGGAATTATTTCGTCGTTAAAGTTGTATTTTGGATGATGAACCGGTGCTGTATCGCCATTACCTAAGAAAATAAATGACCCCGGACGTGCGTTGAGCATGAAGGCAAAATCTTCGCCGCCCATGGTCGGGTTCGCGTCTGTATCAACTTTATCTTCACCAGAAATGCCAGAGGCAATATCAACGGCAAAAGCTGTTTCTTTTTCGTGGTTCATCACAACCGGATAATTGCGCTTGTAGTCTAGAACAGCCGTCGCACCATGTGCTTTTGCTGTATGCTCGACAATTTCCTGAATGCGTTTTTCTGTCAAATCACGTACAGCTTCACTCAAAGTACGAACAGTACCGTTCAAGCTGGCTGTGTCAGGAATAACGTTAAATGCTGTACCTGCATTACAAGTTGTCACAGAAACAACCACAGATTCAATTGGATCAACATTACGAGAAGCAATAGATTGCAGCGCCAAAATAATATGGCTGGCAATCACAATCGGATCAATCGTTTCATGTGGCTTTGCCGCATGACCACCAGATGCCTGAATATCAATGGTAAAGATATCAGTCGCCGCCATCAGTGCGCCAGGACGTGTTCCAAAACTTCCCACAGGAACACCCGGCCAGTTATGGAGACCGTACACTTCCTGAATATTGAAACGATCCATCATACCATCATCAACCATTTCACGGCCACCGCCGCCGCCTTCTTCAGCAGGCTGGAAAATAACAGCAACAGAGCCATCAAAATTTCGGGTCT
>NZ_CAKZMP010000042.1 GCF_937128705.1 uncultured Kiloniella sp. | reverse complement strand
GTGAAAACCCAGATGCTGCTTTTGCCTGAGGTTGTTGAGCTTGACGAAGATGCGGCACACCGATTGGTGAAACGGGCGGATGAGTTATCAGAGCTGGGACTGGTTCTTGAAGGTTTTGGTGCTGGGGCCGTTGTTGTACGCGAGGTTCCCGCAATCTTGGGGGAACGTGCAAATGCAGCCGCGTTGGTAACGGATCTTGCGGATGAACTTGCTGAGTTGGGTGAAACCCTTGCCCTCAAAGAACAAATTGAACGCGTTCTGGGGACGATGGCCTGTCATGGATCAGTCCGGTCTGGACGCCGCCTCAATGGGGAGGAAATGAACGCCCTTTTACGTCAGATGGAAGTGACCCCGCATTCTGGGCAATGTAACCATGGACGCCCGACCTATATTGAATTGAAGCTAGCAGATATAGAAAAGCTCTTTTCCAGAAGATAATCGTTCCTATCTATAAGCTGTGCTATTTTACGACTTAATCGTTCGAGTGTTGATTACTGGGAAGTATTCGAAGGCTTTTCTGGAACGCATCACACAGGGAGAACTTCTTGAGTTTTGACTTTTTGAGCCTGAAGCCTGCGACACGATTCTTCCACGCCTTTAGTGATGAGTACTATCATGAAGCTCCCGATGACTGGTGGGTAATCGTCACGGATGTTGTCAGCTCTACCAAAGCTATAGAAGCCGGGCGCTATAAAGATATTAACATGTTGGGGGCAGCATGTATTACTGCGGTTTTTAATACGGTTGGTGGCGCAAAAATTCCCTTTGTTTTTGGTGGAGACGGGGCATCTTTGCTCTGTTCATCAGATGATCTCGATACATTGATTGACGAATTGCTTGCTGTAAAAAGCTTTGGCCATGACTTCTATGATTTGGAACTGAGGGTAGGGTGTGTGCCCGTTTCACACATCAAAGAGTGTGGTAAAAACATCCAAGTTGCTCGATTAGAGTTATCACCCGGCAATAGTCTCGCATTATTCAATGGTGGCGGATTGGCCTTGGCTGATTCTATTATAAAGGCAGATGAAACCGGAGAGTTTTGTAAGCTGCATGCTGTAACACGCTTACCTAATCTGGAAGGACTTTCCTGTCACTGGCAACCTTTGAAGTCTATTAATGGGCAGATTATTACATTGTTAGTGCATGCGGTTAATGATCATGAATATCCGCGTATTGTTGATAATATAGAACAAATTCTGAACAAGGAAAGTTCAGACCCAAATCCTGTGAAAATTCAGCATATGAAACTCAGAGGACTTTTCGAGAACTTTTTTTTGGAAAAATTTGCTGCAAGTAAAGGAAGAGGAACCAACATCTGGCCTACCTTGAAAACACTCTTTGAAAAAATCTATTTGCGGTTTGCTAATTTTGTAAATTTAAAATCAGGACCTTATCAACCAGAAACCTATCTGACTGAGTTACGCAATAACTCTGATTTCAGAAAATTTGATGACATGGTTCGGATGGTTTTGGATTGTGATTTGGAAGTTATCCAAGAACTCCATATGTATTTGGAAAGAGAGCAAGCCGCAGGTAAAATAACTTATGGCACGCACGTTTCTAATGAAGCATTGATGACTTGTTTGTTGCTCGATTTACATCGTGCACAACATATCCACTTTATTGATGGAGCCGACGGTGGTTACGCCATGGCTGCAAAAAACTTAAAAGCACAGGTGGCGTAATCGGAACTTATTAAATCAAGTTCGCAGGAAAAAGAAAATTCTGGCTTTACCGTATTTACGGTTATCGACTTCTTCGAAGCCAAGGGGAGGCGTGACTTTTTCTTTGGCATCACATTCGGCAGCGATGAGTGCTATCTCTGCAATCCAGCCTGCTTTGTCGAGAGCCGAGATTGACGGACCTGTTAGATCCTGATTGTAGGGCGCATCCATAAAAATAAGTGAGCAGGCCTCTCGGGCTTTTGGTGGGGTTAAAGCATCGCCTTGAATAACTTGGGTGGTCTGTTGTGCTTTCAGATTTTTGATATTGTCCCGGAGGGCTGAGAGGCTGTCCGGGGCTTTTTCTATAAAGGTTACTTTTTGCGCGCCTCGTGAAAGGGCTTCAAGGCCCAAGGCACCCGTTCCGGCAAAAACATCCAGAACATGTCGGCCGATGAGCAAGGATTTCGTCCCTGTTGGCAGCAGACCTTTGCTGACATCGCCTTGCAAAAGAATGTTGAAGAGCGATTCGCGCGTTCTATCAAGCGTTGGGCGCGCGGTTTTCCCCGTTGGACAGGTTAAAGGTCGCCCTCTGTGTTTACCGCCGACAATCCTCATACGAACACCGTTACCTAGAGATCATTTTAGGAGCGTTTGCCACGAGGACCTGATGTTGATTTTCCACGAGAAGGAGCTGTCTTTTTGCCAGTTGACTTCGTCGATGGCTTATCCGTAGGTTTTCGGCCTGTTCTACCTTGTGGTTTTTTACCTGATGGACCTTGTCTACTCGTTTTGTCTTTTTGTGCACCTGATTTTCCCTCAAGACCGAATTGATCCTGGATAAGTTTTGCAGGTAGTTCCACAATATCACCGGGTTCAATTTCGCCAAGTTGGAAGGGGCCATAGGAAACTCTGATTAGCCGGTTAACAATCAGTCCTAAGTGTTCACAAACACGACGGATCTCACGGTTCTTTCCCTCTTTCAAAGACATCAACATCCATGCGTTTGTCTTGGCTTGATGGGAAATACTGGCTTC
>NZ_CAKZMP010000041.1 GCF_937128705.1 uncultured Kiloniella sp. | reverse complement strand
GAGGATAGGACGTGGTAATGCCCAGATGTATCCTTTAGGGCCATTATTTGCATCCAGAGAATAATGATCATCACCCAGGGTTCCCTCTATTTTACCATGAATAATCAGGCATATTTTTAGGCTTGGCCCTACAATCGCCTCTGCTTGATGATTATGAACTTCGATAGTGTCTGTCGCATGCACCTGTAGGGATGAAGCGTATCGATTGTTGCTTATGTTGCCTTTTAGGATTGTCCTATCAGACGCAACTGATTTGTCTTCAGGTGTTGGTTTGTTCAGCGCAGGTGTTCCCATTTTTAACAAGGTGGTTTCTTTTATCTGATTTTCATAAGTCAGGTTCTTGCGCATGGTGTGGTTGCTGATTTCTGAGGACGGCATAGGGGCTCCATGCGAATTTGATGTATGTAAAAGCGTTTGTTGCAAATGAAAGAAACGTTTTTGCAAAAGCATTCTGTCTGGTGTTAAATCTGAGTAGGTAATAATAAGAAGCATTCTCAATTAGTAAAGATTTTTGATTGCTGAGGTTGCTATGCGAACACGCCCCAAACTTGTTTCTAAACATTTATTTGATTTTAGCCAAAGTAATCTAAAGGGGCTTTTGTTGGGAACGGCGGCATTGATCGCTTTGCCTTCGGGTGCTGTGGCACAGGAAGTGGAAAAAGATCCTCTTATCATTGAGTCTGAGGCCGCCAACGATGACCAGGGTATTCTTCTTGACCCGGTTTATATTGACGGTAAGGCAGATGTTCTAACGGGCGGTGTCCATGTGAATCAGGAAGCCTTGGAGCGTATTAATCCGCAAGACATCAAGGATGTGTTCCGGCAAGAACCCGGCGTCGCGGTGAGTTCGCCGATTGCTATTGGGCAAAAGGTTTATGTGAACGGGATAGAAGATACAAAATTAGCTGTTGATGTCGATGGGGCACGGCAGGTGACAAAAACTTTTCACCATATTGGTACTGCGATTATTGATCCCGAGTTGCTTAAGGCTGTGAAGATTGAAACAGGGGTTGCTCCGGCAGATGCAGGACCAGAAGCGTTAGGAGGTTCTATTTCTTATGAAACAAAGGACGGGCGCGATTTTCTGGATATCGATGAAGCCTTTGGTGGTTATGGAAAGCTGACCTTTAACAGTAATACCGGCGGATTTTCAGAGAATATGGCGCTGGCTGCACAGTATAATAACTTTGACGTCTTGGTGTATGGCTCTAATGACAGCGGCGATAATTATTCTGACGGGAAAGGGCATGAAGTCGCGGGGACAAAGCCCGAGATGCAAAGCGGCCTTCTAAAGGTGGGGTACAGTGCTGATAATGGATACCGGGTTAAATTGACGGGTGGGTTTACCAAAGATGATGGTATTCGTCCGGTACGGGCTAACTTTGGTGGTTCAAGTAATCCATCTGACGTACCTCAGCGTGTTGATTATGAGAGAAAATCATTCTCGCTTTCTATTGGGGACGAGACACCAACGGACCTTTGGGATCCACGTTTTAGTCTGAGCTATACGGATACATCTCTCTTTGCGGATATTAAAAATACACCAGTTGGCGAAGGCATTGTTTCAGATATCACCACAATAAACGGCAAGGCTTCTAATACCTTCACAACGGGTTTTGGAAAAATCACCTCGGGCGCGGACTTCTATATTGATAGGGGAAAAGGCGGGCGTGAAAATGATGCTAACTATAAAGAAGAAGTGTACGATATCGGTGTGTTTACGCAGGCGCGACTATCCCTGACGGACGAAGCCCGGGTCTCTTTTGGAGGTAGGTTTGACTATAATCATCTGGAAGGTAATGAAGGAACCACCCTGGATAATGCCGGGTTGAGCGGTAACTTTAGCGGCGAGTATGATGTTACCCCCTGGCTTATGGGGTACGCGGGTGCTGGTACCGCTTGGGGTGGTGTGCCGATGACTGAAATCGGGGTTCAGAATTACTGGAGTGCATTTGGTGTGCGTTGGAACTATGACGATCTGGCTCCCTCGCGTTCTTTTAATTACAAAGCGGGCTTCGTGGTCGAAGAGGGAAATTTTACCTTTGATGGTAATGTTTTCTACACCAAGATTGATGATTCACATGATGTTTCGAACAGTAACCGTGGTACCCAGCACGATGTTGTCAGCAAAGGTGTAAATGCGTCTGCAAAATATAGCTTTGGGGATGGGTTTGTGCGGGGGTCTTATTCCAAAACGCATGTGCGTGTCGACGGGGATGTTCCCGTGAGTACCCTTGCCTACCAAGGGATTCTCATGGGGGATACCTATGGTCTTGAGGCAGGGTATTCCTGGCCTGATCTTGGCTTACGTGCGGGAGCTACCGGCGAAGGTGCCTTGGAAAATGATGATACCAAGAAGAATGGCGGCAATGCATTGGACAGCTATTTTGTCGCGGGTCTTTATGCCGAATGGTACCCGGAAGACATTGATGGTTTGTCATTGCGTGTTGATGTCAAAAATCTGTTTGATAAAGATTATGTAGATCGTGCGAATGTTGGGTATGACAGTTCGCGATATACACCCTATGGCGACCCGGGACGTACATTCCTTCTTGCTGCAAAGTATGAGTTTTAATGTCGATGTATAGGTTTGGGTATGTGTTTGGGAAATTTTCCATAGCTTTGTTACTTGGGTGTTTGTTCTTGGGGCAAGCGAATGCAGGCCAGACCGTGACAATAACTGATTTAGCGGGTCGGTCTGTAGAAATTAATGTGCCAGTAGAAAAGTTAATCCTGGGAGAGGGACGCTACCTTCCTAGCTTGGCGATACTGGATAGGAAAGACCCGACACAGCGTGTTGTCGGGATGATGGGCGAATTTGAAAAATATGATCCTGCATCATATGGCCAATATAGCCGTCGATATCCACGGCTTGACGATATCCCGCGGATTGGGGGCAGTAATTCATCATCGTTTAGCTTAGAGCAGGCCTTGTCTGTGGCGCCGGATGTTGCATTTTTTGGGTTATCAAGTGGTCACGGCCCAAATGATAAAGACAAACAGCTTCTTGCGACGTTAGAGGCTGCGGGGGTTCCCGTTGTTATTCTGGATTTCAGGATCGATCCGCTGGTGAACACACCTAAGAGTATTGAGATTCTTGGTAAGCTGTTGGGGCGAGAGAACGAGGCAGAAGAGTTTTTAGCCTTTTACCGAGAACAACTTGATCTTGTTACAGATGCTCTGCCGAATGAATTCATTCGTCCAACGGTATTTATGGAATCTCGGGTCGGTCTGGGAGCTGAGTGTTGCGAGGCCATCGGAGAGCGTATGATGGGGCGGTTTATTGACGCTGCTGGGGGGCGGAACGTCTTTGGAGAGATGATACTGGGGACACATGGTTCGGTTAGTCGTGAGTATCTGCTGCTGAACGAACCTGAGGTTTATATCGGCACGGCGATTGGATCTACCATGACCGAAGAACGTTTCCCGCAGTTTATTCAGTTGGGGGCTAATACGGATAAAGACAGGGCTGAAAAAAGCTTAACGTCGGCGCTTTCTCGCCCTGAATTGAGAGAGCTAGAGGCTGTTAAACAAGGAAAGGCCTATGCTATTTGGCATCATTTCTATAATAGCCCGATGAACGTTGTTGCCGTACAGGTTATGGCAAAGTGGCTTCACCCTGACCGTTTCAGGTTTTTGGCGCCAGAAGAAACACTAGGCACGTATTTTGATCGGTTTCAGCCGGTTCCTCTAGATGGTGTCTATTGGGCTGCATCCGTTCAGGGTAAATAAAATTCATAACGTATAAGTATGTTGTGAAGATAACGGTAAAAGACGAAAAGCGGTTCAATCCGTAAAATTATAAAAACCAGGAGATTTAAATTTTGCCAATGACGATGAAGGCGTCGGTCAAAACCGAACATGCTTCGAAATATTTACAGCAGCTTTGTAAACACTTTGCGCATAAAGTTTCGGTTCAATACACGCCGGAAAAGGGAACAGTCGATTTTGGCATTGGTGACTGTGTGATAGAGGCCAATGAAAATACATTATCCTTTTTTTGCCAAGCGGAGGATAGCGTCAGGTTAGAAAAGATCGAAGGAATTATTACCATTCATCTTGATAAGTTTGCGTGGCGTGAAAAGCTTGAGATGGATTGGGAATATTCGGGGTAATTTCTATGTGATATTATACTTAATATTGTGGTGTTGCACAAAAAACCGCCCTGAATTCCAGAGCGGTTTTTGTACGGATAATCAAATAGGTATTGTTTGGAAAAGATCGATGAGTGTTAAGCGTCGCCATCTTTTCTCATTTTTTGGAACTCTTTATTGAGTTTGTATTCTTCAGAAGATACGTGCTTTTCCATATCAGCTGTTCGCCGTTCCAGATCTTCGAACTCGCGACAAAGTTCAGAGAAATCCAAATCATCACTGTCGTGGTTATCATGACCGTCTGGACGGGATGATGTTTGTTGTGCGCCTGCGTAGGCATATTGTGTCTGAGTGCTGCGAGAGCTTGTTCCGTTCATCCAGTTTTTTGTTTTGTTAGCCATTTTGTTGAACTTTTCCTCTAACCGACCGGGGTTATTTATCCAGTAGAGGGAGAGAAAAAAAACGATTAAGGTCAAAACAAAGTTAATGAATAAGCCAATGATAAAGGCGGCCAGAACAAGCTTCCTTGGGACGCCAAAACGGTCAGCCAACGCGCGTGTGACTCTTTTTACAGGCCCTTGGTGGTGGTGAGCCTGGTAACTGTGACAGCCTGATTTTTTTCTATGATTTTGCATCTTAATATCCCGTTCTCTTCCGGTCGCTTAATCTATTGCGGTGAAGTTGCTGCTGCGTGGATGAAAGGCTTGACGATCAATCCTGTTCGAGCACTTTTTCAAGCGTGGCAACGCGATCTGCCAACTTTCTCGCAACGTCACGCATTTTTAAAAGCTCATCTTTGGGGACGGCAACCATACCATTTCCCAGATCTTGTTTTTTCATTGTTTTCCACTTTGTGATGTAGTGAAAAATGATCCAGAGCGGGGCAACGATAGATAAAAACACTACCAAGGGGACGAAGAAAGCTACAGCGAAGCTCATTGTTTTAAATTCTTTCTCAGTTAAAATCTGTTTATTCTAAATCCCGGCCGCTCTGGACCGTTATAGGTGAAGGCATCACTTTTTAGGCTTGGCCATTTTTGCTTTAAGTGCCGCGAGTTCATCGGCAATTTCTGATTCAGCTTCCAATTCAGAGAACTCATCATTAAGTGTCTTGGATTTTCCAAGATCGTATGAATCAGCCTCGGCATCAAGCTCTGTGATTTTACGTTCCAGATTATCATAGCGGGCCAGAGCATCGTCAACGCGACCGTCGTAGGTTGTCTTGCGAAGTTTAACTCTTTTTTCCGCTGTGTTTAAACGGATTTCCATCGACTTTTTCTTTGCCTTGGCTTCGTCGAGCTTTACCTGAAGCTTTGAAAGGTCGTCGCTAGATTTGGCGAGGCTTTCTTCTATATAACCCAACTCCGTTTGAAGGGCGCCGGCTTGCTCTTCAATTTTTCTTTTTGCCAAAAGGGCACCTTTGGCAAGATCGTCACGGCCTTTTGATAGGGCGAATTCTGCTTTGGTGGCCCATTCAGCTCTAGATGTCTCAAGTGCGGTTAGCTTCTTTTCGATATCTTTTTTATCGGCGATTGCCTTTACAGAAGATGAGCGTACCTCAATCAAGGTATCTTCCATTTCCTGAATCATAAGACGGGCCATTTTTTCCGGTTCTTCCGCACGGTCCAACAATGAATTGATGTTGGAATTAACAATGTCGGTCAGACGGGAAAAGATACTCATAACAATTTCCTTTCGAGGAGTAAGAATACTTAGATAGATTGCACGAGGTGTGCCAGTTTTAATCTTCGTATAAAAACAATAGTTTAAAAGAATTGCTTGAAATGTTAATTATTATTATCGATATTTAATGGTGAAAATCGATAACTATTATAGCTAATTATATGGACTCTCTAGTTAACATAATCGGTGAAGATCCTCATTTTTTGGATGTGGTCGAAAAGACATCTCAGCTAGCCATGATTGATAAGCCTTGTCTTGTGGTCGGGGAGCGGGGAACAGGCAAAGAGTTGTTTACGTCTCGTTTACATTACCTGTCCCGTCGCTGGGATGGTCCTTTGGTTAAGATTAACTGCGCTGCCTTAAACGATAGCTTGCTGGAAAGTGAACTGTTTGGGCATGAGAGGGGGGCATTTACCGGGGCACAGCGGACACATGTCGGGCGATTTGAGCGGGCAGATGGTGGGACACTCATTTTGGATGAAATTGCCACAGCGTCCAGTGCGGTGCAGGAGAAAGTGCTGCGTGTTATTGAATATGGTGAATTTGAGCGGGTAGGGGGTAGCGAAACACTCCAGGTTGATGTCCGAGTAATTGGGGCTGCTAATGTGGATTTACCTGCTTTGGCCGAGGAAGGTGGTTTTCGTGCTGATTTGCTGGATCGATTGGCTTTTGATGTTGTTACGCTACCGCCTTTACGAGTTCGGCCGCGGGATATTTTGACTTTAGCTCATCACTTTGCTCTGGAAGTTACGCGGGAGGTGGGGCGTGATCTTTTTTCCGGCTTTTCGGAGCAGGCGCGAAGACAGCTTGTTGGCTATGCTTGGCCTGGTAATGTCAGAGAGCTTAAGAATGCTGTTGAGCGTACGATTTGCAGGTTGCCAGTTTCTGACGTCGCTATTGATGAGATATATATTGACCCCTTTGACAGCCCATGGCGTTTTGGGGCAACTGATAAGAAACAAGATGGACTTGTCGAGAACAAGAGTCTGGCCATTGATGACTTTGCGAAAGCAGTTTCGGGCTTTGAGCGAAAAATTCTTACGCAAACACTAGAAAAGTATCAGTTTAACCAAACTGATGCCGCGCAAGCCTTGTCGTTGAGTTATCATCAATTTCGACGGCTTCTAAAGAAGTACGATGTGCCTGTTCGTTCAAAGTAAAAGTGGCCTTGATTGGCGCAAGAACCAGATTGGCATAAGGGAAGGCGTTTTATTGATCTGGTTAGATCGCCAACTTCATAAACTTTATTTTCCGATGTAACGTGGCGCGGCTTATCCCCATAGCGGTGGCTGCGGCAGAGATATTGCCACCAGTGTGTGCCAGAGCTTGCAAAATAACCCGACGTTCAGCCAATTCATACTCTTTGGCGTGATTAACCTGTTTGCCCTGTAAATCAGCAAGCAAAATGGGTTCTTTCAAGGGGCCGTTTTTAAGTCCGTAGATGCGGCGTGCCCCCCGTGAAGCGCCAATGACAATGCCGTCTTGATCAACTGCCAATAGGGCCGTCTGTAAGTTTGTTGAAGATTTTTTTTGTTCGGCAGGTGGCGTCGCTAATACGATGTCTGCGTTATGATAGGTTTGGCGAAAGTACTCTGATTCAATCTGTCTTGCCGCATTGATCACAGAAAGCGAAATAATCCTCGCAAAATCTGGTGTCAGGTCCGCGCGACTGGAGGAAACATCAATGGCCGCCAATAGATGACCTTCGTGATCAAATATGGGGGCCGCACTACAAGACAAGTTTATGTTCTTGCTATGGAAATGTTGGTCTTTGTGAATTGTTAACGCGCGTTGTTCAACGATACAGGTGCCAATACCATTGGTGCCTTCACTTTCTTCACTCCATAAAGCCCCGGTACAAAGGCCCCATTCATCATAAGTCTTTTCGTCGCTGCCCGCGCCGCGCCGATCAACGGCAATGCCGCTTGCATCTGCAAGGACAACGCAACAACCTGCATTTCCCACTGCAAGATACAGATTGTCTAAACTGGTTTCTGCTGTGTGAATCAGCGGGCCCAATTTTTCACGGGCTTGTTTCAGTTCGTGCGAAGATATGCGTTCAGGGGGGCGCCTGTAATCAGGGGAGAGATGATGCAATAGTTTCGAGCGCCGCCAAGACGCCGCGATTTCGGTTTGTGCGGCACCATTTGTTTCTAATGTATTTTCCACATGTGTTGCGTGGTTACTGGTCGATCCCATGTTCGTTGCCCCAAGAGCAATTCACAAGAAAATACAAAGCTGTATCTTGAATGGTTGCTCTATTCCTGACGTTTCTAGTGCACCATTATTTTTATGGTTTCACTAATCCCTTTATTTTTTATGTGGAACTTTGTTCCACTGAATACGCCTGTTCTCGTATTCTTATTATTTATTTACGTTAGAACAAGTGGGATCATTTCGCAAATTTTACGAGTCAATAAAGGGTGCGACGAAACTAAATAGGCAGAATGCGTTTGATTTTTAAGGGGCTAAAGAGACGCCGCCGCTCTGGAGGCTTGGTCGTAAAGGCCTGAAATGCTACGTAAAATCTGTGCTGTGTGGGCAACTTCGTCAAATCGGGTATCTGTCGCTACCGCAGGATCAATCAGGCAGAGTTCGCGAATTTTTCTGTATTCAGAGCAGGCTTCTGCGCCTTCTTCTGTGGTAGAATAGAAAATCTCTTTCCCTTTTTTTGTGCCCTTGACCAGCTTACCCTTGATCAGCTTCTTCAGAGAATAGTTCACGGTATGCGGATCTTCAACATTAAGAACAAAGCAGATGTCGTTTAGCCGCTTTTCCCTGTTGCGATGATTTACGTTGTGGAGCACCAGAACATCAAGCGGATTAAAGTCTTGATGCCCCGCAGCATTCATACAACGCACCATCCAGCGGGAAAAACCGTTAAAGGCAATTATCAAACCGTATTCCAGTTCGCTCATCTGCCACCCTTGATCACTGGCCAGGTGTTCCGATGAAACGATGTGGCGCGGGGTTTTGGGTGTGTCAGACATACTGGGACCTTTTGATTAATAGAACGGGTTATCTCGTGGATGGTGTTAAAACCTGCTTACATATTATTGGGAAGATAGGTGACGATTTCTGGTACGGCAATAATAATAGCCAGCGCAAGAACCAGCAGACCAAAGAACGGTAGGGCAGCCTTTGCAACGGTTAAGATATTTCGCCCGGTTAAGGCCTGTAAGACAAAAAGATTGAAGCCGACCGGTGGTGTGATTTGTGACATTTCAACAACAATCACAATGTAGATACCAAACCAAAGTGGATCAATTCCGGCCTGTTCTACCATTGGCATGATAACGGATGTGGTTAGAACGACAACACTGATGCCGTCGAGAAAGCAGCCCAGTACAACAAAGAATACCGTAAGTGCAGCTAGAAGAGCGTAGGGGCTGAGCTCTAGGCCGCCAATCCATTCTGCCAATAGCTTGGGAATGCCTGTGAAGCCCATTGCAACCGTTAAAAAGGCAGCGCCGGCTAGAATAAAAGCGATCATACAGGATGTTTTCGTCGCGCCCATCAGCCCTTCGAAAAATGTTGTTTTGTTCAAGTCGCCCGTAAACCAAGACAAAAGAAGAGCAAGAACAACGCCAACAGCCGCAGCGTCTGTAGGTGAAGCGATTCCGGTATAAATTGAACCGATGACGCCACTAATCAGTATGACAACAGGAAGGAGACTTTTTGCGCGCTTAAGCTTTTCGCCCAATGAGATTTCTTCGATTACATCTGGCAAAATGTCTTTGTTCATTAGTGCCCAAATAATAACAAAGCCGACAAACAAGCCGACGAGAAGTAGGCCGGGTATGACACCTGCGATGAAAAGACGGGCGATGGATTGCTCGGTAGCAACGCCATAAACGATCAGGATGATAGATGGGGGTATAAGTAAGCCAAGGGTGGCTGATCCGGCCAGAGTTCCGATCATCATGCTTTCGGGGTATTTGCGCTTTGACAATTCTGGAATTGACATTTTCCCGATGGTTGCCGCTGTTGCTGCAGACGAGCCAGATACGGCTGCAAAGATAGCACAGCCAAAAATATTTACGTGGAGCAGTTTGCCCGGCACCTTTCCCATCCAGGGGGACAGGCCACTGAACATGTCTTCGGACAAGCGAGATCGGAACAGGATTTCACCCATCCAGATAAATAGTGGAAGGGCTGCAAGCGCCCAGTGATTACTGGCACCCCAAACGGTTGTTGCGAGGACATCGCCAACAGGGGCGTCAGTGAAGAGGGCCATCCCAAAGATACCGACACCAAACAGGGAGAAGGCAACCCAGACCCCAGACCCTAAAAGAGCAAAGAGTGTAAGCATGAGAAGAAGGGTTAAATAAATTTCTGACATTGGTTTTGCCCTTCTTATTCAGCGTGAAGATCGGCGTGATCTTGCTCTAGTAAATTCTCACCCTTGCCTTCGTAACTCGGTTCGCCGCCGGAGATGACGCAAACAAGTTCATCAATCAAGGCGATGGACAGAATGGCTAATCCAACAAGCACAGGCGTCATGGGGATCCAGATTGGCACGGCAATCATGCCTGGAGACAGGTCGTTATAGATGTATGATTCGTGAACGAGGAAACCTGTGTAGGTGGTGAAATAAAGCGCCATTGCAGCGGCAATACTCAGGCACCAAATTTCAACGATGTGACGCAGTTTGGGGGAGAGGTGTTGCAAAACCAGTGACACCCTAATGTGGCTGCCGTCTCTTAGTGTGTAGGCGAGGGCGAGAAAAGAGGCGCCGGCGAGAAAGAAACCTGTGAAGTCGGCATAGGAAGGGATCGTCAATCCAATTGCTTCACCTGTAATCAGGCTACTAACGCGGTCAAGCAGGTTCAAAACCACCTGTGCCATAACTGTCAGGCAAATGGCCACAAGAAAAAAGGCCGCTGACCATCCGCTTGTCGTATATATTTTATTGAGTATCTGTCTCATGGTCGCACACATCCCCGAGTAATGAATAGGCCCTTGGGCATTCATTCTGGCTGGATCCATATAAAAAGGGGCGGTTCATCACACGATAAGATAGTGAAATGAACCGCCCAACAGGGAGCTTAGTTGCCGTATGAGCTCAGGATCTCAGATCCTTCATCTCCTGCAGATGCTTTCCAATCAGAAAGCATATCAGTGCCAACTTTTTTCAAACCTGTCATCAATTCAGCCGCAGGCGGATTTACAATTGTTACGCCATTGTCTTGCATGATTTTGATTTTAGCAGCGGTTTCTTCCTGGCTCATTGCCCAGCCACGTTTTTCTGCTTTTTCTGCCGCAGCAAGAACAGCTTTTTGTGTGGCGTCATCAAGCTTACGCCAGTATTTTTTGTTAATGACAACAATGTTTTTCGGTACCCACGCTTGAATGTGTGTGTAGTGAGAAACGAAATCCCAAGCTTTGCTGTTTGCACCCGTTGATGGCGATGTGATCATTGCTTCAACGCGACCTGTTGCATAGGCTTGTGGAATATCAGGAACTTCGACCTGTGTCGGTGCTGCGCCTGTAAGTTGGGCGAATTTTTCCAACGTTGCATTGTAAGCTCTGAACTTTAGGCCTTTAAGATCATCAACGGTCTTGATTTCTTTTTTTGTATAAAGTCCCTGTGGTGGCCACGGAACAGAGAACAATGGCATTAAGCCCTGTTTGTCCAGTAGTGCGCTGATAACAGGCTTTTGAGCTGCCCAAAGTTTTCCTGCATCGTCATAATTTGTTGCAAGGAAAGGAAGCGAGTCTGCACCAAAGGCAGCATGTTCATTCGACAGGCGTGACAGGAAAAATTCACCAATTGGCACCTGGCCGCTACGAACGGCATTTTTTATTTCCGGGTGTTTAAAAAGCGAACCGGCGGAATGAATTTTGATTTTCAGGTCGCCGTTAGTTGCTGTTTCTACATCCTTGGCAAATTCAATGATGTTTGCTGTGTGAAAAGTTTTATCCGGATATGGTGTTGGCATATCCCAAGTGTCAGCGGAAGAAGTGGCAATTCCGCCCATAGCAAGGGCAGCAACACCAGCGGTGAAGTTACGTAAAAGTTTCATTTTTTAAAACCTCCCAGGGGTTTCTATGTGTTGGCCTTGATGTTTTTTATATATTCAGGGCCTTAAACGTTCTTTTTGGCTCAATTCTCACTGTTTAAAGTCAGGAAGATTTGAGCAATACAGCGTGATTAATGAGCCAAAAATACCTGTGTCATCATTAACGCATAAATTTACGATGACGTTATGTTGACAAAAAGTCAATAAAACAATAACGATTTATAGTTGATGTGTATCTAAGGCTGTAGTTCAATAAAGAAAAAACCTAAGAGAGCTAATTTGGATATCCGAGTCCTAACATTAGGCGATAGCGCCTTTACGATTGAATTTCCTAAGCTAAAAGGGGCTATTGGTGCGCGCTCTGTTCGCGCATTGAGAGGCTGTATTGAACAGGAAGTTGACGAAGGACGACTGCCCGGTGTGTTTGATATTATTTCGGCAAGCCGTTCCCTGACGGTGTGTTTGAACCCGGATATTGCGAACTTTAATCATGTCGTTGAACACGTAAGTGCATTGGCACAAAAGCCTTTGAGTAAGGAAGATGGGCACAAGGAGCTCTGGGTCTTGCCTGTTTGTTACGAGGGGGAGTTGGCGCCTGATTTAGCTGAGGTTGCACAGCGTAGCGGGCTGTCCGTAGAGGAAGTCATTAATGTACATAGTTCGGCTATTTATGATATTTTTCTCATTGGTTTTTTGCCCGGTTTTGCCTTTATGGGGGAAATTGATGCGCGACTACAGTTTCCAAGAAGAACAAGCCCGAGGGTGAGGGTTCCCGCAGGATCAGTTGGTATTGCCAACGAACAAACGGCTGTGTATCCGTGGGAAAGCCCTGGGGGATGGCACTTGATTGCGCGTTGCCCAGTTCCCTTTTTTGACAGTTCCTGGGCACAGCCCAGTTTGCTCTCTCCGGGTGGGGCTGTGAAATTCAGACCAATAACAACAGAAGAATATGGTGACCTTGCTGCTGATTTAGCTGCTGAACGTATTGCACCACAAAGCTTTTTAACAATGGAGGGAGAGGGCTGATGTCGGTTGTTCTAAAAATCCTCTCGCCAGGTATTTTATCATCTCTTCAAGATGAGGGTCGCAAAGGATTTGCTGGCTTTGGTGTTCCAAGGAGCGGGGCTGCGGATACGTTATCATTGCGGTTGGGGAATGCTTTGGTGGGGAATGCCCCCTTTGAAACGGCGCTAGAATTTCGGTTTTTGGGACCAAAGGTAATCGCCGAAGGTGGACGAATACGTCTGGGCCTTGCGGGGGATGTAACCGCCGAACTTAATCTCGCAGATGGTGGCGATAGTATTGCGATAAAACCTTGGCAGTCTGTCACGCTTGACGATGGAGATGTCCTTTCTGTCGAGCCTCTGAAAAATGGGGCGACGGGCTATTTAACCGTCGAAGGAGGATTTGATTTAGCCCCGGTTCTTGATAGTTGCTCGACCTATGCGCGCGCAAAGTTGGGGGGGGTAAACGGTCTTCCGTTACAGGCGGGGGATTCTATCAAGGTTAGACTATCGCACCCACGGGATGGTTTGGAAAAAATTGTATCTGCACCGATGCTAACAACGGCAGAAACAATTCGTGTAATGGCGGGGCCCCAGGATGATTATTTTTCTGATGACATGATCGCCAAATTCACGGATCAAAATTATAAGGTTAGCTCTGACGTAGATCGTATGGGCATTCGTCTTGAAGGCGACGAATTGAAACCTTTGCCGGAAAAGGGAAGTGACCTTATTTCTGATGGAATAGTTCCGGGGGCTATACAGGTGCCGGGTAGCGGGCAGCCTATTATCTTGTTTGTGGATTGCCAGACAATTGGAGGCTATCCCAAAATTGGTGCTGTGATTACATCTGATCTTCCTCTTTTAGGGCAACTGGTGCCGGGTAATGATATTAAGTTCCAGTACGTTTCCCTTGATGAAGCACAGGCTGCCCGAGAAGAACAGAAATTAGAGCTGGATCGGGCCATTTCCTCTATTCAGGATTATTTTGGTGAGGGAGTTATGGATCTAAAAGCCTTGTATGAGGTAAATTTAATCGGCGGTGTTGTTGATGCCAGTTTGACCGGACATTTCCCCGGTCATCTAGAAGCTTAGCCAGCAAGAGGAAACTACACATGGAAAAAATTAATTTAAATGCGGATATGGGCGAAGGCTTTGGTATGTATTCCATCGGGAATGATACTGCGATGCTGGATATAATCGGGTCAGCCAATATTGCCTGTGGTTACCATGCGGGTGACCCCTTGGTCATGTCTGACGTTACGCGCTCTGCCAAAGAAAAGGGTGTGAGCATCGGCGCGCACCCAGCCTTTCCAGATCTACAGGGCTTTGGCCGGCGTAAAATGTATATTCCGCTTTCTGAATTGGAAGCAATGATCGTGTATCAAATCGGTGCCTTGATGGCCGTTGCAAAGAGCCAGGGAACGAAAGTTACCCATGTGAAACCTCATGGTGCGCTCAATAATATGGCGGCTGTTGATATGGAAATGTCGCTTGCCATAGCGCGTGGCATTGCCGCGGTTGATCCGTCTCTCATCCTGTTGGCAACAGCTGGGTCCTGTCTATGCAAGGCTGGTCTTGAATTAGGTCTGCCCACGGCCGGCGAAATTTTTGCTGATAGAACCTATGATGAGAACGGGAATTTGACCCCAAGGTCTGAACCCCATGCCGTTATTCATGACCCCGAACAATCGGCAGATCAAATTCTCTCTTTTGTACAAGAGGGTAAAATTATAACGCCATCAGGGAAGCGGATTGATACCCCGATACATAGTGTATGTGTGCACGGGGATACTGCCGAAGCAGTCGCAATTGCTCGTCGTGTAAAAGAAAGGCTGGAACAGGCCGGATTTGAACTGGCACCTTTACCAGAAGTTATGGGGATTTCTTAAATCCCCATAACGGATAGCAACGAGCTGTCGCGTGTAGGATGGATTAATCCCAGCTTAGTGCGCCGCCATTCTGGTATTCAATGACTCTGGTTTCAAAGAAGTTTTTTTCTTTCTTTAGGTCCATGGCCTCTGACATCCAGGGGAACGGATTTTCTGTGGCCGGATAGATCTGTTCCAAACCGAGTTGTCCACATCTGCGGTTCGCGATGAAGTGCATATATTGTTCGCATAGATGCGCGTTCAGGCCCAATAATCCCTTGGGCATCGTATCGCGGCCATAAGCTGCTTCAATTTCAGCGGCTTCTTTCAGCATTCCCTTTACTTCTTGTTGAAATTCTTCGGTCCAAAGGTGAGGGTTCTCTGCTTTGATTTGATTGATAACATCAATACCGAAGTTCAGGTGAATGCTCTCATCACGAAGAATATATTGATACTGTTCCGCGATCCCTACCATTTTGTTCCGGCGACCCAATGATAAAATTTGGGCAAACCCTGTATAAAACCACATACCTTCAAAAACGACATAAAAAGCAATCAGGTCTCTTAAAAAGGCCTGATCTGCTTCGGGGGTGCCCGTTTCAAAGTTTGGATCATCTAGGCTTTGCGTGTATTTCAGTGCCCATGCCGCCTTGTCAGTTATCGACGGAACTTCGCGATACATGTTGAATAGTTCACCTTCTTCAAGGCCCAGACTTTCCACGATGTATTGAAACGTATGTGTGTGGACCGCCTCTTCGAAGGCTTGCCGTAATAGATACTGTCGGCATTCTGGATTTGTCAGGTGGCGGTAGATTGCAAGAACAATATTATTGGCAACGAGAGATTCCGAAGCGGCAAAAAAACCGAGATTACGTTTTAACATTTTGCGCTCGTCGGGTGTTAAGCCGTCTTTGGATTTCCAAAGCGCAATATCGGCCTGCATTGAAACTTCTGTCGGCATCCAATGATTATTACAGCCCGAGAGATATTTTTCCCATGCCCAATGGTATTTCATCGGTAAAAGCTGGTTAACATCAGCACGAGCGTTAATCATTGACTTGTCATCTACAGAAACGCGTGCAGCTCCGCGGTCAATGGTCCCCAAACCAGTGGTGTCTGTGGTTGGTACATTGTCTTTCGGATGAGTTCGTTGGGCATTTGATTTGGTTGTTGGTTCCGACCAATCAAGCATATTTATATTCCTGTTTCATTATTTGATGAGGCTTGGTTACTGGCAGGCTTCACATTCTGGATCATCGATCGAACAAACTTGCCCTGTGCTTATTGGCGTTGTCATGTTTGTTGCGACGGCATTTAGTTTCCCATCTGTTCCTTTAAGAGTGGATTTCTCTACGTGAGTTGCTGATTTTGACCTGAGGTAATAGGTGGTTTTTAGGCCACGTTCCCATGCCAGCTGATAGAGCGCATCAAGAGCTTTCCCACTGGGATTGGCCAGATAGAGATTTAGGGATTGTGCCTGATCAATCCATTTTTGTCTTCGTGCAGCGGCCTCAATCAAAAAGGCGGAATCAATTTCAAAGGCTGTAGCATAAAGGGTTTTAAGGTCTTGAGGAATACGGTCGATTTCTCCGATACTGCCATCATAGTATTTAAGGTCAGAAATCATGACGTCATCCCAAAGGTTTAAGGCTTTGAGGTCGTTTACCAAAGATGCGTTAACGACGGTGAATTCACCTGACATGTTGGATTTTACGAAAAGGTTTTGATAGGAAGGTTCAATTGATTGGGAAACGCCACAGATATTTGAGATTGTTGCCGTGGGCGCAATTGCCATTGTATTTGAATTACGCATTCCTATTTTTTTGACACGCTTTCGAAGTTTTTCCCAGTCAAGTTTGCTGCTGGTATCGTATTGAAAATTGGTGCGTTGTTCTTCTAGAAGTTTCATGGAATCTAGTGGTAAAATACCCTTTGACCACAGAGAACCTTTGAAGCTCGCATAGCTTCCCCTTTCTTCAGCAAGATTGCTTGATGCTGTTATTGTGTGAAAGGATATTGCTTCCATACTTTCGTCAGCGAAGGTAATTGCAGCATCAGAACCGTATGGAATTCGTTGTTTTTGCAATGCATCTTGAAAGCCCATTAGTCCAAGGCCGACGGGACGATGTTTCAAATTTGATTTGCGGGCTTCCGGGATGGTGTAAAAATTGATATCGATGACGTTGTCGAGCATGCGCATCGCTGTTTTTGTTGTTTTCTCTAGCTTGCTATGATCGATACCGTTTTTAGTGGTATGCGCGGCAAGGTTAATAGAACCCAGATTACAAACGGCAACTTCGTCATTGGAAGTATTAAGTGTAATTTCCGTACAAAGATTTGACGAATGGACGACGCCAATGTGATTTTGAGGTGACCGAATGTTACAGGGATCCTTGAAGGTGATCCAAGGATGTCCTGTTTCAAAAAGCATTGTTAACATCCGGCGCCATAGATCTATCGCACGTATTTTTTTGTGGGCACGAAGTTCCCCGTTTTCGGCTTTTGTCTCGTAATTTTCATAGGTTTGTTGGAAGTCTCGACCATAGAGATTATGGAGATCCGGTGTTTCATCAGGCGAGAAAAGAGTCCATGAGGCGTCTTCCCTGACACGTTCCATAAAAAGATCGGGGACCCAGTTGGCGGTATTCATGTCATGGGTTCTGCGACGATCATCTCCGGTATTTTTTCTTAAGTCGAGAAATTCTTCTATATCCAAATGCCATGTTTCAAGGTATGCGCAAACTGCTCCTTTACGCTTTCCCCCCTGATTCACAGCAATGGCCGTGTCATTGGCAACTTTTAAGAATGGCACCACACCTTGACTTTCGCCGTTTGTGCCTTTGATGTGTGCACCGAGACCCCGCACAGAAGTCCAGTCATTTCCGAGGCCGCCAGAATACTTTGCCAGCAGTGCATTATCTTTGATCGACTTGAATATATCCCCTAAGTCATCTGAGATGGTTGTTAAAAAACAAGATGATAATTGGGGGTGTTGTGTGCCCGAGTTAAAGAGTGTGGGGGTTGAACACATGAAATCAAACGAGGATAAGAGGTCATAAAATTCGATAGTTTTTTCTTCTCTATCTGTTTCGCGCAGAGCAAGGCCCATGGCGACCCGCATAAAAAATGCCTGTGGCAATTCAATGCGGTTTTCATCTTGGTGAAGAAAATAACGATCATAGAGGGTTTGTAGGCCCAGATATTGAAAGAGCGTGTCTCGTTCTGGTTTTATTGCTGCGCTTAAGCGGTCTAAGTCATATCTAGCGAGTTCAGGGTCCAAAAGTTCTGATGTCAGCCCCTTTTTTATATATGCCCGGAAGTAATCTGGATAAATATCGGCAATTTCGCTCTGGGTTGCTGTTTGATTTCGCTCAAAGATAAATGACAAAACCTCTGTGCGAAGTTTGTCGAGTAAAAGCCTTGCCGAAACATAGCTATACTCAGGTTCTGTTTCAATCAGGGTTCTTGCTGCGAGGATTGGTGCAAGTGCCAGTTCAGAAGAACTGATGCCATCATAAATATTCCGTTTTGTTTCCGATAAAATCTTTTCTTTAGAGGTGTTCTTTAATCCATCGCAAGCTTCGGCCATGATGGTCTCTAGGCGATTTTGGTCTAGGTCAACTTTTGATCCATCTGGTTGTGTGACACTAAAGTCTAGTTGTGATTCTGACGGGGCGTTATTTTCAGTTTGGCGGTCCTTGTTTCTTTCTTCACGATAAAGAACGTAGGCCCGTGCAACCTTCTGGTGGCCGCCGCGCATTAATGCAAGCTCGACCCGATCCTGAATATCTTCGATGTGAAAGGTACGTCCCGAGGTGTCTCTTTGAGTAAGGGACCTAGTGATCTCTTCCGAGAGGGTGTGAATGGTATCGTGAACCCGAGGGGAGGCAACAGCATTAGAGCCCTCTATGGCGATAAATGCCTTGGTGATCGCGGTGGTGATTTTTTCGGGTTCAAAAGGGGAGACTTTCCCATTCCGGCGGATCACTTTGTAGTCTGTACCAGAAGTAACAGGAGTGTCTTGATTGGCGCTGGAAATTACCTCACCCGGTAATTCGTTTGATTCTATGAGAGACATGCATTGGCCTTTTTTGTCTGTGTAAGGACAGGGCCAAATGATTTGCGGATAACATGAACAGAGAGTCCATGATGCCAGCAACACCATCGGAGCACCCCGCCCGCGGAATTGACTTTTATCGGGGCAGGTCTCCTGGCTTGCAGATCAATGCTTTTGTCCGCCTTCCCAATGCAAAAAATGACATCAGTGGCATAAATGACAGTAGCTAACTGCTTACAGTTGCGGGGGCAGCTTCGGGATTGCGATTGTATCACGCACCGAATTCCCTCTTAGCTTCCGAATGAATTTCGAAAGAACCTCGATATCTATATCTGGTATGCTAAAGTTATCCGTGTGTCAATCAATAGTATTTTCGTCTCAAGAGACTTGTTGTGGTGTTCCGTAGGATTTGGGTGGAATTTTGATTAAGTTACCAAGCCGCGAGCAAGGACGGGTGTTTTTACGATGTTTCCTGTCTCTAACAGATATACATGATCAACCATATTGGACACGACGCAGACGTGGTTGGGGATGATATGAACTTGATCCCCAACTTTGGGTGACCATGAGCTGTTACTAAGGTCAAGGGTGCCGTGTTCTTCGCTAAGGCTGGTGATTTTTGCATCTGGTGCTTCTTTGATTAAACCGAAACTCTCCATGCCCAATAGGTCGGATGTCAGCATTTTTGAGCCTGCGTCAATGATGGCCCGATCTTTTGTTGGTTTACTGACGATGGTTGTTTTGACGGTAACCGCACAATCACTAATCGCACACAAGCCAGCTTCGATCAGGGATCTATCGTTATAGATATAGGTGCCTGATCGATGTTCTGTTGCGACAGATACTTCTTGGGACCGCCACATATTTGGTGTTCCGCCATTACTTATCTTGGGGCAAGGAAGTCCATTATTTTCTATCAGATCTTTGGCTTTGTTGAGCCAATTATTCACTTCTCTTTGATCACCCATAGGGGGGTAGGTCATCAGACCGCCAAGGCAGAGACCGCTTGCATTGTGAATTAGGCGGGCGAGGTGAAGTGCCTCTTCAGCAGATTGTACGCCACATCGATTTGCCCCGGTATCACATTCGATTAAAACTTCTAGGGTATGTTGATTTGTGGCGAAGGTTCTTGCTAGCCCTTCAATTACATATTCATTGTCGGCAACCACTGATAAAGTGCATTTTTGAGCGAGTTGAGCCAGTCGATTTAATTTTTGATCTCCAACAATATTATAGGTGATGAGAATATCATCGATGCCTGATGCTGCCATGATTTCAGCTTCACCGATTTTTTGACAGGTGATGCCAATTGCCCCGGCTTTAATTTGACGCTTGGCCATACATGGTAGCTTATGTGTTTTGATGTGAGGGCGTAATAGAATGTCGTGCTGATCACAATGCCCTTGCAACTTTTCTATGTTCTTTTGGGCAATCGCAACGTCGATCAAGACGGCGGGTGTTGAAATTTCATCGATCATTGATGGTTTTGTATCGACAGAGTAATCCATTCCATCAATCCCCGATTGGCTGTGGGTCTGTGTTGCCGTGCAAAGCTGTAAGTGATGCCCTGATTCGACGTAGCTTTTCTTTGGTTTTTTCGGGCATTTTACGTGCAACAGAGGCCGCGAGGACATCAATGACGGCAAGAAAAACCAGGCGAGATGCAGTTGGTTTATATATGTCAGGGTCTTCAGGAAGTTCCAGACCAACTGTGAGAGAGCAAACCTGCGACAGTTCTGAATTTGGCTTTGTCAGACACATGGTTGTGGCACCGTATTGATTGGCAATTTTTGCGGTATCTATAAGAACCCTAGGGGTGCCTGTTGATGAAATGAAAAACATAAGGTCATCGGGGCCTAGTGTTGCAGCGTGCATTCTAAGTAAATAGGCGTCATTAAGGGATAGGGCGGTAATGCCAAGACGGAAAAACCTGTTTGCTGCGTCAAAAGCAACTGTTGTTGATCCGCCGCCGACACCACAAAAAATAAGTGTTTTTGTACGAGCAAGGGCATTGACAGCGTTCGATATTTCATCTGGATTAATTTGGTTTTTGGCAACTTCAGTTGTTGATATTAGGGCATCAAGGACCTGATCAATAGTGCTGTCTGTTGACGTTACGGTTTTATCCGAGCGCGAAAGGTATTGCATACTGACAGCAACGTTCTGCGCCAGCTGAATTTTGAAATCCTTGAAGCCATCACAGCCTAGCTTACGGCAGAAGCGAATAACGGTTGGTTCGCTGACGTTACTAAATTTGGCCAGTGAATTAACGCTTATTTGGCTAACACTTTCTAAGTTATTAAGTACATAGGTGGCCACTTGTTGTTCGCGTGCTTTAAAACTACCGTCCATTTTTTTTATTTTAGTTATGAGATCAAAAGTAGCAGCCAATGGTATGTCCTTGGTTGTTCGTGTTTAAGTTTCTTGTGCGTAAACTGAGTGTAATTGCTTTGTATCTAGTCGTATTGTTCATAAACAATATACTACGTAGTTAAATTACACAAATAATCATTTTTTGTAATAATATCAGGAAATATCTATAAAACTACGCTAAATTGACTCTATATGAAGTTTATTTACGTAATTTTACTTTACATATACCGATTCTGAGCAGTAGATGTAGTTAAATTACATTTCTGGGAGGAATGATGAAAGCTTTCGCTGCAAAAGCCAGCAAAAGGTTGAACTGGGCGGTTGAACGCATTGTCGCCTTACTGATGCTGTTATTGGTTTTGGATGTATGGCTCGGTGTTGTTGATCGTTACCTTTTCCATTGGCAACTGCCTTGGCCGGAAGTTTTAGCCCGATATCTGATGATTTGGGCTGCGCTGTTAGCAATATCTGCGGGTATTGCAAGGCGTGAACACATTGGCCTCTCTATTTTAATTGATCGATTACCCCAAGGCATTCGTCGACCACTGCTTGTTCTTGTGGATGTCATAACTTTTGCTTTGTTTGCTTTTCTTTGCTGGTACGGAATTGATTTCGCCATCGGGGGTGGTAATCGACAAGCAATGATTTTCGGCATGACATTGGCAATGCCCTTTGCGGCCATACCAGTGACCTCTGCGGTTGCAGCCGTTCAGGTTTTGTTGGTCGCGATGAGGGACCAAGGTGAAGTGATTATTGATCCGAATGATAGCCTGTCATCTGGGGCGGGGGCAGTACAATGATTGTCGGGATTGCTTTTGTTGTTTTAGTTTTGATTGGTATGCCAATTGGTTTTGCCCTGGGACTGGCTGGTGTGATTGGCTTGATTGACATGGGCGGTGGTGCTTTCTTTGCGCTTGCCCCAAGTAAAATGTTTAACGGGTTAAATATCTTCCCATTTTTGGCGATGCCTTTTTTCATCCTTGCGGGTGAGATTATGAATCATACCGGCATTACCCATCGTTTGGTGAATCTGGCTCAGGCGTTGGTTGGCCATTTCCGTGGTGGTCTGGCGCACACCAATATGTTGGCATCTGTTTTCTTTGCCGGGTTGACCGGGGCGGCGACTGCGGATGCAGCCGCCTTTGGTAAAACGTTAGTTCCCGCAATGGTCAAGCGTGGCTATAGCCGGGATTATGCCTGTGCGGTGACTGCGGCGGGATCAATTATTGGGCCAACCATTCCGCCTTCTGGGTTAATGGTTGTTTATGGCTCTTTGATGGGGGTGTCTATCGGAGGACTGTTCGCAGCGGGAATTCTACCGGGATTATTGATCTGTATTGTTTGTATGATTGTGATTGCTGTTGGAGTTAAAGCGAATAACCTTCCCGAAGCAGAGGAACGATCCAGCCTGAAAGAACTCTGGCAGATCTTTAAATCCTCTATTCTGGCACTTTTTATGCCGATTATCATTCTAGGCGGTATTCTAGGCGGCATTGTTACGCCGACAGAGGCTGCCTCTATTGCTGTTGGTTATGCACTTTTTATCGGTGTCGTTGTCTATCGGGCGATTACAGTTCCTGACTTTATTGGGATGTTGATACGCACAGCCCGAATTACGGGTGTGATCTTTGTCATTATTGCTTTTGCAGCGATCCTTGGTTGGTGGATGAGCTTTAATCGCATTCCACAGGAAATTGCCGAAGCGATATTATCTATATCGAACAATCCTTACATCATTATCGCATTGGTTATCGTGCTGCTTTTGGCAATCGGCATGATCATGGATATCACGGCCATATTGATCTTGCTTGCCCCCGTTCTTGTCCCTTTGACGGAACAAATAGGCTTGGAGCCTATTCATGCGGGGATCATTTTTGTTTTGGCCTTGAATATATCTTTGATGACGCCGCCTGTGGGAGCGTGCCTCTTTGTCCTGTCGTCTGTGACGGGGGAGAAGTTAGAGCGTATTGCCGCAAAACTTTGGCCCTTCTTGATTGCCGAAGTAGTCATTCTGTTCATTTTTGCTTTTTGGGAGGGCCTAGCCTTGGCTCTTCCGCGATTACTGGGGTTCGCCTGATCCTGCGAGATAAGGAGTGGCGACTGCTCCTTCACCTTTTTGAAATTACAGACGCACGTTTGGGAAAAAGAAATATAATCTTAAGGGAGACATAAGATGAAATTACTGAAAAAAGTTGCAACTTCTGTTGCTGTTGGTGCATTGCTTTGTTCCGGTGTCACCGGGGCGATGGCTGATACAAAAGTTCTAAAGTTCGGCCATGACAACAAAATGGACCCGTTTGAAAATCCTGCGCACGCTTGTACAGCTGTTTTCGCCAACATTGTCGAAGCTGATACAAATGGTTCAATTGAAGTTGAAGTGTATCCTTCAAACCAGCTTGGTTCTGCGAAAGAACACGTTCAATTGGTACGGGATAACGTTATTCAGGCGACCCTGACTTCAACAGGTGCTATTTCGTCTTATTATCCGCGTATCGATGTTCTGAACTTGGCTTTTGCTTTTGATCATAACGCGGCAACGTATGATGTTTTTGATGGTCCTTTTGGTGCACAACTTTCCAAGGATATCGAAGAAACTGTTAGCGGCGTGAAGGTACTTGGCTTTCCGGATACAGGTGGCTTCTTTGCGGTTACGAACTCTAAACACCCAATTGAAAACCTTGAAGACTTCAAGGGAATTCGTGTGCGTACAATGACCTTGCCTTCGCATCAGAAAATTATTCAATCGCTTGGTGGTGAAGCCTATCCACTGGCATGGGGCGAGGTTTATTCCGGCCTGCAGACTGGGGTTATCGATGGTCAGATGAACCCAGTGCCGATTATTTCATTCGCCAAATTTGCTGAAGTTCAGAAGTACATGACACTGACCAATCATCTGTTTGCGCCTTATACTTTTATGGTGTCAAAAGCATTTTGGGATGATTTGAGTGCCGATGAGCAGCGTGTCCTTAATTATGCTGCGAATTCCTGTGTTGTTGCTAGCCGTGGATTAAGTCGAGTGATTGAGGCTTCTGATCGTGGTTTAGCCGGTCTGAAAGATAAAATCGATGTGACAGCTTTATCAGCTGAAGCTCGTAGTGAGTTTAAAGCAGCCGCACAGCCAGTTGTGTTGAAGCATGTCGAAGAAACGCTTGGTGAAAAAGGTGTTACTCTTATGGACCTTTTTCAAGAAGAACTGGGTAAAGCCAATACACGTAATTATCTGAAATAATTACCGATTGATCCGGGGGGCTTTTCCCCCGGGTTTCTTTTAGAGTATTTTCAAATATTAATTTAAGAGGTTTTCCTGTGCGGATATTTTGCGCATCTATCGCGACTGAGACAAATACCTTTTCTCCTCTGCGTGCTGATCTCAGTGACTTTAAGGAAAGCTTTTATGCTGGACCGGGGGATCATCCTGAAACCCCAACCTTGTGTAGTGCGGTGTTTCCTGTCTGCCGCCGTCGAGCAAAGGAAGAGGGATGGGATCTTGTCGAAGGAACGGCAACTTGGGCAGAGCCGGGAGGAATTGTTAATTCAAAAACCTGGGATGGCTTGAGAGAAGAGGTTTTGGATCAATTACGATCTGCGCTTCCTGTTGATGCCGTCGTTCTTGGTTTGCACGGGGCAATGGTGGCGCAGAACTGTCAGGATTGTGAAGGAACACTACTAAAGGCTGTTCGGGAAATCGTTGGCCCAGATGTCATTATTGGTGCGACACTTGATCCTCATAGCCATCTTTCGCAAAAGCGAACGGATGCCGCAAATGTACTGGTCGCTTTTAAGGAATTTCCACATACAGATTTTGTCGAATGTGCTGAAGATTGTGTTGATCTGGTGGTTCGAACTGTAAAGAAACAGGTTTCCCCCGAACTTCATGTGGCTGATTGCAACATGATCGAAGTGCTGCCGACAAGTCGGGAGCCTATGCGGGGCTTTGTCGACAAGATAAAGTCGCTAGAAGGAAAAGAGGGTATTCTTTCGATCTCGGTCATTCATGGTTTTATGGCTGGTGATGTGCCGGATATGGGGACGAAAATACTAATCGTCGCGGATCGTGAAAAGAACCTCGCCCAAACGTTGGCTTATGATCTCAGCCGGGAATTGTTTTCATTCCGCGGAACAACCCGTCCTGAATTTTTATCACCTACCGAGGCTGTTGTTCGGGCTAAAACAGCCCCGAATGGCCCCGTTGTCATTGCTGATGTCTGGGATAATCCAGGGGGCGGTGTGCCGGGTGATTCAACAATTCTTCTCCGCACATTGGTGGAACAGGAAGCCTTTGATGCCGCTGTCGGCACCATCTGGGATCCGATGGCTGTGAAAACGTGTATTTCTGCGGGTGAAGGGGCGACGCTTAAACTACGCTTCGGTAGCAAAATGTCGGATACAGCTGGCCCGCCGATTGATGGGGATGTAAAGATCCTCAAAATCGTTTTGGATGCGACACAGGATTTTGGTGAATCTATTGTTCCGCTGGGGGATAGCGTTGCGATTGATTATATGGGGATTACGGTTATCCTTAATTCCAACCGCAGCCAGAGCTTTGACCCGAGTTTATTTCGAAATCTTGGTGTTGATCCCAAGTCAAAAAAGATCTTGGCGATCAAATCCACCAACCACTTTTATGATGGTTTTGAGCCTGTGGCGTCGGACATACTCTATGCCAGTGTTGAGGGACCTTACCCAAATGATCCCAAAACCACAGACTACAAGTATGCCCGTACCGATATCTGGCCTAGGACAGATATTTCTGGCTAGAAGCTATCCCTGTTTGCTCCGGATAAGTCTGCCTCGGATAGATCCCAAAAAAGCCCTGCCATATTTCTAAGGCCATCTTTGACAATAGGTTGGAGTAGATGTTCATTGGGAGCATGTTGCGAGCAGCCACCATAGGAATGTGGGATCCATACCGTCGGGAGGCCAAGAATTTTGCTAAAGGTTTCGTTGGGAAGAGAGCCAGCTAAATTTGGGAGAATGTGGGCTTTCTTTCCGCTGGTTTCTTCTATGGATTTTGCTGCAAAGCTAACCCAAGGATGGTCTGGATCAAGCCGGGTTGCTTTAAAGAATGCTTCCTTACTGGGAATGATTTCTACAGCAGAAAATCCAGCTTCATCGAGGTGTCGCCGTAAGGCTGGTAATATATTATCAGTATCGGTTCCGACAACAAACCGTAGCTGACAATGGGCATTTGCCTGACCTGATATGGCATTAACTGGGGCTTCGGGAACACCGCTTTTCATTGCAAGTACAGCGAATGAGTTCCATCCAAAAGCCCGTTGTGCCGGATCAAGTCCTTCTTCTCCCCAGTCGTGATTTATTTCTGGGCCACCATCAATTGGTAAGCCTTGAAGAGTGTTTTTTATGTCCTCGGTCAAGCTTGTTGGCCGCCATTCAGGAATTTGTATCTGACCCCGCGCATCTGTGATGGACGCAATTGCGTGGGATAATATTATAGCAGGATCAGCCAGCAACCCACCCCAGTTCCCGGAATGGTTGGCGCCTTCCCGCAAGTTGACTGATAGATCGAAATTAATTGCCCCACGGGTGCCCATAAACAACGTTGGCGTATCTGGTTGTAATCTTGGACCATCTGACGCAATCAAAACGTCGGCCTTTAGGAGTTCTTTGTGGCTTTCAAAGAAGTCGGCGAGGCCAGCAGAGCCAGTCTCTTCCGATGTTTCTATGATGATTTTTAAGTTAAAACCAAGTGATCCTTTTTCTTCAAGAAGGCACGACAAGGCAGTAAGGTTAATCAGGTGCTGCCCCTTGTTGTCTGCGGTTCCCCGGCCATAAATTTTATCACCCCGCGTAATTACCTTGAAGGGATGTAATCCATCTTGCCACTGCTCTGTTTGTGCGCGAATGACATCCCCATGGCCATAGGTCAGAACCGTTGGCAGATCCGGTGCTTCGATCCGTTCACCGACCAAAAAAGGTCCCCCTGAAGGGGCGGGGTTTTCGTATATCTTGCTGATGATATCCAGCTTATTGAGTAGCGGTGTTATCGCTTCGTTCAGGTACCTGTGAAGTTCTGTGTATTGATCCGGGTTTTGGCTTTCAGTTTCAACGGCAATCAGACGTTCCAAATCTGTGAGAAATTGACCATCATCATAATAGCTTTCTGCCCTTTTGATGGTTGCGTCACGTGTGGACATTATTTCACACCTTCTTCTGCTACAGCATCACCCCACGGCGACATAATTTCGGTACATCCGGAATTCACACCGTTTTCTCTGGAAACGCCCGCGGGGCAGGCAAAGGCATAGGGGAATACAGTTCGTTTTGTTGTCGTTACATCGTGTTTTTGAGATAGCGCTGAAATGATTTCCGGATCGAGGTCTTCGTCGGCAATGATCACGTCCCCCCCGGACACATCCATTCTGGGGTGATGAAAGGCTTCCTCTAAGCTCATGCCATGGTCGGTCATGAACGAGGTCAGGTGCATAACAGCGGGCATGATTTTTCGCCCCCCCGAAGCGCCAATAGCAAAGCGTCGATCACCCTGTTCGCCGATTACCGGGCAAACATTCATCAAGCAGCGTTTGTTGGGTGCCAAAGAGTTGGGGTGCCCTTGTTCAGGATCAAACCACATGATGCCATTGTTCATCAGCAGTCCTGTGTTGGGGGACACGACACGTGACCCGAAAAGAGACAGTAGAGTTTGGGTCATGGAAACCATGTTGCCGTGGCGATCTACCACGGAAAAATGTGTGGTACATGATGGCGCATGGGGGGCATCCTGATCCCCCATGGATGTCAGTCTTCTTTTATAGGCATTGTTTAAAGCTTCGGCGTAGGCATTGAAGCTTTCCGGTGATGGTGTGGAGCCCGGAGTAAATAGTTTTTCCATCTGCCCAAGTGTATCCGCAAGGGTGGGCCCCGCAGTCAATGTCGGTGTTGCGAATACACGACTGTTTCGGTAAGGGATTGTCAGTGGATCTTCAAATTCAATGGCATAAGAGGCAAGGTCATCTAATGATAGAAAGCCACCTTTGTCTTGAATATCTTTGACCATGGTTTCCGCAATATCGCCGCTATAAAAATCGTCCGGTCCTTGATCGGCCAAACGGCTGAGCGTGCTGGCAAATAGGGATTGATCTATTCGTTTTTCTGATAGAGCCGTCCAGCCAGCGATGGTTGGCCATTGGCCATCTTCGAGAAAAGTCGCCGCTGCATGCGGATCTTTTGATAGTGCGCGCGTTGCCGAGGCAATGATAAGGGCGGCATACCAATCAACAAGTAGCCCTGATTTTGCTTCTTTGATGGCTGGTTGTAACAGGTCTTTCCATGGCATTTTACCAAATGCAGAATGGGCTTTTCCTGCGCCAGCAACAGTGCCGGGAACGGCAATGGAAAGTGGTCCCTGTACATTCAGGTCACCTTCGACAGCCCGCCAGGGGAAAAGGTCGGCGGCTTTACCGTCTTTTGATAGTGGGAAGGCGCTAGGGTTCAGAGATTTTGGTGATTTCATGCCATAGGTTAGTGCGTAAGCTTTTTGTTCTTCTTCTCGCCATATCATCATGGCGCCACCACCAGCAGGGCCACTCATCCAGGGTTCTAAAACCCCCATAGCAAAAGAAACGGCGACGGCTGCATCAACAGCGTCACCCCCTTGTTCAAGAATTTCTGTTCCTATTTTTGCTGCGGTTATGTGTTGTGCTGCAACAACACCGCCCGCTGACTTGATGGCTGGTTTTTTGACGGATTGTGAAATGGAAAAACTATGTGACATGACGCGTACTCGTTAGGTGTAAATTATATGGATTTTTGGAAGGCGATTTTGGTTGGACCACTATTCTGGCGGCTTTATGGGAAGAGGTCAAAGGTTTGCTCTGACAAAAAATTGCAGATGGCAGAATGAGGGAAAGAACACCGATTCTTGAAATTAACCATATATATTTATTCTGACGATATGATAAGAAAATCAGACAAAAGCGCTTTGTCAAAATTGAACGCAAATTGATTATACCGGTATGAATAGCACTCAATAAATTTGTGTCGGGGGAGAGGGAGAAGAATGATCGAGATCGTATCGTTGCTGGCAGCATCCGTGGTGGCGGTTTTGTTGTTTAGCCGACTGGGTCTTGGGTCCGTTCTTGGGTATCTCGCAGCAGGGGCAGTTATCGGTCCCGCAGGTTTGGGCCTTGTAAACGATGCTGACTACATGCTTCATATCGGTGAGTTCGGTGTTGTTTTTCTTCTGTTTTTAATTGGAATCGAAATTAAACCCCAACGTCTTTGGGTTTTGCGGAAGCTGGTATTTGGCTTGGGTGGCCTACAGGTTTTTGTTTCGGGGTTGCTTATTGCGGTCTTTAGTTATTTTGCTTTTGGCCTTGCGCGGGAAACAGCATTGGTCGTTGGTTTTGGTCTCGCGCTTTCTTCCACGGCCTTTGGGGTTCAAATTCTTGCGGATCAGCATCAGACAACAAGCCATTGGGGGCGAACCAGTTTTTCTATTCTTCTTTTTCAGGATCTAGCAGTTGTCCCTCTGTTGATCCTTTTGCCATTGTTGTCCTATGGCGAGATGCGGTTTTCGGTTTCCATGGGGTTTGCGCTTTTACAGTCGGTGGGCATTTTTATTTCTGTCCTGATTGCCGGGCGTTACGCAATCAACCCGATGTTACATGCCATCGCGCATAGCAAGAATAGCGATGTTTTTGTCGCAACGGCCCTTTTGCTCGTACTGGGGTTTGCCTGGATTATGGAACTGGTTGGGCTTTCCATGGCGATGGGCGCTTTTATTGCGGGCGTGTTGCTTTCAGAATCAGAGTACAAGCAACAGATCGAGGCAGATGTCATGCCATTCCGTGGTTTGTTACTCGGGCTCTTTTTTATGAGCGTGGGCATGTCATTTGTGCCGGGAACGGTCTTTGATAATCTGGAAGTTGTGATCCTTGGTGCCCTTGCCCTCATCATTGTCAAAGCCTTGGTCATTATTGTGTTGGCAAAGATATGGAAAACCCCATTGTCGATCGCAGTTAAGTGTGGGTTTTTGCTTTCGCAAGCGGGGGAATTCGGATTTGTGTTGTTCACGCTGGGTGAAAGCTTGAATCTATTACCAGAAGGTATGATGGAAACCCTGATTGCTGTCATCGTTTTGAGCATGGTGACAACGCCAATGATGGTCAAAGCCGGGGAGCTATTGGCTGAATGGCTTAAATCCCCCGCGTCAGACGCGATGGAAGTCTCGGAACCTGTACCTGAACGCCCCGTTATTGTCGCTGGATTTGGACGCGTTGGTGAAGTGATCGCAGGGATGCTGAGGAAGGTTGATGTCGCGACGGTTGCAATTGACATGGACGCCAAAAAAGTCGCGAGTGGACGTCGGCTGGGTTATAATGTTCTTTTTGGTGATGCCAGTCGTCCCGAGATTTTAAAGTCTGTTGGGGCTGGACGGGCGCGTTTGGTTGTAATTACACTGGATAATTATAAAGCAGCCGAAGGTGTCGTGCGCACAATGAAGCGTCTCTATCCTGATGTACCGTTACATGTCAGGGTCAGGGATTGGCCTGATGCCGACCACTTTACAAAGCTTGGTGCGTCGCACGCGATACCGGAAACAGTTGAAGCTAGTCTGAGGTTGGGGGCGTCGGCGTTAGAGGCTGCAGGTGTTGGAGAAGAAGAAAGACGTACGTTGTTTGAGTATCTTCGTGAAGGTGATTACGAGAAGCTCAGGGACTATCACAAACTCTAGGGCTTTCTTTAAGCTCCTCCGCTTCAATTTTGCCACTTTATACCGTATTGATCGGCGACCCACTGATATTTAGGGCTTTTAATAACGGATATAATAATATGTTCCAGCTCAGAAGCTGATATCAGAGCCTTTTTTCTGACAATACCGACAAAGTTGTATTCCTGATCGTAAGTATCAGAAATAGTGATTTTTTCCCGATCCTCACTATTTTCTCTTAGATATTTTTTGAGAAAAGTTTCCGTGATAACGCCAATTTGTATGCGATGAGATAAAACTTGTTTGATTATCTGTTCTTGGTATGTGACCAAGTTTATATCAAAACGCTTTTTTAGCTTCTCCGGATCAGTTTCAAAGTCTGCAAAGCGATAGTGATATCCTAGGATGGCACCGATTTTTTTTGAAGAAACATCAGTGAAGAAATTTTGGGTAATTTTAGGGCTGCCTGCGGTGATATAACGTTCGCCGCCCCTAAGGAATACTTTTGTCGCATCAACTTCTTCAGGGTTCCACCCCCATTTTAAATGGTCAAATAAAGAGATATCATACAAGCCTTTTTTAAACATCGCATGACGGCGGCGTGGGCTTGATTCCACAATTTCAAATCGATAGCCAGTCTGGATGTCGTTCATCGCTGCGATCAGGTCTATACCAAGACCACTCAGGGGATGGTTTTGTTCTATTGTAAAAAAGGGAGGAAAATGGCTGACGCCGATCTTGATTGTTTTAACATTGGCTTGCGTGTTTGTTACTGAAATAAAGAATATAAAAATACTTATAAAGAAAAAAAGAACCCTGCTTGTCCTGCGGGATATACATTCTCTAACGCATATTTTTGATGGCATTGTGCGTAATAACCAAGCTTTAAAATGTCAACTGCATGAATTGTACTGTGCAATTCGTGTTAAAAGCTATCTTTTTAATTATATGAAATATTTCTGTCGTCATTTTCTCAGCCATTAAAAGGACAGATGAGATGGTATCCGAGAGTGTTTTTATTCGCATAGCAAATCGTAATGATATGTTGGCGCTTGTGAGTATGGCTGAAGAATTTGCACGCCATCTTACCGCATTAGGAGAAGATCGATCAGGCTTTGATACTGAGGCCAGTCTCGCACAGCTCTTAAAACATGGCTTTGGGGATAAGCCGATTTTTTCTGCATTAATGGCAGAGAATGGGGGGAAGCCTGTAGGCTATGCGATCTACAATTTCGGATTTTGGGCTGATAGTTTTCAAAGCATGATCTTCATGACTGATTTGTTCGTACGTGAAGAATGGCGGTCGAAGGGTATTGGGAAAATGATGATTAAGGAGCTTCGTCAAGTTGGTCGAGAGAATGACTGTGATCTCCTTGTCTGGACTGTCTGGGCCAATAATTCCCCAGCTCAAAAATTTTATAAAAATCTAGGGGCTATAGCTTTAAATGACGAGGTATTTATGAAGCTGGATATCTAGACACGAGGCTTTGTCGTCTTGATTTTCCCAGCTCCATATTAAAGTCAGCTATACAAAATAATGGTTTAAAGTGAATATTGTGATAAAGCCGAAAGCCATAGTCATCACGACATGATTTGTCATTAAAGCAATCGCCAAGGTAATCGCCGCTGCTATCCAGGTGATCGTATTCTCCCCTGCGAGAGAGGACGCGATCAATGCGACAATCAAACAGCCAGGCAAATCGGCGAGGAACTTGCTCAGGTATTTGTGCTCACTTATCAGTTGCCCGCTTACCAGCCCCAAAAATCGGATCGAATAGGCACCAAAAGCCAGTGTTCCGATCAAAAGCCATTGTGCGTCAGTCATGCTGCAACCTTTTTCATTATCTGTTGTGTGAGGCCTGTTGTAATGACACCAGCGATACTGCCCGCAATGATGGCAAAGGCACTCCCTAGGGATAGATGGATAAGAACAACCGTTACGATGAACGTTATAATCCAGGGCAGGGTGTCTTGTTTGTTACGCCACATCGCACGGGCCATGGCGATAAAGGCCGCTGTGAAGGCAAACCCCAGGCCATATTCAATGAGATTAGGTATCGATTGTCCGAGTAAAGCGCCGCCTGTTGTCGAAACAATCCATGTGACGAACATCGTTAAGCCTGACCCAATCAAGAAGGGGGCGCCAATTGAGGGATCTTTTGCTTTCTTGGCAAAAGTTAAAGCCCAGTTTTCATCACTTGTAATGTGAATGGCAAAAAGGCGTTGAAGAAGGGGAACCTCTTTGAGGACTGAATTGAGTGAGGCTATGATGCCGAGATATCGCATATTCAGCGCCAAGCCAGCAAGGACGGCACCAATCACAAATCCTTCTGATGCGAATTGCTCTACCGCGACAATCTGGGATGAGCCCGCATGTACCGAGGCACTCATTAAGGCGATGCCCCACCACGGGAAATCAAGTTGTGCGGCAATAACGCCAAAGACAAATCCATAGGCGGCAGCACCAGCAGCTAATGGCAAAATACTTATAAAGCCTTGTTTCATTAAAATTACCAAAAAGTGTTTACAGAGGTTTCAAAGGTATCAAGATAGAAAGATTGTTTTGTATCATTAAATGTATATATGTGATTAAATAAAATCTAATAATTCATAATTATGATTGTAATGCTATGGATAATGTTGATAAGCGGATATTGGAAGAGCTTCAGTTGGATGCGCGTACGCCAATAGCTCTGCTTTCGGAAAAGGCAAATGCATCGACTGCATCGGTTCAGCGACGTTTAAAGCGCTTGCGTGAAAGCGGGGTTATCCAATCAGAAAATGCGATTGTTGATCCCGAAGCTGTTGGTTATGAGGTGACGGCCGTAATCTCTGTCGATCTCGAACGTGACCGAATTGACGAGACGGATGCTTTTAAACGACGCGCAAAAAAAGAACCGCAGGTTCAGCATTGTTATTGCGTGGCAGGAGGCTCTGATTTTGTACTTATTGTCATCGCAAAGAATATGAAAGATTACGAAGCTTTCACCCATCGTTTCTTTTTTAATGACAGTAATGTACGGCGCTTCCAAACATCAATTGCCGTTTCCCGCGTGAAAGCAACGACTTTTGTCCCGATGTTAAAAGACGATGAGACTGATAGAAATTGAAATAATTTACAAAGAGAAGGTCGGGCTAGTAGTCTGATTTGGAAACCTTGCCGCGGTCTTTTTTGATCGCACCGCGTTGTTTCTTTTTGTCCGTTCGTTTGGTTTTCGCAGATTTTGACGGTTTGGTCGGGCGGCGCGATTTTTGTTGAACGGTGGCTTTTTTGATTAAATCGGTAAGTCTGTCGCGCGCATCTTGGCGGTTGCGTTCTTGAGTACGGTGGCTGTTTGCCGTAATTAGGATCTCACCATCTTGGGTCATCAGGTGGCTGGCGAGACTTTTTAAACGGTTGAAGACAAATACCGAAATCGTTGGGCAATGCTTTGCATTAAACCGTAACTGGACTGCCGAAGAAACTTTGTTAACGTTTTGGCCGCCAGAGCCAGAGGCCCTGATAAAGGTTTCCTGTAGCTCTTCTTCGGCGATCTGGATGGTGTTTGTTATTTTAAGCATGAAAGCCTATGGAAGGTTATCGAATGTTTAGAAGCTCGCCATCCAGATATCTTACAGAGCGTGCTCTTCTGGGAAATAGGTCACGGGATCTCCTGCAGTCCAGAGCGGATATTTTGTCAAAATACTTTTAAATCTGGGCGAGTCTAGAAATTCAGTGAGCCAAGTTTTCAGTTGCGGATAATCTGTCTGATCAAACCATGTGCGATCAACATTGGCAAACTGTCTGATAAAAGGCGCAATGGCTATATCTGCAAGAGATCTTTGCGCGCCAAACAAAAAATTACTTTTTGTGAGCATGGTATCTAATTCATTCAAGTAATTTTCAGCGAGAGTACGGTGGGAAATTGGGTTAGCTCCTTCGTAACGCGGGGCATATTTATAACGATCAAGATGTCCCTTAAATTCGCGTTCACACCGATTAATGAGATCCAGCATATTTTCTAGAGTACCAGATTGTGGCGATAACCAGTTTTCGGGGTCATTTTTATTGAGAGCCCAAAGCATAATATCCAGGCTTTCTTCAATCACGTCGCCATTTGGAAGTACAAGAACTGGAACTGTCCCTTTTGGCGAGGCCAGAAGCATTTCAGCTGGCTTGTCGCGCAAAACAATCTCTCGTAACTCACAGGTCTGACGGCTGCTTTGTAAGCCGAGTCTCGCCCGCATGGCGTAAGGGCAGCGTCTGAAGCTGTATAGTAAGGGGATTTTGTGAGACATGTTTTGCGCTACCCTAATCGTGAGTGATTACAATTTTTTACCGTCATATACTTGTTATTTCAATATCTTATCTTTTGGAGAGGGCTTCTTGGAAAATTGGGAAATTATTCTCTAGGTACTATTGCGAATAGCTATGAAATCTATATGTAAGTATAAAATTACGATACGCAGGTTAACTGGTTGAAATTTTTACCTGCTCTCGTTCAGTAAAGATAATGGTTTGGTTGCATGAACAATAATGTAACAGGGCATAGAATTGAAACAGGATGGATAGCTGCAGTTGCAGTGCCAGTTGATGGGCCAGTTAAAAGAATGAAACCGAAATACGATAGATTAACAACACTGGATTTTCTGGACTCTTGTCCGGAAACTATCCGGGCATTCTATAGGTATTGGGATTCAAAGCGCAAAGGGCGTGTGATGCCTTCGCGTGCTGATCTTGACCCCATTGAAATGAAAGCGTTTCTTTCGAGCATTATTTTGGTGGACGTAAAACGACAGCCACTTGATTTTATATACCGTCTTGTTGGCACCAAAGAGGTCGAAGCACGCGGATTTGATCCGACCGGGCAATCTGTTGCAAAGGGAAGCTTTGGTGCAACGATTGAAGAAGTTTTGACTAACTATCGAATTGTATCTGAAAAGAAGTGCCCGGTTTATGATCGCGAAGGTGTCCCGTCAGATATCCCGAATTTGTGGCAAGGGGATGCTCTTTTGTTACCGCTGTCGGATGATGGTGAAACCGTTAATATGGTTGTGGCCTATACGGATTTTATTCACTTGAAGTAAATATTTTTGTTATTTCTACACACAAAAAAGGCTGCTCGATGAGCAGCCTTTTTTGTGTTCGTGTACCGTTTGGCCGGGTACTTTATGCGGCCTGACGTTTGGTGAATCTTTTTTGGGATCTGTTTTCACCATTGGCATTTTGAGCCTGACGTCCGCCAAATCCACCTTCGTTGTTACCTGTACGACCACGTGCTGGACCATTGCGACCAGGACCACTACGGCCCGGGCCACCACGACCGCGGTTGCCGCCGGGTTTGCCGAAGCTCTTGCCACGACGGTTATTTGGTCGCTGAGAATTTGCATCGCGCATGCTGATTTCAACGTGGAAAGGGTGATCCTTTTCAACGGTGATATCTTGACGGATAGATTTTTCGATGCGTTTCAGAGTGCCGATTTCTTTTGGTGAGCAAAATGAATAGGCATCACCAGTCGCTTCGGCACGACCTGTACGGCCGATACGGTGCACATAATTTTCCGGGTCAGTAGGTAGGTCGATATTCACAACAATCTTAATGCCCTGTACGTCGATACCGCGGGCTGCAACATCGGTTGCAACAAGCACATCAATATCGCCGCGACGGAATTTATTCATCACCTTGGTTCTAATGCGTTGCTGCTTGTCACCGTGAATTGCATCCACACGACGGCCATCTTCGCGAAGGGCGTCGGACCAGCGGTCACACTCTGCTTTTGTCTGCATAAAAACAAGAACGCGTTCGCCCGGATTTTTGTCCAGAATGTGGCTCAAAAGCGCTTGTTTCTGCCCGCCGTGAACATAAAACGCACGTTGGGTAACGTTCGCGGCTGTTGTTGATTCTTTTGCTGTTTCAATACGAACAGGATTTGTCAAAAGCTGCTTGATCAGGCGATCAACAGACTTTGGCATTGTCGCAGAGAAAAGAACGGTCTGGTGTTCTTTTGGCAGGCTGTTTGCGATTTCAATCACTTCATCCGAGAAACCAAGATCGAGCATGCGATCTGCTTCATCAAGAATAAGGGTTGTTGTGTGATCGAACTTAACAGATCCACGTTTTACGTGGTCGATCAAACGGCCAGGTGTTGCCACAAGAATATTTACGCCGCGATTAAGATCGCGGAACTGTGGGAACATTGGTGCACCACCCGTGACCGTTGTGTAACGGATAGGCAAAAACTTGGACAGATCGCGAAGAACGTGACCGATTTGCATCGCAATTTCACGTGTTGGCGCAAGTATTAAAGCCTGGGGATGGTTGGCAACATAGCGCTCTTTTTGTTCGTACAGGCGCTGTAGTAGCGGAAGAACGAAGGCTGCTGTTTTACCACCACCTGTTTGGGAAAGACCAATAACATCTCTGCCTTCCATAAGGGCAGGAATAGTCTTGGACTGAATAGCAGTCGGCGTGGTGAAACCTTGTGCGTCGATAGCACGTTGAAGCGGCTCAATCAGATTGAGCTCGGAAAACTGAGTCATGCAGGAAAGTTCCTTTAAAAGCATGGTGAAGGCTATACCTGGATCAATCTAGCTCTTCGCCGCACTTTTGGAGACATCAATGTCCAACACAAGGATAAGCGCTATCGATCTAGGCGGGATTATTACGCAATCCCATCAGAGCGAAAAAACACGTGCCGAAACACCTCGATTTTTCGCGAAGTGACGTTTAACTATAGGAAGGCTCTCGTTGGGTCAAGCCCGATCCACCGATATCTTTTGCATGGCCCCTATGCGTTGTAACTATACATTTATAAATAAAGTGGCACAGGTCAATACCTGAACGAGAGCGTTTATTGGGGAGTAAAGCTGCGTATCTATTGGTCTTGGTGATAAAAAGTTGCCTGTTCTGACCCCTTAGATTACGGTGTTCGCCATAATAATATAGGGAGGTTCCGGGCTGTATAGGCTTTGGGCCGTAATGACGAGACAAGTTCTTGGCTCGTTTTTCAAGGGGTGAAAAATGAAAAATAAAAAACATCTGTTACCATTGTTTATGGCTGGTGCGATGGCACTAAGTGCAGGTTTTGCATCTTCTGCCGTTCAGGCTGCGGAGCCTTTGAAGATTGGGATGATCACAACACTTTCCGGGGGCGGTGCCAGTCTTGGCATTGATATTCGCGATGGTTTTATGCTTGGCCTGAAAATGAAAGATGGTCAGCTTGGCGGTGTCGAAACACAAGTAATTGAAGTGGACGATGCACGTAAGGTTGGTAACGCGAAGCAAATCGCATCCCGCATGATCAAGCAGGACGACGTTGATATTGTGACGGGTATTGTCTGGTCTAATCTCGCAATGGCCGTTGTTCCAAGTGTGACCCGAGCAGGTAAGTTTTACATCAGCCCGAATGCAGGCCCATCTGCCTTGGCTGGTAAAAAATGCGATAAAAATTATTTCAATGTGGCGTGGCAAAACGATAATCTCCACGAGGCTGCGGGGCAATATGTGACCGATAAAGGCTTGAAAAACGTTTACCTGATGGCCCCGAACTATCCTGCGGGTAAAGATGCAATTGCAGGCTTTAAGCGGTTCTACAAAGGTGACGTAGCAGGGGAAGTTTATACGAAACTTGGTCAGGTCGATTATGCTGCGGAGCTGGCGAACCTGCGCGCGGCGAAACCGGATGCGGTTTATTTCTTCCTACCGGGCGGGATGGGCATCAATTTTGTGAAGCAATATTCCCAAGCTGGCCTCAGCGGAGAAACACCTCTTTTCGGTCCGGCGTTCTCTTTCGATGAGGGGATTTTGAAAGCCGTTGGTGATGCAGCAATTGGTGTTTACAACACATCGCAATGGAATAAGGACATTGATAATCCGGCAAATGCATCTTTTGTGAAGGCCTTCAAGGAAACCTACGGTCGCAACCCATCCCTTTATGCAAGTCAGGGATATGATGCTGCGCTTTTGATTGATTCTGCCGTGCGTTCAGTTGGCGGTGATCTTTCCGATGACGATAAATTCCGCGATGCACTTCGAAAAGCTGAGTTTGACTCTGTGCGGGGTGATTTCAAATTTGGATCAAACCAACATCCGGTTCAGGATATTTATGTCCGCATTGTTCATAAAGACGGGGATACCGTAACGAACAAGATTGTGAGCAAAGTTTTTACAGCTCATCAGGATGCTTATGCAGCCGAGTGTAAGCTTTAAATATAGTAAGCCTTATTTGATAGGCCCTTAATTGATAGACAGGGCCGGTTGCTTCTCTTGGAAAAGGTTTTTCTTTCCGGGAATTGTAAAGCAACCGGCTCTGGCGTGTCTGGCCTAACTTGGTGTGTATGGAATGTATTCATGTTAACGATTGAGCTGTTTCTGGAACAGTCGCTGAACGGGCTGCAACAGGGGGTGATGCTTTTCCTGATGGCAGCGGGTTTGACGCTGGTTTTTGGCATTATGCACCTCATTAATCTTGCTCACGGGTCTCTTTATATGATCGGGGCTTATGTTGCTGCCAGTGTGACACAGGCGAGCGACAGCTTTGCCCTTGGTATTCTTGCTGCTTTGGCGGCGGCGGGACTGACTGGCATGCTATTGGAATTCTCTGCCTTGCGCAGACTTTATAACCGCGATCATCTTGATCAGGTGCTCGCGACCTTTGGCATGATCCTGTTTTTTAATGAGCTGGTTAAAATCCTCTGGGGACCTCAGGCGTTGTTTCTGTCAACGCCGGAACTTCTTTCTGGAACATTGGAATTTATTCCCGGCGCACCCTATCCATCCTATAGACTCTTTATTATCGGGGCGGGGCTAGTCGTTGCACTACTACTACGGCATCTGATTATTCATACCCGTGTTGGCATGTTAATACGGGCAGGGGCAACACACCGTGAAATGGTTGGTGCCTTGGGGGTGAACATCGACCAGCTTTATACAATTGTTTTTGGTTTGGGGGCGATGCTTGCCGGTCTTGCCGGGGCCTTGGCTGGGCCGATGCTTGCGGTCGAGGTCGGGATGGGCGAGAAAATTCTGATCCTTACCTTTGTGGTTATTATTATTGGAGGGATTGGCTCTGTCCGTGGTGCGTTAGTTGGTGCATTACTGGTGGGGATGGTTGATACCTATGGGCGTGCTTTTTTACCAACCATCATGCGCGAACTTCTTGATCCTGCATCTGCTGATACTGTTGCTGCTTCCGTATCGTCTGTTGCGATCTATGTCCTGATGGCTGTGGTGTTGATCTGGAAACCACGTGGTTTGTTCCAGGCATACGGGAGCTAGCAGGCATATGTTTCTGAATAAAATTATAGGTGCTGAGGCCAGCTTAAGAACAAAGATTGTTTCTCTGGTTGGGCTTTTGATTCTTTTTACTGTTCCACTTCTTGCCAACCTCTTTGATGAGCCTTTTTTGGTTGATATCGCTAGCCGTATTCTGATTTATGCGCTTGTGGCTGTCAGTCTGGACCTCATCCTTGGGTATGGTGGGATGGTCAGTTTTGGACACGGTGCGTTTCTTGGTTTGGGGGCGTATGTCGTCGGCATCTTGACCCATCACAGCTACGAAGGCACCGCTGTGGCCTTTTTGCCCGGGGAATGGCAAGGGACAACACAGGCTTTTATCCAATGGCCGCTTGCAATGATTTTTAGTGGTTTGCTGGCGTTAATTATCGGGGCATTAAGCCTGCGAACAACAGGCGTTTATTTCATTATGATAACGCTGGCTTTTGCCCAGATGTTGTACTTTTTCATGATCTCTATTCCTACCTATGGCGGCGAGGACGGTCTTAATATCTGGGAGAGAAGTGAAATTCCCCTGTTGGATCTTTATGATGCCAAAAGCTTTTACTTCACCTGCCTGATTCTCTTGCTTCTGTGTCTGTGGTGTTGTTCTCGGATTGTCAAAAGTCGTTTCGGCATGGTTCTGCGCGGCTGTCGACAGAACGAAGTTAGAATGAAGGCGCTGGGATATCCTGTTTATCGATACAAGCTAATTGCATTCGTATTGTCAGGCATGATCGCCGGGCTTGCAGGCGCTTTACTGGCGAACCATACCGAGTTTGTCGGCCCCGGTCTGATGCATTGGACCGGTTCTGGTGAAATTATGATTATGGTTATTCTCGGCGGTATGGGATCGCTCATCGGTCCGGTTCTTGGCTCTGCCGCTTTGTTGATGATGGAAGAAGTTTTGGCGGGGTGGACGGAGCACTGGATGATTTTTCTGGGGCCGATGCTGGTCTTGATTGTGCTTTTCGCTCGTAAGGGGCTTTATGGCCTGTTGATCGGAAAAGGAGCAGATAATGGCTGATCCTATTCTTGAAGTCATAAGTCTGACCAAATGTTTTGGGGCTATTGCTGCAAGTGACGGTCTCACTTTTTCGGTGAAGCGTGGCACTATTCACGGATTAATTGGTCCGAATGGGGCGGGCAAATCCACGGCTATTGCTCAGCTGTCCGGTGAACTGCAATCCGATACAGGGCGTGTTCGTTTTGATGGGCAGGATGTAACCCGTTGGCCCGTGGATAAACGTGCGAGGTCGGGCTTGCAGCGGTCATATCAAATCACAAGCTTGCTGCCTGAATTTACCGCTGAAGATAACGTGGCGATGGCAATACAGTCCCAACAGGGACACAGTTTTCGCTTCTGGGATAACGCGCGCAAAGATCACAGTTTACGCATCCCTGCACGGAAAATACTGGAACGTGTCGGGCTTTCTGATTTTGCCGATAGTCCGGTTATGGATCTGGCTCATGGGCAACAAAGGCAATTGGAGCTAGCCATGGTTTTGGCGACAGCCCCGTCCATGTTGTTGTTGGATGAGCCTATGGCGGGGATGGGACAGTCGGAATCTCTTCGAATGATGGAACTTTTACGCCCTTTAAAGGGCGATGTAACCATGCTGTTGGTTGAGCATGACATGGATGTTGTTTTTGCCCTTGCCGATATGATCACCGTCTTGGTTAAAGGACAGGTTCTGATAACGGGGGCTCCTGACGAGATTAAGAACCATCCCGAAGTGCGACGTGCTTATCTGGGGGACTATTAAATGGGGGACTTGAAGCTTTCAGGCGTTGAAACCAGTTATGGCCCCAGTCAGGTTCTGTTTGGCGTTGATCTGGAAATAAAGGCCGGAGAGGTCGTGACCCTTATGGGGCGGAATGGTATGGGGAAAACCACTACCGTTCGTTCAATCATGGGGCTTACACCTGCGAAAAGGGGCGAGATCACTTTTGGTGGCGTCGCTATTCAGGACTTCAGAAGTCATAATATTGCGCAGTTGGGTATTGGCTATGTTCCCGAAGGTCGGCAGGTTTTTTCAAATCTGACTGTGCTTGAAAACCTGATCGCCACGGCAGCCAACCACGCAGGTGTTGATGATCCATGGTCCGTTAATATGGTCATGGATCTGTTCCCCCGGCTTAGAGAACGAGCCAAACAGTACGCCCGGACACTTTCGGGGGGCGAGCAACAAATGTTGGCGATTGGTCGTGCCTTGATGACCAACCCGAGCTTCATGATTCTAGACGAAGCGACCGAAGGGCTCGCGCCGATTATTCGCGACGAAATCTGGCATGTTCTGGAACATAATCTCAAGAAATCGGGGCAGGCTATTCTTGTGATTGATAAACACCCCGAGGCGATGGCCCGGATTGCCGATCGACATTACGTGATGGAAAAGGGCCGAGTTGTCTGGTCAGGAAGTTCAGAAGACTTGTTGGCAAATGAAGATATGCAGCATCGTTATCTGGGGGTGTAGCTGTGATGATAGATCCTGAGTTAGACAAACTTTACAACGTCCGTGCGGCGATACCGGACCACATGGATATTTTTGCAGAATGGGAACGCCGTGCGGCTGGATTCAGTCAGACTGTTCCTGGAATACTGGATCTTCCTTACGGGACTGGAGAGCGGGCAAAGCTGGATCTTTATCTGGGTGAGAATAAAGATGCGCCGTTGCACGTTTTTATTCACGGTGGTTATTGGCAGGCAATGGATAAAAGCCAGTCAAGTTTTCTGGCCGATGCTTTTCTGGATGCGGGCGTGAATGTTGCGATGCTTGGTTATGATTTGTGTCCGGCAGTAACATTGAGAGAACTTACCGAAGAAATCAGACAGGCTTTTGTCTGGCTTTGGCATCATGCGGGTGAACATGGCTATGATCAGCGCAAAATTCAGATAAGTGGGCATTCGGCAGGGGGACATCTGGTTGGCATGTTATTAGCCACAGACTGGCCAAGCTACGGTCTGCCTGCTGATGTGAACCCAATACACAGTGCCATCGCAATTAGCGGTCTTTTTGATCTTACGCAGCTGGTTCCAACATCCATTAATACCAAACTGGAATTGGATATGGATGAGGCAAAATCGTTAAGTCCGATGTTTGTTGAACCTCAAAATATCTGCCCTTTTCTTCTCGTTGTTGGCGGTGATGAAAGCAGTGGTTTTCATCAACAATCTGATAATCTGGCGAAGGTGTGGGGAGTTAAGCTCAAACAGCTTGATCGTATGAACGCAGCGAATTGTCATCACCTTTCTGTTGTTGCTCAATTGGCACAAAAAGAAAGCCCTTTGTTCCAATGGGCTATGCAGCAGCTAAAGAGCTGAGACACAGCCTAGAGGAACAGAAAAATAGCTATTTCCGATTAGCGTCTGCTTTGCGCGACGTAGTAAACAAAATCGTTGAGATGCTTATCGTTGAAATCGACAACTTTCTCCAGAATATCCGGGTTGTTTTTACGGAAACGGTCTCCTGCATCTGGACTGTCGTAATAGATAACAACCGCTTCGTCAGGGGTGGGCATACCATAGGCTTGTGAGACCCCGACAAAGGCTTCTGTTTTGTAGGTGTCCGACCTTGGGCGAACAAGCGCCCCCAGGGTTGTTAAATCCTGATCTCTTTGGGTGGGTGCCGTATTATTGTAGTGACTAACCTTGAGAATATAGGAGCGGGCCGTTGCTGTTTTCTTGAAAGAGGTATCGTCGTGTAAAATGGATACCCCTTCTACGGCAACAGCATATTCAATACCTTGGTTCAGTTCCGATATTAACGCTCTGCCATCTGGACGCCCCAGTAATGAAGATGTGCAAGCCATGTAGATAAAGCGATTGGGCTGATCCAGATCTATATCACCATCTTCAGCAAGTACCGGACCCTCGCGCAAAATATTACAGCCTTGGGTATTAACCTTGGTTTCAAAGTGTTCCAGTTTACTATCATAGGCAGCGGTATCGTTTGTATTGATCAGGGCGAGAACACCTTTGTTGGATGTTTCCGCAAAGGACAAGGAGTTACTGCTAACAAAAATGGCTGTTGCTGTGAGTAGTAATGTCATTGATTTCATTTTTTTCTCCATATTTGATGTGCGTTAAATCACGAAGGACAGTGATTAGACTTCGAACTCGACGATGTTGTTTTTAAAGACATCAACTGGGGATGTTTCTGGTGTTGGTTTCAGTGCATTGATGCACTCAATCGGCTTGCCGAGGAAGATCATGGGGTGGGCTGGCTTGGGCATGGTGGGCGCGAAACCATTAAAGCGTGCAGTGAAATGCTCTGGTGTCCAGAAGTAATCAAGAGTGGCTAAGGTTTCGTTATTTGCCCTGATCACCAAGCTCATTTCGCCGTTCATGGCTTCGCGAATGTCGGCTTCAATTAGTGTTACTTGGTATTTCATTTTTCTATCCATCTTGTGTTTGTGTGAGTAGGCATAAGAAAAAGATGGCATGAAGTAAGTGGATGTGAAATTATCCAAAATTAAACCGCTATGGATGAAAAATGATCCAGTCATTTAATTGGGATGATATTCGTATCTTTCTAGCCTTAACCCGATCAGGTTCCGTTCGGGAAGCATCCCGACGGTTAAACGTTACGCATGCGACGGTTTCCAGACGATTACGGATCTTGGAGGAAGGTATTGGTGTTCCCTTGTTTGAGCGGGTCACAACTGGACTGCATTTAAGTGATGTCGGGCGGGAAATTTTATCAGCAGCGGAAGATGCCGAAGCTTCTATGCAAGAACTGGATCGCAGGGTTTTTGCGCGAGATACTCAAATCGCGGGAAAAGTGCGGCTATCAATGTCAGAAACACTTTTCTTAAGTTTGTTGCACCTAAACATAGCAGCTTTTCAAGAGATCTACCCCATGGTGGAACTGGTGTTGGAAAGCTCTGACCAAATGGCAAAGCTCTCGCAACGTGAAGCCGATGTTGTCATCCGTATCACTCGTAATCCACCACCGGAAGCCGTCGGACGCCGAATTGCCGAGAGTCCTCTGGGGTGTTACGCCTCTTCAGGGTATTTGGCGGACCGTCCCAAGCTGGATCGTTGGATTTCACAAAGCTACGAAGGGGCGGCAAAACCTGTCATCCCGGCACGTATTTCTGCGACCGCAACTTCTGCGAGCTCTGTGCAGGTTATGTTGAGGAATGGTATGGGGATCGGCATGCTTCCCTGTTACATGGGGGATACAGATCCTCATTTGGTTCGCGTTCCGGATACCAAGCTGATTTCTGATAATACAATGTGGGTTTTGGTCCATGCCGACATAAAGGAAAATCGTCGCGTAAGAGTTTTACTTGATTTTCTCTATGAAGCGATGGAAGGCTATAAAGCTGTTATCGAGGGGAATAAGCCTTCTGGGCGAAGGTAAGTAAAAGAGGCTAAGGTTTAAGGTTCATAGGTGTTTCTTTTTTTGGGGACCATGAGTTAGTTGATTGTCGCTCACGTTAAAACAATGGACATTTTGTAAAATAGAGGAACTGAAGGTCTGATGCTTTGAGAAGCTATTCAATCAAACGTTTTTTGATGTTGCTATCCGGTAACAGGCAACTGTCAGCGTGTCCAAATAAACGGTATCGGTTTTTTGCGATTACGTCATAAAGCCAATTATCCAGCGGTGAGGGGATGAGTTTGGTTAGGCTGAGAAACTTGGCCGGATAAGGCAAGAGGGACGTGGTTTGGGAAAAGGCTGACATCTTGGCATAGGCTCTGCCCTTTGATATCAAAAGATTGGTTTCAAAATTAACGTTATCTAGCTCGTAGTGTTGAAAAAGAGCTTGGCCTAATTGGGATTGTCCTGTCGTGAATTGAAATTCTTCAGGCTTATCGTGTCTAATAACAAACTGAATAAAGGAAGAACACAGAGCGCACTCACCATCGAAAACAATGATCGGATTTTCGTCGTTAAAATCTGAAACCTGGATATCATCACGATAACTATAGTCTTCAAAAGGTAAGGCATTGGTTGTCATTGTCTTTTCCCGTTTGGGTGTGTAACTGTGTTAATCAGGTTAAAAATAACGAAAAGTAGGTACCCATTTGTGGTATACTTTTTCGCGAGAGGGTTCAACCGCCTGTACGGCAGATCAAGATGAAAGAGGTTGGCGATGAAATCTCGTGTAAGTTCAGTTTTTATTATAGGTATGTTTGCATGCTTTGGGTCGCAAATAACCATGGCGGCAGGTTGCGAGAAAACATATTCAATTGCATATTCTGACAATTATATTCCCTATCAATTTATGTCTGTAAACCAAGGCCCAACAGGGTTGGATATTGATATTGTGAAATCAATAATGTCAGAGCTGGATTGTAAATATAACTTGGTTTTGGCGCCTTCAAAGAGGGCGCAGGTGCTTTTGAAACGTGGGGTGATTGATATTATGCCTGCTGCATCTGTTACCGAGGAACGCTCAGTATATGCATATTTCTCTGATCCTTATCGTGATGAGGCTGTGGCGATGTTTGTTCGATCATCAGACTACGAAAAATACAAAGATTACGCTCTGAAAAAGGCAGTCGATAAAAGGTTGAGTCTTACAGCCGGATTGGGCGGTTGGTACGGTCCCGAGTACGGTAAGGAAAAACAGAGGGCTTTGGATGCTGGGGTGTTGAGGTTAAATGCTGAGACCGAAGCTCGTATTCAACAGTTACTGAATGATCGTGTCGATATCGTCATTGCTGATTTGTATGTTGGATATCACCACGCAATAGAGGCTCGTCGATTAAATTCTATTCGGCCTTTGCCTCATTTACTAAATTCTGATCCAGTACATTTTATGTTGAGTAAGAAATCAGTATCCTCTGACTTTGTCGAAAGTTTTAATTTGGCGTTGGCAAGGGTTTCAGAAAGCCAAAAATATCAAGAGCTTCTTGAAAAATACCGCCCTGCTGATAGCACCCCGTCCAACTAAATTGATCAGTTGCTCGGCACGTGATTATGACGGCAAAAGAATATAGGATCTAAATTCGCCTATAATAATGCCCGAAATGATGTTGATCGCGGTAATTATTTTGGGCTGTACCCGTGTGCGTAAAATGTTGCCAATAAGTGCAATAATAATCGACCAGCCTAGGGAGCCCATAAACATTCCTGTGGCGACGATCCTCTCGCCGTTGTTTGAAATATCATCCCCCTCAGTTCCGCAAAAATTGCCAAAAAGACGAGAATAGTCATTGGGTTTGTAATCGTTAATCCGTACGCGGAGGTATAGGTAACGATCAGGTCTTTAGATGCAATGTGGGGAATGGTGTCATAGTGCTTGTTTATTCTGATTGGCGACTTGAAAAATAACTCAGGAATCATAATGTATTAGATTGTATTTTTACGCGTGATCAGGTGAAATCCTTATCTCTCTTTCTCTATTTTTTGTTGGTGGAAACTGTGTCCGGACATATTACGCAATCGACGATTTTAAATGCTTACGACTCAATCCGAGAACACGTACGCCGTACCCCTATTTTAAGAACCCCTGCTGGTGAGCTTGTTGATGATGTTCCTGTTACCTTAAAGTTTGAGCAGATGCAGCATTCCGGCTCTTTTAAGGCGAGAGGCGGGTTCAATGCTCTTTTGTCTGGGAATATTCCTGAGGCTGGGGTTATCGCAGCTTCAGGTGGAAACCATGGGGCGGCAGTTGCCTATGCAGCAAACAAACTTGGGGTGAGAGCTGAAATTTTTGTCCCTGAAATTGTATCTCCGGCAAAACTAGCCAAGCTGGAACAGTATGGTGCACGCATCAATGTGGTCGGGGAAAACTTCTCCGAAGCCTTTTCGGCTTGCCTTGAGCGCCAAAAGGAAACAGGTGCTAAATTACTTCATGCTTATGATCAACAAGAAATCGTTGCAGGGCAGGGAACTGTTGGTCTTGAGTTCGAAGAACAGGCGCCAGAGATAGATAGTTTGTTGGTTGCGGTTGGCGGCGGGGGCTTAATTGGTGGTGTGGCGTCGTGGTATCGTGGCAGAATCAAGATTATTGCTGTCGAGACCAAAGGAACAGCCACATTACATACAGCCTTGGATGCTGGTCATCCGGTTGGGGTTGCTGTTTCCGGTCTGGCCGCTGATGCCTTGGGGGCAAGTACGATTGGCGATTTTGGTTTCGAGGCCAGTAAGAATTTCGTTCATCAGTCTGTCTTAGTTGACGATGCTGATGTGAAATCTGCACAGGATTGCCTCTGGAACAGTTACCGCCAGGTTGCTGAACCAGGTGGCGCGACGGCGTTGGCCGGGTTGTTGTCTGGTGCCTATGTTCCAGAGAGAAATGAGAAGGTTGGTGTTCTGGTTTGTGGCGGCAACGCCTCACTAACCTCTTTTTAATTCACCTGATCGGTTACCCCTAGTAAGACAGGAAACGGCTAACCATGAAAATGATTAGCCGTTTGTTGAACAGGTTGCCTCGGGGGGAGTGACAACCTGTTCTAGGGAGAAAATTATCTTCTGAATATTCAGAGGATTATTTCAAGTTGGCGACACCCAAAGGAACATCAAACTTTTCACACCAGACATAGATTTCATTGAAGTTCGCTGGGTTGATGCTTGCGGGGAGGCTGTATTCCTGTTTACCCGTTTTACTTTTGAGGGGCGCAAAGATAGTGCTTTTATCGACACCATCTTTACCAAAGGCAAGTTTTGGATCTGGGGCACCATCAAGAGAAAAATTATCAGCTAGAATAACGATGTAACTGCCATCGCTTGCTTTTTTAATTTCTACATTACCAGTGGTGATATGGTCGCTTCTGCCTTCAAACGTTCCTTTTGATACGATGCCACCTGCATGTGCTGATGTGATCGAGAAGGTTGTCGCAGCCAAGAATGTTATCGCAAGAAATTTGAATATACGGTTCACTTTTTGTCTCCACAATTAAGAAATAGCTGAACGATTCCGGAAGGATCCGTTCAATTGTTTGAGCTGATCTAGGCCATAATCGGTTTAAAGGTGCCTGCACTTTTATGGAGTGTTGATCCTGCTTCCTGATTAATATAGGGTTGGGAACCAATCAGTCAAAAACACAAAGGCGTGATGATTTTGTTACTGCTGGATTGGCAGCTGAATAGATCATCCCACTCTATTCTGTTTGGAAACCTGTCATAGATTAAGGGATGCAAAAGTTGGCCAGACCACGAGAGTTTGATGTTGAGGACGCCTTGAATAGCGCGTTGCAGGTCTTCTGGACTAAAGGCTATGAAGGTACGGGGATCACTGATCTTCTAGAGGCAATGCAAATTGCCAGGGGCAGCCTTTATAAAGCTTTTGGTGATAAAAGAAATTTGTATTTGTCTGCCTTAAAGCAATACGAAAAAAACTGTATTGAGCCTGCGGTCCAACTCCTTCGAGGAAAAGAAATATCAGATGGAGGACAGCGAATTCGAATGCTGTTTGAGACGATTATTCTTGCCGTCGAAGATGATAACGATCGACGGGGATGTTTTCTTTGTAATACGGCAGTTGATCAGGCCTCTCATGATCCTGATGTATGGAAAGCTTGTCAGCAAATGATGGGGGAAATGGTGCAGGGATTTTATTGTGCCTTGAAGGATCTTGAAGATCCTGAGGGTCAAGATGAAGAGGTTTTAGAAACAAGGGCAATGAGCTTGAACGTCGCTTATAACGGCCTTCGTGTTATGGTGAAATCGGGGTATTCACCATCAGATATTCGAAAAACCAGCGAAAGAACTCTGACAGAATTTGGCTTGTTATAATCTGGAAAAACGATGCGAACCATGAGATTATTTCTTGGGTATTTATAGTCTGTCAGATCTAATTACTGCTTCATTTGATTCAAGTCTTGCTGAACCAGATCCTATGCCTTAGCTTCGCTTTGTCTTCACGGTATCCACAAAGCTGATGAAGATAAACCCTAATATCGCCTGAAAATGAGGTTGGCATGTCTTCTCAACGCTGGGCAGTTCTGTTCTTGATAACGGCGCAATTACTTTGGGCCGGGAACTTTATCGTTGGTCGAGCCATTTCAACAGAAATAGCACCTCTGACGCTTTCTTTCTGGCGTTGGACGCTAGCACTTGCCTGTCTTTTTCCTTTTACAATCTTTTCACTAAAGAAAGATTGGCATCTATACCGACCTGTTATTGGCAAGATGATTATCTTGGGATTGTTGAGCGTCGCGAGCTTTAACACGCTTCTTTATTTCGGGTTACAGACAACCCCGGCAACCAATGCGGCGCTTTTTAACTCTATGATCCCGGTTATTATTATAGGCCTGTCATTTGTGGTTTTTGGCGACAGAATTCGTTCAATACAGGTTGTCGGCATTGTTATTTCTTTTTGTGGTGTTCTAACCCTTCTTGTCCGAGGGCATCCGGAAAACCTGATGAATTTGACCCTGAACAGCGGTGATTTGTTTGTTTTGGGGGCTGTGTTGAGTTGGTCGCTATATTCACTTTTGCTTAGATGGAAACCTGCTGGGGCGTCACCTTTTTCTTTCATACTGTTGAGTGTGCTTATTGGCGAAGTTGCCCTAGCGACACTTTATTTGCCCGGTTGGATAGAAGCGGCCCCGCTGGAAATGACACGTAATAATTTGTTGGCTGTGTTCTATGCGGGTGTGCCAGTTTCTATTGTTGCCTTCATCTGCTGGAACGAAGGGGTTAAGCACGTCGGCGCTAGTTTAGCGGGGCAGTTTATCCATCTGTTGCCCGTTTTTGCGGCATCTCTGGCCATCCTTTTGCTTGGGGAAACGCCTGAAGTATATCACGCTGTCGGGGCCGTTTTGATTGGCTTTGGTGTTTGGCTGTCTGTTCGAAAAAAGCGAAAGCCGGTGGTGGTTTCGTCTCAGTAACAGGCTCATTGTCAGACGTTTACGAGGTAAGGTAAAAAGGGTTATGGGAGCACTATCCGTACTGCTTGGGAGTATTGGGAACAGAGCTTCGATTATTTTGGCGCTTAGCCTACCGCTTTGTGCCTATCTACCTGCTTCTGTTAGCAAAGTGCTTCTGCCATATATGAGCTTTATTATCATTGGCCTTATAACTTTGGCCATGATCCGGGTTGATTTGGCGCGTGTTTTTGGTCATTTAAAAAATCCGATTTCTCTGGTGCTTTTCCTTGTCGGCTTGATGTTTGTATTTCCCTTAAGTGTTGACTGGATAGCACGTTATTTCTCCCTTGCTGCTCCGATACATATTGGGTTGGTATTGGCTGCGTGTGCCCCACCTTTAGGGTCTGCGCCAAATCTCGCATACCTTCTAAAGCTTGATGGGGAATTGGTGTTTAATATCACCTTGGCTGGTACTGCAATTATACCTTTGACAGCACCATGGGTTATTGGAATGACGCTGGGGGATCAAATGACTTTTGATCAGTGGGCGTTGTTTCAAAAATTACTGATCACTGTGGGCAGTTCATTTTTACTTGCGTTTGTTGTCCGCAAAATATTGGGGCGAGAACGCATTAAAAGAAGCAGTACCCAATTGGATGGCATAAGTACCCTTATTATGGTGCTGTTTGTGGCAACGGCGATGGCGGGGGTATCAGAAATTATTGAAAATGATCCCTTGTATATGGTCTTGCTATTAATTGTCGTGACCATCGCAAACTTTGGATCCCAATTCTTTTTTTCAATCAATGGACTTTTTATTCGGCGAATAGGTCATTTGTTTCGCTCTGTCGGAAGTATGCAAACGGAAAGCATTTTATCCTTTTCCATGGTTGCCGGGAACAGAAATTTGGGTCTTGTTGCGGCCGTTATTCCGATTGCTTTCCTACAGGAAATACTTCCCTTTCTGGCGCTGTATCAGGTGCCCATATATTTAACACCTCTCGTAGGTGGTCTGTTTTACGGGTATTTGTTGAAAAGAAAATAATGGCAGTTCAGGCAAGGTTATCGTCTGGATGTTATCGGTAAAAGTGAACGCGATTCGCTGAAAATTTAAAGCTCTCATTCATTGTATTATTTTTCCTAATTATCTAATTTATAATAATTATTTTGTAATTATATTATTAATAAAATGATTTTGTTCTCTTTTTGTTCTCTTTTTGTTCTTGATGGTGTATTTCTTGTTTATGGATCAAAAGACAGAGCAAATATCGGATAAACAGAACAAGCTTGAAAAGGGGCATCTTCATCCCGATGCGCTTCGGGGGCGGGGAGCAATAACAAACCGTGTCGGACGCTTTGAAACGCATGAACGGGAAAGGATTGACGATGGTTGGGGCAGCTTGGACGAAGGGACGAGGCTACAAACAGAGATCTCGCCAGACCCAAGTCGTTCGGTAATATCAAAGAATAGTTCGCCGGATATTCCCTTTGAGTTATCCTTCAACCCTTACAAGGGGTGCGAGCATGGCTGTATCTATTGTTTTGCCAGGCCAACGCACGCCTATCTTGGGCATTCGCCGGGGGTGGATTTTGAGCGTTTGATCTATGTGAAGGATGATGCCGCAGAGTTGCTGGCCAAAGAGCTGTCAAAAAAAACATATGAATGCAAAGTCATAGCATTTGGTGCGAATACTGATCCTTATCAACCCATAGAGCGGGAACAGAAAATTACCCGGCAAGCTTTAGAAGTCTGTGAAGCTTTTAATCAGCCTGTGGGTATTATCACCAAAGGATATCTGGTGATGCGCGATGCAGATATCTTGCAGCGTATGGCGCAGAAGAATTTAGTATCTGTAGCTATATCTGTAACAACTTTGGACCGGAAGTTGGCGCGGGCGATGGAACCCAGGGCGAGCACACCATCTAAACGACTGGATGCCGTTCGGCAGCTTACGGAGCTTGGCGTGCCTGTGTCGGTGCTCATGGCGCCAATTATTCCAGCGTTGAATGATCATGAAATAGAACGTGTTCTGGGTCTGGCCGCGCGGGCGGGCGTAGTTTCCTGTAGTTATGTGATGTTACGGCTGCCGGGTGAGATCAAAGATTTATGGCTAGAATGGTTACGCATGCATTACCCGGATCGGGCTAGCCGTATCATGGGAATATTGAAATCGATGCGGGGCGGTCGTGAGTATGATTC
>NZ_CAKZMP010000040.1 GCF_937128705.1 uncultured Kiloniella sp. | reverse complement strand
GGGAACTCGTTACGGATGCGTTTGAACGCTTCTAACTGTTGTTGATTATGCTCAGACTGTTGTTCATCTGCGCTGGAAAGGTGGCTCATGATCAGCTTGAGATCCAGTTTGTTGAGCCGTGATCGGTTGCTCAGAAGCTGTTCGAGGTCCTGCGTTGATAGCCCAAGGCGATTGATCCCGGTTTCAAAATGCAATGTGGCTGGTGCAGGGGTGCCGTTGGCCGCAATCCAGAGGTCAATGCCGTCGAGATCATAGAGGCATGGGATCAGATGATATTCCCGCAGTAAATCGGCATCAAGGCTGAGATAGGGGGACAGTACATAGATTGTTGCCTCGGGGAACAGGGCGCGTAACTTTACGCCTTCGCCGACGAGCGCAACAAAAAAGGTCTTGCAGCCTTCTGCCCAAAGGGCCTCAGCCACACGTTCGTACCCCATGCCATAGGAATTGGCCTTGAGAACACCAGCACAAGTGCTGCCACTCTGCTGTGCAGCATTGCGCAGGGTCTTAAAATTCGAAACCAAAGCGCCGAGATCAACGGTTAACTGTGGACTGGTGCCTGAAAACTCGGCGGACGGGGATTTGGTCTGTAAGTGTTTCTGGGACTGTTTTGGGGACTGGATCATGCTGCTGGCTCTGTTTTTATTCTCGTCCCACTTATTTTATCTTCGTCGTTGCTTCATCGTACAGGTAGATGTCTCTACATTGTACTCTTTGCGCCGAGTGGAAAAGCGAGTTGGGAAGAGTATAGGGGCTGCAACAGTTGAGTGCAGCCCCTATAATTAACTTATTATGTTGTTCGTTTCTTTTAACTGGGTTCGTTATTTTTAACTGGCGAGAGCTTGCTCGATATAGAGCTGACGCAAACGCTTGGTCAACGCACCCGGCTTGCCATCCCCAATCTTCTCACCGTCCAGTGAAACAACAGGTGTCACAAAGGTGGTGGCAGAGGTCACGAAAGCTTCGGCGGCATTGCGCACTTCATCCAGTGTAAAGGGACGTTCTTCCACTTCCATATCAGCTTCGTTGGCAAGTTCAAGAACCGAGCGACGGGTAATGCCGTGCAGGATTTCATTGCCCAAATGACGGGTAATGATCTTGCCTTCTTTGCTGATGATATAGGCGTTGTTTGAGCTGCCTTCGGTCACAAAGCCATTTTCGTACATCCACGCGTCATCCGCACCTGCAACCACGGCGGCCTGTTTGGCAAGGGCAGGGGCCAGTAGGCCAACGGTTTTGATGTCCCGACGTTGCCAGCGAATATCTTCGACAGAGATCACAGATAGACCACGTTCCGCAGCCGGGCTGTTCAACAGGTTCTTTTCCTGTGTGAACATCACCAGTGATGGCGTGGCGTCTTTCGGAAAGGCAAAGTCACGATCTGCGGCACCCCTAGTGATTTGCAGATATAACCCGCCTTCTTTCAGACCGTTTTGTTTGATCAGTTGGTTTTGAATGGTCACGATGTCATCCATAGAAACCGGACTGGTCATCTGTAGCTCATCCAATGAACGTTGAAGGCGGACAAGATGCGCTTCGTTGTCGATCAAACGGCCTTCCAAGACGGTTGAAACTTCATAAACGCCATCGGCAAAAAGAAAGCCGCGATCAAAAACGGAAACCTTGGCATCTTCTTCGGGTAGGAAAGACCCGTTTACATAAACTGTTCTGCTCATAACTTTTGTTCCTAAACCTTTTAATAGGCAGCCCTATAGGGTCTTAGTCCCCCAGAGGAGTTTAACCCTATAGGGTTTTAGCCCCAGAGTTCTTTTTCAGGCGCGGCAATTTCAACACCCGTGAAAATCAGACCGGGTTCACAATCTTCTGCCAACAACAACGGCGCATCCAGATCAACAACCTTGCTGCCCTGGGCCACAACCATCGCCGGGGCCATGGCAAGGGAAGACCCCAGCATACAGCCGGTCATGATTTCAAAGCCGAGCTTTTCTGCTTCGAGTTTCATGGCAAGGGCTTCGGTCAGGCCGCCGGTTTTATCCAGCTTGATGTTGATCATGTCGTACTTGCCAACCAGTTTGGGCAGGGACGCACGATCGTGACAGGATTCATCGGCGCAGATGGTGATTGGACGATCCAGTTCCTTGAGCAGATCGTCATCACCCGCAGGAAAAGGCTGTTCGATCATTTCCACGCCCAGCTTGACCAGTTCAGGTACAATTGCGTTGTACACCTCTTTGGTCCAGGCTTCGTTGGCATCAACGACGATACGGGCTGTTGGATGGCCTTTGCGCACAGCGGCAACACGGGCAAGATCACCTTCGCCGCCCAATTTGAGCTTTAGAAGCGGCTTGTCCTGATTGTCACGGGCGTCCTGTTCCATGGTTTCCGGATCAGACAGAGACAGGGTGTAAACTGTCGTTGCGGGTTCCATAGGGATGCCAGCAATTTCCCACGCCCGTTTGTCTGTTTTTTTGGCTTCCAGATCCCAAAGGGCTGCATCAACGGCAAAGCGGCCAGCACCAGCGGGCATGGCGTCTTGCAGTTCTGTGCGTGTCATTCCTGCTTCGAGCGCGGGCAGTATTTCGGTGATTTGTGCGCTCACAGATTCAACGGACTCACCATATCTGGGGTAAGGAACGCATTCGCCCTGTGCCTTTATGCCGTCTTCTTCAATGTAAACATTGAGAACGACAGCTTCGGTCTTTGATCCGCGGGAAATGGTAAAGGACCCGCGGATCGGCCAAGGCGTTGAAGAGATGGTTACTTTACGGCTCATGACAGGTTGTCCACGATGGCAGCAACCCCTGTGCGTACAGGATCAACAGTCGGCAGGCCGAACTCTTCTTCTGTTTTGGCCAGATAGGCTTTTGCTTCTTCGTCGCTTAGCTTTGATGTGTTCACAGCAATACCGACAAACTTAGCATTTTTGTTGGTCAACTTGGCAGCGGCAAGGTTTGCCTCCATGCATTCTTTGATGGATGGCAAGCCAAAGTCTGGTAGGCCGCGCATATGGGTACGTGTTGGTTCGTGGCAAAGGACCAATGCATCAGGCTGTGACCCGTGAATCAGGCCGAGTGTCACGCCAGCGAAAGAGGCATGGAACAAAGAACCCTGACCTTCGATGATATCCCAGTGATCGTCATCATTGGCTGGTGCGTGAGTTTCAACAGAACCGGAAATAAAATCAGCAGCCACAGCATCAACGGAAACACCGTCACCCGTGATTAGGATGCCGGTTTGACCTGTCGCGCGGAAGTCAGCCTTAACACCACGGGCGCGCAGTTCTTTTTCAATGGCAAGAGTGGAGTACATTTTACCACAAGAACAGTCTGTTCCCACAGCAAGCAGGCGTTTACCTGAACGCTTTGTTCCAGCAGCAACTGGATAGCTGCGGGAAGGGTGGCGCACGTCATGGATTTCACGGCCAAGGCGTTTTGCGGCTTCTGCCAGTTCTGGAACATCGGCAAGTTTGTTGTGAAGACCTGCGGCCAGATCAAGGCCGGCTTCCATGGCTTCGATCAGGGCAGCTACCCACGTTGCATCGATAACACCACCCCGGTTGGCAACACCGACAACCATGCTTTTCGCGCCATTAGCAACGGCTTGTGCAGGTGTCATGTCGGTCAGCCCCAGATCAGCGTTACAGCCATCAAGACGTAATTGTCCGACACAGTTTTCCGGACGCCAGTCTTTAATACCTTGGGCTACCTTGGCGGCAAGGGGATCAGCGGCATTGCCGAGAAAAAGAAGATAAGGTGTTTTAATGCTCATACTTGTTACTCCCGCATTGCATCTTGTTTGGGATGCAAGGTTATTGTTTTTGTGCTCTGGTGTCTGTCCGTTGATGACAGTCAGCGCGGTTTCTGGAAGCTATTTTGTATAGTCTTACCAGTTTGGATCAGTTTTGGTCAATTTTGCGAATATTATGACAAGATTGAACTCGAAATGTTTCCTAAATTTTAGTATATGTGATTTTAATTTTGGAATATAATTTCATATTACAATAAAAATGCAGGAAATTATTCGATGGACAAGATTGACGCGAAAATTCTTACAGCTATACAGAAGGATTGCAGAATACCAATCGCCGCACTGGCTGGCGAGGTGGGGTTATCACCTTCGGCGTGTCATCGGCGCGTGAAGCTTTTGGAAGCTGGGGGGCAGATTGCGGGGTATGTCGCACGCTTAGATCCCAAGGCTTTGGGCTATTCCATCGAGATATTTATGGAAATAACGCTGACATCGCAAAGTGAAGAAGCTTTTGATAAGTTCGAGACGGCGGTAAAGGCCACGCCAGAAATATCTGAATGTTATTTTATGGCGGGGCAAGCGGATTACTTAATGCGGATCGTCGCGAAGAATGTTGCGGACTATGAACGTATCCATCGGTCGGCTCTGTCCCGGTTACCGGGGGTGGCCCATATGCAATCTAATTTTACCTTGAGGACAGTCCGTCCATGGCGGGGATATCCTGTGGGGGACAATCTTTAAATCTACTGGCTCACAACGTTACTGATACTTGTCGTGTATGCGTGCCATTGTGCCATCATCATGCATGTCTTGGATGGCTTGCCCGATTTTTGAGAGAAGGGCTAGATGCTTTGATTTTCGTGACACAGCAAAATAAAGCGGAACCTCGACATTGGGGGAATAGGTCGCTTTTTCTAGTTTGGACTTAAAGCCTTTGGTCAGAACTTCATAGGATGCATTAGGATCTGTGCCGACATAGGTGTCAATTCGATTTGAACTGAGCATGGGCAGAAGTCGTTGCTCCATTGCAACGTCAACTTTTTGAATCGCTGTGTCTGTATTAAAGGGATCAAAATAGTGTGACTCGAATACATGCCCAACTCTCAATTTATAAAGGTCATCATAGCTTTTAAGAATATCTGATTCGCCTTTTCTGACATAAAATACGACCGACACCGTAGAATAGGACGGTGTGGAATATGCCAGATATTTTTCGCGCTCATCATTCTTTGTAAACCCGGAAAACAGATCCAAAGCACCGCTTTCCAGTTCCAATAGGCAGCGTTTAAAGGGGCAAACTCTTGGCTGTAATGTTATGCCCAAACGCTTTTCAAGTTCTAGGCCTATATCATAGTTAATCCCGTAAATTTGGGGCTGTTCTGTCATCCCATAGGGGGGCCAATGAGAAAACCCGTACCTGATTATCTCGTTAGCGATAACAGGTTTCTGAAGAAGAAAAGAGCATAATAAAAGGCTCAGAATACTTAATGCGCGATATATACTTCTAGTCATGAACATTTGGTTTTGCCTTAGACTGTCAGCAAGCAACTGGATTTTAGCAAAGAAGTGTTAATCATCAGATAATGTAATTTAAGGCCATGATCGGCCGTAGTGCAGATTTTAAATTTCCTATTTATCTTGTTGTAAATAATAATAAAACTTCGATTGTTGTGTTAAAAAATTTATCAAATGATAAAAAAAATTGACGGACGTTGTTATTTTACCTTAGAATTATACCAAACAGGGATAGATACCACCCCATAAGAGGGCGGATCTAACGTCAAAAGTATAATAATTATATATACGTCAGGGAGATTTTGGATGAGTACCAACGCCGGTAGTCGGCCCGATATCCAGTCTAGCCGTCTTGAAGACGAAGACTATAGCAAGAACTTTAGCGATATCCATCCGCCACTTAATAAACACGAAGCCTTTGTCGAAGCAGACCGCTGTTATTTCTGTTATGACGCCCCGTGTACTGTCGCATGCCCGACTTCTATCGATATTCCCATGTTCATCCGTCAAATTTCTGCTGATAATCCCAAAGGATCAGCAAAGACAATTTTTGAACAGAATATCCTTGGTGGTATGTGTGCCCGTGTCTGTCCAACAGAAACTCTATGCGAACAGGCGTGCGTCCGTGAAGAAGCAGAGGGCAAACCCGTTAAAATTGGTTTGCTACAACGTTATGCAACAGATCATCTTCTCGAAGATGGGGATAAGATCTTTAAGCGTGCAGAGCTGACAGGTAAGCGGGTTGCTGTTGTTGGTGCTGGTCCGGCGGGACTTTCCTGTGCACACCGTTTGGCGATGCATGGGCATGATGTGGTGGTGTACGATGCCCGCGAAAAGGCTGGTGGCCTGAACGAATATGGCATTGCTGCTTATAAGTCTGTCAATGATTTCGCCCAAAAGGAAGTTGAATTCCTGCTTTCTATCGGCGGTATTACAATTGAAAACGGCAATCGTCTTGGCGAGACAATCTCCCTTGCTGATCTAAGACAGAATTTCGATGCTGTTTTCTTAGGCATGGGCCTGGCAGGAATTAATGCTCTGCGTGCCGAAGGGGAAGACCTTGATGGTGTTCTCGATGCGGTTTCCTATATTGCTGATCTTCGTCAGGCACAGGATCTGTCGAAAATCTCTGTTGGTCGCAAAGTTGTTGTTATTGGTGGCGGTATGACCGCGATTGATGTCGCTGTTCAAACCAAGCTGCTCGGTGCTGAGGACGTAACCATTCTTTACCGTCGTGGCAAAGAACAGATGAATGCCAGTGAATACGAGCAGGAATTGGCACAAACCAACGGTGTTACAATTCGACATTGGGTCAAGCCAAATAAACTGATCGGCGATAATGGCAAAGTTGTTGCCATTGAATGTGAATATACTGAAAACAAAAACGGTTCTTTGTCTGGTACTGGCGAAACACTGACCTTAGAAGCCGACATGGTGTTCAAAGCAATTGGTCAGAACTTTGTCGCGGCGCCGTTGAACGGATCTGCCGAAGCAATTGAACTGGATAGTGGTCGTATCAAGGTGGATGACAATCGCCATACCAGCCTAGGCAATGTCTGGGCCGGGGGGGATTGTATTGCGGGTGGTGAAGATCTCACCGTCGCAGCAGTAGAGGACGGAAAGGTTGCTGCCGAAGCAATCAATGACGTGCTGAGCGCTTAACACAG
>NZ_CAKZMP010000039.1 GCF_937128705.1 uncultured Kiloniella sp. | reverse complement strand
CTAAAATTGAACGCTAGCCACGACAGTTCACGATTAATGAAACGCTTAGGTGATTTTGTAGTCAGCCAATCACAACCAGGATGATCAGTGTTCGTTTCACAGTCTTCGGGGTTCGCATCCGGAAGGTCAACAGCCAGATCATCCATCGTAAATTCCTAACCTTTTACACAATCAGACTGATTGCACTAACAAGGTCAGGTTTCAGTTTCATGTCAGATTAAGCAAAGGAATCTGACAATCCATATTCAAAACTACACGCAAAGAAAAAGCCCCGCCAAATGGCAGGGCTTTACAATTGAGCTTTAAGATCAATAACGAGTTACTTCATTTCTGTACCCAAGAACCATCTTCGGCCTGGAACCAGGTTCCGCTTGGGGCTTTACTCATAATTTGCTTGGCATAAACCATGCCGACTTGCTTGACACTAACACCTTCTTTGTTTGCCCGCTCTTGATAGATCTGCGTGCGTTTTGCATTTGTCGCAGACACAAAATCAGATGCAGAGCCATCACGCGCAACAGCCATACCATCGTAGCGTTCACCGACGGCCCCAGAACTGCGCAAACTATCAAGATCAGCAGCCCAAGCTGTTGGAATGACGGATGCAAACGCAAAAGCCAGGAACAGAACTCTCAACATTTTCATGCTATTCAAAACCATTGTTTCAGTTTCCTCCACCGGCAATCTAGAAGAGATTTGGATTATTATTGATGTCATCTTTCGCCTGATCTTCCAGACGAACACGTACTTCAGCATCCAACTTGATATTAAGGTTGATCGTAATCGGCTCTCTCGGTGCCTCGACCTTAACAGTTGGCGTACAAGCCTGAAGCCCTATTACAACCGCGGCAACAAGAACAAGCTGCTTGTTTATATTTTCATTCAGAAGGCCACCCAAGGCGTTATCCTCTGCCATTAAACATTAAATCTTCCCAACAATAGTCACTGAAATAAGGCAAGGGAAAGGCATTTTTAACCCTCTTTGCAAATTCGGCATCATTTCAAATAGCCTTACGACCTACTTATTAAGCAACCCAGAGACCAAACCCCTCGAAATTTTTTGCCCCTGTAAAAGAACAGCAAGCAAAGGCTCAACCTTTGTTTCAAGATTGATATTCAATTGGAAAGGATGCCCGTCGAGAACATCTTTATTTGCACCACTAATGCCAAGGCTCACCTGAGCGGCGGAATTGATAGGCTTATTAATATCCAGCGTGAGCTTAGTGTATTCAAAGTTGTGCAAAGCCTTCACCAATAGTTCAACCTGTTCGCCGCCGGCGGCCAAAGCATCCGCAATTAATTGGGAACGTATTTGTAATACACCTGGCCCTTCTGTTGCCAAGGCTCCCTTTTCAATAATAATTTGCTCTCCCTCAAATTTAATTGGGATTTCGCCTGTTAACTGCCCCGTACCACTAAGATCTTCGCGCCCAATTAATGTAAAAAGTTCTTTTAAGTCCAACTTATTAACCTGCAACCGTATTGATTTTTGATCTGCAAGAACCGGAATTTTTTGAGGAACAAAACCAAGATGACCACCAGCAATCATTAACTCGGCAGTCCGAAGATCAACGATAAAATCATCTACTTCAGGCACAACACCAAACACCAGTTCAATATCCGAGATTGGAACCCCGGCATCAAAAGAAGCAATCTCAAGCTTCTGCCCAGGCGGTAAAACGGGTTCTGTTATACCCTGAAAGAAAAACCGTCCAACTAAATCTTTAAAAGGAAGTTCGTTAATTTCTGCATCAGATAGATCCACATTCAAATACCCCTGCCCCTTAGGGACACCTTTTTTGATCACCACCTCAACACCGCCAGAAACCGAACCATCACGAACCTTCAGATCAGATAAGTGGGGGGTAAAAAATTTCGGCTGCATACCATATTCATCAAATGAAATCAGTGGGATAACGATATCAATGTTTCCATTAAGAGAGATTAAATCCAGATTGCCTTCAAGATTTAACAATTGCGTTCCCTCAAGAAGTTTTACATCAGCAGATAAAGCCGTCTTTGCTAGGGAACCTGATGTCTTACTCTTAACGAACAATGCGGGTAAACCAAGTTCAGAATCTTCCTGTTTGATGTTCGCTTCTGATCGGCTATCAAGGATAAGTTCCTGAACATCAAAGTCATTCGCAGGTTGGAAAAATGGCGTAGAGACATCATTACGAACGGAGCTGATCTTTAGCTTTTGATCCGACAATTCGACTTCAGATATTGTTGTCCCGATATGCCAGTTATCCCCCACGCGTCCCTGAATATTGCTCTGAAGGTTAGAAACAATAATGTCCTTGTTGTCTTCAATCAGATTAAGCTTCAGGGCTTTAACAAGAAGGGTACCGGAAACACTCTTGAGCTCCACCGCGTTTTCCGCTGTATTTGGAAGAACTTGAAACTCACTCTCGATATTTTTAAAAGAAAAGGTATGAGGTGCTTGGGTCCGAACAACACTGGGGACCTCCAACGTTACAAGCTCAACTTGCCCCTTATCACTCCTGAACAGCACCTTGCCCTTATCTACATAATAACTTCCTTGTGCGGCACCTTGCTTAACCTTGAGTAGATATTCAGTCTGCCCTTTAGACTGAATATTATCAACGCCCTCTGTTTTGATGTTCCAATCACCGCGCCAACTCTCAGTGGTATCTTGTGATACAGTCACGGCGAATGACCCATCAGATATTTTATATCCGGCAAGCTCTAATCCTTTGCCCCTGACATCAAGAACCGCGTTATCAAGTCG
>NZ_CAKZMP010000038.1 GCF_937128705.1 uncultured Kiloniella sp. | reverse complement strand
CCACAAAGAGTCCTATGGACGGACTAAGGCTAACAATTTTGAATGATACAGGGCAAGATTATCTAATTCAATCAGCAACGCTACACAGGGAGGATTTCACAGCACCCACTTCTGGTTACAATGTAAAATTACATAATTTCGCATTCAAACACTTCTTTTTACCTCAACAAGGTGTTAGGTTATGGTGGAAAAAGCGGGAAAACCCAACAGAAACAAGCTAACGTGATACGCTTATCTTGATTTCTTGAAATAGTCACAATGTATGCACATTTAATTAAGACTTCTTGCGTTATGTTTTAATCTAGCATATAAATTTGCGCAATTACTAAACCGGGGATTGAAAGGGGCAGTTAGATGACACAGCGCTTTATTGGCGATGGTGGATCAAGCTTCTAATAAATTTAGATACCGAACTAAAACAAAGAGCGGCTTCAAAGAGTCGCTCTTTGTTGCTTAAAGCACCTAAGCAAGAGATAACTAAAATAAGCTCCGCCCTCACAGCGGGGTTTTTCTTTACCCGTAATCCAGACACAAAAAAGAGCCCCGCCGAAGCGAGGCTAGTAATTACTATTTGTTATCTGGAGAAGTAGATCCGAATTATACAAAAGTGATTTCGACATCGAAGGCGTTGTGTGATGAAGGAGATGCGATAGAGTGTAATAATCTCGCAGGGATATATTTAGAAGGTAAAGGTGTAGATCTCGGTGGTCGCCGTATCATTAAAAAATTCGAACAAGCATGTGATGGCGGTGAGCCGACAGGATGTATAAATACTGCCACGTTGTACAATGAAGGTATTGGCGTCGGAAAAGATCGCACAAAAGCAGTAACGTATATGTTAAAATCTTGCGGATTAGGGGAAGCCTCTGCTTGTAATTCACTCAAATAGTATTACTAAAATTTCCAGCTCCTACATATGAAAATGCCCCGGTTCTCTCAAGCTCACCACTCTAGAAACCAGGGTATTTTCATAGCAACCCTCATGCGAGATTCAGCCTCTACTCAGCAGGTTGAGGCAAAGGTTTTGTTCCTCCGATAACAACCTCATTACCGGGTCTAGGGTCTCGGGGGACGTTGAAAGCAAGGATCAGAGATATCACTGCCATGCCTGCACCAGCGGCGAAGACCATCCACATGGCTTCGTCGGGGAAGGCATGTCCGAAGAGGACAGGAATAAAGACAGCCGGGATGTGGTTAATGGAAAAGCTAACGCCAGAGGTAGCGGCGATATCCTTGTAGTCAGCAATCTTCTGCAAATAGCTTTTTTGAGCGATGGCAAAGGAAAAGAACAGGTGATCAAGTATATATAGAACAGCAGCAACCCAAGCCTCTCCGACGAGGGCATAACCGGAAAACACCAAAATGAGCCCGATATATTCACAGATCAGGGCGCGACGTTCACCCCAGCGCGAGATAAACTTGCCGATCTTGGGCGCAAGCCAGAAGTTAATAGCTTGGTTCACCAAATAGAGCATGGTGATTTCGGCAACGGAAAAGTCGAACTTCACGACCATCATAAAGCTGGCAAAAGCGACAAAAATCTGACGACGCGCACCACCCATAAAGGTCAACGCGTAAAAGAGCCAATAACGCTTGCGCAAAATCATCTTCTTGTGTTGCACTTCCTTTGGCGAATAGGACGGAAAAGCAAGCACAACAAACAGAACCATTAGAATGGTCATAACACCACCCGCCAAATAGACCCATTTGTAATCAAGACCAAAGAAGGTGAAGATCACCCATATCATACCGTATGCGATGATCGACGCGATGGACCGCGCAGAAAGCTGCCGCCCCATTGATAAAGGCGCTCTTTCTTTATCAACCCATTGCAGGGTTAACGACATCTGGACCGTTTCGTAATAATGAAACCCGAACGACATGATCACCGTGGTCACATAGAGGCCAAAGGCACTGGGATAAAAACCCGTGACAGCAACCCCCACACCCAACAGGATCAAAGCCATCAGACCGAAGGTGCGTTCTTTAATAAAGAGTAGGAATAATAGAGCACTGACCACCAACAGCCCTGGAATTTCGCGTACGGACTGCAAGATACCAATTTCAGCCAGACCAAAATCGGCCTTTTCCACAACAAAGTTATTCAGAAGGCTCATCCATGTAGCAAAAGCCAACGGCATCGCGGCAGAGAGAATGATCAGACAGCCTTCGGGCGTACGCCAGACTTCCGGTTTAAGATAATGACCGAGGGGTTTCATATGTTATTTTCCATCAAGGCTTCTATTGGTTGTCGCTACAATAGGGATAGAAAGCAAGACTGTCTTGCGTTATCATGCCATACGATATCGACAAACGGACAAAATATTCAATATACCATGAGAATTGAGCCGCCTCTTAACCAGCCACTGGTGTCAAAGCCCAATGATGTGCCTGCGGAACTGGTCCGCCCTGTCATGGTGCGTGCCGCCAATATGCGCCCCGGCAGACGTGTCTTGCCGCACAGTCATGCTTGGTGTCAGCTGGCCTATGCTTCTGAAGGTGTTCTCGCCATTTACACCAATCAAGGCAGTTGGGTTGTGCCTCCGCAACGGGCCGTCTGGATACCGCACGAAACCGAGCATGAGGTCTATTCACCTCATGGCTCTAAATGGCGGGCGCTGCACCTTGATAAAGAATTTTCCCAAGGCATGCCTGATAGCTGTTGTGTTATCTCTGTCTCAAAGCTGTTACGGGAAATGCTGATCCACGCCGCAACTCTACCAGTGGAATATGATGAACAGGGTGCAGACGGGCGACTGATGCAGGTTCTTATGGATCAAATCCGGGCAGCCAAAACCGTCCCGCTACATCTCCCTCTCCCGCAAGATATCAGGTTGCGCCGCGTTACCGAGCTTTTGATTCACACGCCCTCGGACCCACGGAGGCTCGAAGACCTCGCCTGTGATGCCGGGGCCAGCAGCCGGACGCTTGCTAGACTGTTTTCCAAGGAGTTAGGTATGACCTTTCGTCAATGGCGCAGCCAATGCCGCCTGATGGCATCGATGGAACGTCTTGCCCTTGGCGAGCCTGTGACCTCTGTCGCCATTGATCTGGGGTATGACAGCCCCAGCGCCTTTATCGCCATGTTCAAACGCACTCTGGGTAAACCACCTGCCGCATATTTTGCAACGCAATAAAAAAAGCCACGCATCTTTGCGTGGCTTTTCTGTTTGAGGCTGAAATACTTATTCAGCGGCCTCCGCCTCTGCAATCTTCTCTCTGTGATTATCTCGATAGAGAGCTTTCGCAAGAGAGATCACCATCAGCACCATCACCATTGTAAAGGGCAACGCCCCAATGATCATCGCATTTTGAAGCGCACCAAACGGGTTTGCTTCTGCGCCACTGTTACCTGCAATAATCAAAGCACCAATCACGCTGGTGAGAATGACACCCCAAATAATGCGGTGTTTGATGTCAGTTTCCTGCTCGCCACCAGACATGATTGTATTCATTACCAGAATACCAGAATCAGCAGATGTCACCAGGAAGGTCATAATCAGAACCACACACATGATCGTCAGACCCGACAGTGCACCACCAGACAGCATCTGACCAAGGGTCACAAACAGCTTTGCGGTATTACTTGCACCAAGAATTGCACCATCAGCACCACCCGTTAGCTCCAGATCAATTGCTGTGCCACCAAGAATGGTCATCCAAAGGAAACACACGATTGCTGGCGCAATGACGCACCCAAAGATAAACTCACGAACAGAGCGACCTTTTGAAATCCGCGCGAGGAAAAGACCAACAAACGGCGAGAACGCAATCCACCATGCCCAGTAGAAAGTCGTCCACCCAGCTTGCCACCCGAACTGACGCCCTTCTGTACCCGCAGCGTAAAGAGCGGCAGCAACCTCGTCTGAATTTCCCAACGCGGTTACAGATGCGGGCAACGTCTCTTTAAATCCGCCCAGAGATCCCCAAGCATTGGTCGCATTACCATAAATAGAAGCGATGTCTTCTGCTGACAGAGCCTTGGCTGCATCAGGAATCGCCATGGCAAACTCTTCGGCAGATAGCGGCCCATAAGCCCCAAATGACATTTGAGTGAAATGAATGATATAATCAACCAGACTTGCACCAAAAGTCGTCATTGCAAAGGCAAATGAACCAAAGAAAACAAACGTCAAAAGCAAGATGATTGACAGTACCAGATTGAGGTTAGAGAGATACTTAATACCCCGACCAACACCGGAAACCGCAGACAGAATTGAAAGCCCCATAATGATGAACAGCGCAGCTAGAAGTCCGACAACGCTTGGTTTCGGTGCTTCAGCATCACCGTTCATAAGCCAGCTCATATCAGTAACGGCATAGACACCATCAACAAACTGGCTAACACCAAACCCAATGGTTACAGACACGCCAAGAATAGTCGCAACAACGCCAAGCACATCGACAATGTGACCAAAAGGTCCATTAATCATCTTACCAAAAAGCGGCGTAAGAGCGGAACGGATTGTTAACGGCATATCCCGTGTATAGGCGTAATAAGCCAGAGACAGACCTGTGGTCACATAAATAGCCCAAGCATGAAAACCATAATGTAGGAATGTGTAACGGTAGCCAGATTGTACGGCTTCTTCAGTATTTGGTGCCACAGTACCGTCGATGATTACCGGATTAGATCCCCAGAGACCGAGGGGTTCTGCTGTCGCAAAGACCATTAAGCCAACACCTAGCCCAGCCCCAAACATCATAGAGAACCAAGAGAAGTTGGAAAATTCAGGTTCGACACCTTCTGCCCCTAGTTTCTTCCTCCCCGTTGCCGGAATCAAGGCAATGATAAACAAGAAAAAAGCAAAGCCACCAACAGCGATGATATAAAAGGTGTTAAAGCTGTTCAGAACATTGGAATTAAGAGCAGATAAGACGCTATTGGCATTACCCGGCCAGATCAACGCCCACAATACCAGCAAAGTCATACTGCCTTTACTGATCAAGGCAATGGGGATGCTGTGTCCCTCATAAAAGCCTCCCGTGGCCGTTTTGATCTCAAGATCAGTGAATGGTGGTTTGATTGACATTATGCTTCCCCGTTTCGATTTTTATTATCGTTCTTTGTGTAACAGCTTTAAAACTCTGATTACTCAAAACAATATGAAGCAAAAACGGGTGTAACCGAGTACACTGAAGTATTTTTGTATTATTATTATCTATTTATGTCTTTGCAGAAAGTCCAAGTACCATTTCACAGAGTTCAAACAGATAAACGACACTAATGTACGTCCTAATTTTTGATGTCGCTGCACAAATACTACTGTAACTTTCGAACAAAGCTTCAGTCAAACTTAATATACCCAGAACTACTCGAGAAAAACTGAAGTAAACTTAAGGATTATTGATCTAATAACTTTAATCACTGCGCACAAATAAAGGCAGAGCGATTTATATTTACGCTCTGCCTTATAATTTTTATCAAGGAAGTTTCTACTTAGGTATAAAGGCGTTCACCCTTTATATCTTTGTAAAGCTCAGCCACCTCATCCGCATACCCATTGAACAACAAAGTGGGCACTCTTTCACTTTTCCCAAGAGGTTGCTCCGTGGCTTGGCTCCAACGTGCATGCGCAACTTCCGGGTTCACATTTGCCCAAAAACCATATTCAGACCCTTGAATTTCTTCCCAGAAAGAAACTGGTCTTTTATCTGTGAAAGTAAATTTCACAATTGATTTGGTCGACTTAAAACCATACTTCCAAGGCGTCACTAACCGTAGCGGTGCCCCGTTTTGTTTGGGCATCGGCTTGCCATAAATACCTGTCGCGATAAACGCAAGATCATGGGATGCCTCTTCAATCGTTAGCCCCTCAATATAGGGCCATGGATACCAATGTGCTTTTTGTCCACTTGCGATATCGGGCAGATTAAACGTTTCCATGCGTATATACTTCGCACTAGACAGCGGACGAGCAAGTTCAACCAGCTTTCGAAGTGGAAACCCTGTCCAGGGAACAGCCATAGACCAGGCTTCAACACATCGATGGCGATAAAGACGCTCTTCAAGCTCAATTTTGGCAAAAAGATCATCGACATCCAACTGCATCTCTTTTTCAACCATTCCATCAATGGCGATTGACCAAGGACGCAAAGGTAATGCCTGTGCTTTTTCGTGAATGTTTTTTGAAGACCCAAATTCATAAAAATTGTTATATGTTGTCGCCAGCTCTTCAAAGCTGAGATCACGATCCAATTTATAGTAATCGTTTCTTTTCGCCGGATAATACTTGGCACTTGGATCAAGGCCGGATGTCTGTGTCGTACTTTGGGATGGCGCAGTTGCTTCTGCAGAGGGTTCATCACAACCAGATACAAGACCAACAGACAAAACAGCCGATCCCAAAGCAGCCCGTTTCATAAAATGGCGGCGATTCAAATATACACTTTCCTCGGTCAACTGACTTTCTTTCAGCTCCCAGGGTTTGCGAAATTTCAATAACATTCTAAATCCTCTGTCATGTTCCAGTTACAGAGATACTCCTTGTCCCTCTCACAAACAAATCACTGCTGCGTTAACACCACGTGTGACAGGGGCTAAAACGACCGCACAAACTAAAAGGGCACATCTAATGATGCGCCCTTTTAGTTTTACACCAGATCCTCTCGCCCGGATATCTTACACAGATATCTCCCGCGAATTGATCGTTTTTTTAGCTCAGCTCTAGCTCAGGGCCTCACAAGCACGCTTGATACGCTCACAGGCTTCTTTCAAAGCTTCGGTTGAAGTCGCATAGGAAATACGGAAATAAGGAGACAGGCCAAAAGCCTCACCCTGCACCGCAGCAACATCGAAACCTTCAAGAAGATAGGTCACAAAATCACCGTCAGATGAAATCTGTTTTCCATCCGGAGTTGTCTTGCCAATGGTGCCTTCGCAAGAAGGATACACATAAAAAGCGCCTTCGGGCTTAGAACAATTAATGCCCGGGCAGTCGTTGAGCAAATCAACAACCATGTCACGGCGCGCTTTAAAGACTTCATTGTGCTTGGGGATGAAGCCCTGATCACCACGAAGGGCTTCAACAGCCGCGGCCTGGCTGATAGAACAGGGATTAGATGTGCTTTGAGACTGAATTTTGGCCATGGCTTTTATAAGCGGCACAGGACCACCAGCAAAACCAATACGCCAGCCTGTCATACAATAGGCTTTGGAAACACCGTTCATGGTCAATGTACGATCATAAAGGGATGGTTCAACCTGTGCCGGCGTGACGAATTCAAAGTCATCGTAGACGAGCTTTTCATACATATCGTCTGTCAGGATCATCACATGCTCATGACGCTTAAGCACATCTGTCAGCGCTTTCATTTCGTCATAGGAATAAGCAGCACCTGTTGGGTTTGAAGGACTGTTCAACAACACCCATTTAGTTTTATCAGTGATCGCTTCTTCTAGATCTTCGGCCTGTAGCTTAAAGCCGTTACTTTGCATACAAGGCACCGCTACCGGCTCGCCATCAGCAAGAAGAACCATATCAGGATATGAAACCCAGAAAGGGGCCGGAATGATAACCTCATCCCCCGGGTTCAATGTAGCCATGAAAGCATTATAAAGAATCTGTTTTCCACCAGTACCGACGGTGATCTGTTCTGGTTTGTACTCCAGACCATTATCTCGTTTGAATTTTTCACAAATTGCAGCTTTGAGTTCTGGCGTCCCATCAACCGCTGTATAACGTGTGTCTCCACCATTGATGGCGGTTATAGCGGCTGCTTTGATGTTATCCGGCGTGTCAAAATCCGGCTCACCAGCGCCAAGGCCAATGACGTCACGCCCAGCAGCTTTTAGCTCACGGGCTTTAGTTGTTACAGCAATAGTCGGAGAGGGTTTGATTCGCGAGAGGCGATCCGCGAGTTGCGGCATGACCTTATGCTCCTGTTGTTTCGCCGGATCTAAACAAGATTAAGTCTGATCGGGCTTACGAGTTTCAAGACGGGGTGTTGCACAGCGGGCACCGTAATATAACCAACACAGACACCGCAACAGTGAATCGCAGTTTAAAACCATTTTATACGATTAGCTAATCAATGAAATAGACCAGAAAAGAAGGTGCCGTTGTGGAATCTAACCAGAAGGCTATTACTCACTAAATACATAAAACACCAAATTGCCGTATTTCTTCTAAATAGCTGTCACAGTTTATCTCTAGAACCCTTAGCCAGTAGAGTTCTACGGAATGAAACCACGAACCCTTAGACACAAACTTTGACGGTGATAGGCCGTTTTAATCCAACCCGAGGAGTATGAGGGATGCATCGAACAGGATATGTCCGCAATTCATACAAAAACAGCGAAACCAAAAAAGGTCTCGTTAGCCTAACAGCTCTTTTGGTCTTGTTAATCTCACTTTCAACTGTTTCCGTTTCCCTAGCCGCAATCCTGTCTCCAGAAACCTTCCTCGCCCAACGAATGACAGAACAAAAGAAAGACGAAATCAAGAAAGTACTCAAAAAACTCTACAACGAAATGGATCTTGCAACGCAGAATCTCGACTTCGAACAAGCAGCAATGCTCCGAGATGATATTGAGGAACTGGAGAAGAAGATATAAAGTTATATGGCGAAAGTGTTGTTACAAATGAATCTGGATATTTAAGAGGGGATACTATAACCTATCTCAAAGAGGTAGATTTTGGTCGAGCTAAAGGTAATGTCATTTGGGTGGATACAGTAGAGCATAGGAAAATCATCACAGATGAATTAAACTATAAAGAAAAGTCAAAATATTTTAAAGCTTTCTCGAGCGCACAAAGACCATTGTTTAGTCAGAAAGTAGATAATGATACTTTATACTTGAGCGCGGATACTTTAATTAGCGCTAATCCTTCGGATACTTTGAATTATATAATGGCGATAAGAGATGTCAAGATTTTTAAATCTGACTTACAAGCCATTTCGGATTCATTGTATTATTCAGATGTCGATTCTATGTTCAGGCTTTTTCTAGATCCAGTTTGTTGGTCCGACACGACGCAGTTTTCTGGAGATACAATTAGCTTGCAGCTTACAAATGATGCTGTCTCTGATATTTATGTAGATAAGAATGCATTTATAGCGACGCTAGATATGGCGGAATATTATAATCAAATAAAAGGAAAGAAAATCCATGCCATTTTAGATTCTAGTGAATTAGTACAAATGAATACAAAGGGTAATGCTGAGTCTATTTACTTTTTGAAAGACAGTGATGACAAGTATGTAGGGGCCAATAAAAACCTATGCAGTCATATGACTTTTAATTTCAAAGATGAAGAAATGGTCAACACTATTTTCTACACTGAGCCAGAAAATACCATGGTGCCTATGGGTAAAGCTACTAATGAAGATTTATTTTTAACAGGGTTTACATGGCGAGAGGCGGAAAGACCTAGGTCGTTTTTAGAATTGCGTGTAATTAGTAAATCACAGCAGATAGCTAATCCTTCAGGTGAGGGAAATGACCCTTTTGAGGCAGAAGTCAATAAAGTCTTCCTCAATGACAAACAAATTAAGAATGATAAAAAGCAATGAAGGAATGCGTCCGTAGTTTTTGTAATTTTTATTTGTTGCTGATTACTATTAATTTTAGACCACATATACCAGCCATAAATACAATCAAAAAAACTGGAGTTAAGATAGCAGTTCTTTGATAAAATGACGCCACAAATAAAACTAACATCGTAAGTACATGCAATGATAAACCAACCCTAAACCTAAAACAAAGCGAAGCATATATTAAGACTATAATTAGAAAACCAATAAATCCCGTTTTAATAAATACATTTTTCCATGAACTACTACCCCCTAATTTTTCGTTCAGGCCGAACATAAAAACTTTTAAATCCCCTTCTTGCCAAGTAATAAATAGTTTTTCATCTTTAGAAAAATACCTATTGTTACCAGAGAGTTCTCCGTCATCATTAACCAACAAGCGCTGAACTATCCTTTGATCTATAAAATCAGCAAGGGGAGAAGGTATTGTGGCAGCGAACAAGAATACTGTTAATGATAAGACTATAAAACTAACATTTCGCCTTATTTGCATAATATAATAAATCAGTGTAAGGACGTAAAATGCTAAAGAGAATGAAATTACTCCACCAAAAAAAATCAGGAGGTTATATTTATTTTTCAATTCAAATCTCGTTGAACATAAAACGAGGGCCGCAATAGTCCCAATTACACCAGGTTCATCGAACATTCCTTGAAAACGAAATACAGGCCAAGCCATCATATAATCAAGCATAACAGAACCAGGGAACAGGTAGTAACCCATTCCCTGTTCAACTTTTAGTTGGTTTGGGATATTATCAATAAGGATTTTGCCTAAAAAAAATAACTCAACATTGAATGACAGTAAATGTAGCACCCAGATAACAATACCTGGAATTAAGCTCATGGCAAATATTTTTTTGAACAAATCAAACACAAAAAATACACTTTCTTTACTCAAAGAAAACATACAGAAAAAAATAACAAACAAATAAATCGAGTATCCTAAGGAAGCATCGTTCAGGTTAGAATAAAAAAAAACGATAAGAGACGATGTTAAAGAAAACAATAAACTCGACAAACTAAATTTGTTCTTTGTCACTAACAAAAAATAGGCACTTACTAATAATGCAATCAAAACACAAAAAACCAAAAGAAATGACTTCCCCCAAACAAAATAAGGATAAGCAGAGAGGAAAATTGCCCCCCCTAACACACTCAAACCAACCTTTTGGTTAAATACCAATTGTTTATCTCCTCATAATAGCTTTGTAAATGAATTTAGGGATAAGTAAACGAAGCAATCCTTCATAAAATTCTCTTCGATAGATAACACCTTTATAAAGTGGCATTAATTTAATAGCTTTAGTCTTTTGCAAAGATGCAAAAGCTCGAAAGTACTGTAGGTCATTTAGAAAAACAGCCTCTTGATAACTCGATGTATGAACCCATTTACCTAAAATCAAATTACTATTGATCTGCATTTTATCGGTCAAATTAACCGTATTGTTAGCATGAGAACGATAGTAGAATAGGTAGTCATCTAGAAAGCCTATCTTATATTTGTACGCAACTCTAAGTATATAATCAAAGTCTTCAACCGCTAAAGTAACATCGTAAAGCCCTATATCGTGAATAACCTCCATTCTATACATAATAGTACAAGGGTTTACTCTGATTTTCTGAGTTAATAACTCTGAAAATAAATACCCTTCCTGGATGTCGTTAACTGGCAACTTACGCACGATTCCATTTTCATAAAATTTATATCGATTACTGTAACACAATCCATAGAAGGGGTTATTTTCTAGATAATCTACTTGTTTTCTTATTTTTTCCAAATTATAGTAACCATCACTAGCGTAAGTACATAAATATTCCCATTCAGCTAGTTTTAT
>NZ_CAKZMP010000037.1 GCF_937128705.1 uncultured Kiloniella sp. | reverse complement strand
GCGGACCCAATCGTTGGTGTTGGCTTTGCCCAAGGACCTGCTATTGAAAAAGTTGCCAAAGAATATCCAGATATTCGTTTCACAATAATCGATTCAGTTGTTGACCTGCCAAACGTACAGTCCGTTGTTTTTAAAGAACATGAAGGATCTTTCCTTGTTGGTGTTCTTGCTGCAATGGCCTCTGAAAATCAAAAGGTTGGTTTTATTGGCGGCATGGACATTCCGCTTATTCGTAAGTTTGCCTGTGGTTATGCCCAAGGTGCAAAGTACGCAGTTGGTTCTGCCGAAGTTTACAGCAACATGACAGGAACAACACCATCAGCTTGGAACGATCCAAGTAAAGGTAGCGAACTTGCTAAAAGCCAGTTTGACAAAGGCGCTGATGTGATCTTTGCCGCTGCTGGCGGAACAGGTATCGGTGTTTACCAAGCAGCGAAAGATGCAGGTAAATACGCAATTGGTGTGGATTCAAACCAAAACCATATCCAGCCAGGAACAATGCTGACTTCCATGACCAAAGGTGTTGATGTTGCTGCCTATAACGCATTCAAAGATGCAATGGACGGCACCTGGAAGCCAGGTCTTCATGCGCTAGGTCTTGCTGAGAACGGCGTAGACTGGGCCCTTGATGATAATAACAAATCACTTATTACCGACGCAATGAAAGCCAAGGTAAAAGAAGCACGTGATGGCATCGTATCCGGTTCCATTTCTGTTCATGATTTCACATCCGATAACAGTTGCCCTGCGCTGTAATTGGGTAACTGATTTGAAATCAGAATAATAATCAAGTACTAGGTTTTTCTATGAGCGTAGAACGCATCAAGGCCCAAGGGCCTGACGCGGTGGGGGGGCAATCAGCCCCCCCACCATCTATTGAACTGCCCGCTATTGAACTGAAGGCAATCAGTAAAAGCTTTGGCCCTGTAAAGGCAAACCAAAACGTAGATTTGAAAGTTCTTCCGGGAACTATACACGGCATCATTGGTGAAAATGGTGCTGGAAAATCAACGTTGATGAGTATTCTTTACGGATTTTACGAAGCAGATAGCGGCGAAATCCTTATTAATGGTCAAACGAAAAAAATCCACTCTTCCAGAGATGCGATATCCTTTGGCATTGGTATGGTCCATCAGCATTTTATGCTCGTAGAAACCTTTACTGTACTTGAAAATGTAATGTTGGGCGCCGAAGGTGCCCCTCTTTTGAACAAAAGTAGTCAGACAGCAAGGGAAGAGCTTCTCAAGCTTTCGAAAGAATACAGCTTGGCAGTTGATCCCGATGCCATGACAGGTGATCTCCCCGTTGGTCTTCAGCAACGGGTTGAGATTTTAAAAGCCCTCTATCGTGGTGCTGAAATTCTTATCCTTGACGAGCCAACTGGCGTCCTGACACCACAGGAAACAGATCAGCTTTTCAAAATTCTTGATATCCTGCGCAGTCGCGGTGTGAGTATTATTTTGATCACCCACAAGCTTCAGGAAATTATGGCAATTACAGATCGTGTTTCTGTTATGCGTGCAGGAACCATGGTTTCTGAACGGGAAACATCAGCCACATCCAAAAATGAACTCGCCGAATTAATGGTTGGGCGGAAAGTTCTTTTGGAAGTGGATAAAACTGACGCTAATCCTGGTGAAATCTTACTGGACGCAAAAAACCTCTCCTATAGAGAAGATGGCATCACTAAGCTGGATGATGTTTCTCTCACCCTTCGCGCCGGGGAAATTGTCGGTATCGCAGGTGTATCCGGCAATGGCCAAACGGAATTACTTGCGGCCCTTAGCGGTATTTGCCCCCTTCAGACCGGATCAATTGATATTGGTTCCGTCCAAATCACACCACATGCCCTCAAAAACCCAAAAGAATTTAGAGAGTTAAGTGTAGGCCACGTTCCTGAAGACAGACATCGTATGGGAATGGTAACCGCTTTTAATGCCCAAGAAACAGCGATTATGGGTTTTCATGAAGATCCTGCCTATAACGGTAAGATCCTTATGGATAATAAAGCTGTCCAAGAACATTGTACTCGGTTGATGCAGGACTATGATGTCCGCCCGGAAGATCCCAAGTTAAAATCAGCAAATTTCTCTGGCGGCAATCAACAAAAACTCGTTCTTGCCCGAGAAATGGATCGACGCCCCGAAGTCCTTCTTGTTGGGCAGCCAACACGCGGCGTTGATATTGGGGCCATTGAATTTATTCATAAAAATCTGATCGCCATGCGCGATGCGGGATCTGCAATTCTTGTGGTCTCTGTAGAACTTGAAGAAATCATGTCACTCAGTGATCGCATACTGGTTATGTTCGAAGGCCGTATCGTTGGTGAAGTCGCAGGTAAAGATGCCGATGCACGCCAACTCGGCCTTCTAATGGGGAATGCAGGCACACAATCCAAAAGCTCTGAGCAGCAAAACAACAATAACACGACACACTCAGAGGAGATTTCGGCATGAGCAGTCCAAGTAAAGCGCTTCCCGCGTGGATTGACGTTGGTGTCATCCCCCTGATTAATATTTTACTCGCATTTTTTGTTTCGGGAATTGTTATTTTAATTATTGGTGAAGACCCAATAGAAGCAGTAAAAATTATAATCTATGGAGCTTTTGGGAATGACTATAATATAGGATATACACTCCATTATACCACGAACTTTATTTTTACTGGGCTAGCTGTTGCTGTCGCTTTTCACGCAAGCCTCTTTAACATTGGTGGCGAAGGACAAGCTTATATAGGCGGATTAGGTGTTGGTTTACTTTGCCTGGCTTTGGACCAATATGTTCCTTTCTGGATTATTCTACCGCTCGCGATTGCGACTTCCGGCCTTTTTGGTGCAGCTTGGGCTTATATCCCTGCTTATCTGCAAGCTTATAGAGGCAGCCATATTGTTATCACAACCATTATGTTTAACTTCATCGCATTTAGTTTGATGAACTACATTTTGGTAAATGTTCTTATTGAGCCAGGTCAAATGTCTCCTGAAAGTCGTGATTTTCTGGCATCGGCTCAAATGCCAACAATGCAAGAAGCCGTTGGATGGTTTGGAATAGAGATACAAAAATCGCCGCTTAACCTTTCAATTCTTCTCGCTCTATTTAGCTGCCTTTTTGTTTGGTTGTTCATTTGGCATACACGCTGGGGGTATGCCATTCGGATGTTTGGATTTAATGAAAACGCCGCAAATTATAGTGGCATAAACACTCGACGTTTAGTCGTCGGCACCATGTGCCTTTCCGGTGTTTTAGCTGGCTTTGTCGGTATCAATGAAATTATGGGGAACCATAACAGGGTGATGCTTGATTTTGTCGCAGGCGCGGGTTTCACAGGTATTGCTGTTGCACTGATGGGACGCAATCATCCCGTCGGAATTATTATTGCCAGCCTTTTGTTTGGTACCCTATATCAGGGTGGCGCAGAACTATCCTTTGAAATACCAACCATACAAGGAGAAATGGTTAAGGCTATTCAGGGGCTGGTTATTCTTTTCTGCGGTGCATTGGCATACATGGCTCGACCAACAATTGAACGCCTTTTTACAGCTATTGTTGTAAACAACGGCGCAAGAAAGGAGCAGACAAATGGATGATTTTCTCCTGTTGCTTCTATCGACACTCGACTCAACTCTGCGCGTATCAGCGCCGCTGGTGCTTTGCGCTATGGCGGGCATTTTCTCTGAAAGATCCGGTATCATCGATATCAGTTTGGAAGGTAAGCTTCTTGGTAGCGCTTTTGCCGCAGCAGCGGTTGCAGCAGTTAGTGGATCCGCATTTGTTGGTTTGGGTGCTGCAATCATTACCTCTATCCTTATGGCGCTTTTACATGGTTTCGCTTGTATTACGCATCGTGGAAATCAGGTCGTCAGTGGTCTTGCTATCAATATTCTCGCTTCCGGGCTTACGGTTACCCTTGGCGGTGCATGGTTCCACAAAGGTGGTCAGACACCAACACTGAGCGGTGATGCACGCTTTTCACCAATAACGTTGCCCGGTGCAGATTTCCTGTCAGAGATCCCAATTTTAGGCTCCATATATGTTGAATTAATTAGCGGCCATAACTTACTGGTTTATATTGCATTTTTAGCAGTTCCTGTTACGTGGTGGGTGCTTTACAAAACCCGGTTTGGCTTACGCTTGCGTGCTGTCGGAGAAAACCCACAGGCTGTTGATACTGCTGGTATTTCTGTTACGTTCTTAAGATATCGCTCGGTTATTATCGCTGGTATTCTATGTGGCATTGCCGGGGCTTACCTCTCCACGGGGCAAAATGCGGCATTTGGTAAAGAGATGTCTGCGGGACAAGGCTATATCGCCCTTGCCGCGATGATTTTTGGTAAATGGAAACCCGTACCGGGTCTTCTTGCTTGTATGCTTTTTGGCTTCCTTGATGCAATGGCTGTCAGATTACAGGGTGTCGCAATTCCAGGGATCGGCGAGATACCCGTTCAGTTTATGCAGGCACTACCTTATGTTCTTACCGTGATCCTGCTTGCTGGATTTATCGGTAAAGCTATTGCGCCAAAAGCTATTGGTCGCCCGTATGTGAAGGAGCGCTAAGATGGAACGACCCGAAATAATAGCTCAACTTAAAGAGAACATGTCGCGGGCATACGCCCCCTACTCCAAGTTTCATGTTGGATCTGTTATAAGATCAACAGATGGGCAATATTATAATGGATGTAATGTCGAAAATGCAGCCTATCCGTTAGGTGTATGCGCCGAAGGTGGCGCGATTTCTGCCATGGTGCAAAATGGCAGTCGTGAAATTGCTGAAATCTATGTCATGGGTGATGGTGATGCACTCGTTACACCCTGTGGTGGATGTCGGCAAAAAATTCGTGAGTTTGCAAATGCAGAAACACAAATTCACGTTTGCGGTCCCGAGGGACTGCGTAAAACCTTTACAATCGAAGACCTTCTTCCCTTTTCATTTGGACCTGATAATCTGAATAAATGACAAACCAAAATCAATCCTCGAATAATGCTTTAGACGTTATTCAAGGCCGCCTTAATGGCGTTATCCCAGAAGTAGCTATCATCCTCGGGTCTGGCTTAGGCCCCCTTGTTGAAGCCGTAAAAGACCCAACCACTATTTCATTTACTGATCTTCCCGGCTTTCCGCGCCCTTCCGTCGAAGGACACGCCGGGTCATTGATTCTTGGGCAAATCAACGGAACAGAAGTCCTCATTCTACAAGGCAGAAGCCATTATTATGAAAATGGTGATGCCACTGGTATGCTGACAGCAATTGAGACAATCAAAGCCGTTGGCTGTAAGCAGTTGCTTCTGACCAATGCAGCTGGAAGTCTACGCGACGAAGCTGGCCCAGGAAGCCTGATGTTACTTACAGATCACATCAATTATTCCGGCATGTCACCCCTGATTGGTGCGCGTGGGAATGATCGTTTTGTTGATCTGACCGATGCTTACGATCCCGCCATACGGCAAGCCTTGAAAGCTGTTGCTGATGAAAACGAGATCAAGCTACACGAAGGTGTTTATATGTGGTTCTCAGGACCAAACTTCGAAACACCCGCAGAAATAAGAGCCGCAAAGATCCTCGGTGCGGATGCCGTTGGTATGTCCACTGTACCCGAAGTTATTCTGGCAAGGCGTGCAGGTATACCCACTGCAGCAATGTCGATTATTACAAACTACGGTGCAGGTATGGGTGATACGGCTCTCACCCATGAACAAACCATGCGCAATGCCAAGATTGCCGCCGAAAGCTTAATTAAACTGGTAAGTAATTACCTGAAGAGTTTGGGATAAGATCATGACAAAAAATGCAAAACTAGCTTTAAGCCTGTTGGATCTCACAAGCCTTTCTGATGATGACACAAACGAAAGCATCCAAGCTCTCTGTTCAAAAGCAGTAACGCCCTTTGCCTCTGTCGCAGCTGTCTGTGTTTATCCTCCTTTTCTGCCCGTCTGCCAAGATGAGCTTAAGGGACAGGATGTCAATTTTGCTGCCGTAGCCAATTTTCCATCGGGCGATGAAGGGTTGGAAGCAGCCATTTCACAGACAAAAAACATCATCGCACTTGGTGGTAACGAAGTTGATCTGGTGATCCCTTACAAAGAATGGATCACTGGAAAGAAAAATTCTGCGCCAGAAATGATCCGCGCGTGCAAAGATATTTGCGGGGATCAGGCCGCGCTCAAGGTAATCCTTGAAAGTGGTGCATTCGATGATATGGACAGTCTTTACGACTTGAGTGTTGCGGCTATTAACGCCGGAGCTGATTTTATAAAAACCTCAACAGGTAAAACAGACGTGTCAGCGACAATCGAAGCCGCAAAGTCCATGTTAAAAGCCATTAAGGATAGCGGTAAAAATTGCGGTTTCAAGGCGTCAGGCGGTATTCGAACGCATGCTCAAGCTGTTGAATACATAGAACTTGCACAAAGTATCATGGGCGAAAACTGGGTCTGTGCAGATAATTTCAGATTTGGTGCAAGCGGCCTTTTGACTGATCTATTGAGCGTCTTAGGCCAAGCCACTGATTCTGAGCAAAAAAGCACCTACTAATGTTTCTTCCCCAAGAAGTAATCCGAAAAAAACGCGAGGGGCACGAACTTAGCAGTGAAGAGATCGCTTACTTTGTCAAAGGAATCACGTCAGGCGATATGAGCGACAGCCAAATCGCCGCTTTGGCAATGGCTGTGTTCTTTCAGGGAATGAGTAATGCTGAAACCGTCAGCTTAACCCAATCCATGACTCAATCAGGTGATACAATCGACTGGTCTGAATTACGTAATTTGGGTCCGGTACTGGATAAACATTCAACTGGTGGGGTCGGTGACAAACTAAGCTTGATGCTCGCCCCTATCGTTGCTGCCTGTGGCGGTTATGTCCCTATGATCTCTGGTCGCGGTCTAGGTCACACAGGCGGTACGCTGGATAAGCTGGATGCAATACCCGGTTACCAAACGTCGATTGATATTAACCGTCTGAAATCCGTCACGAAAACTGCCGGCTGTGCCATTGTCGGACAAACAGGTGATTTAGCCCCCGCAGACAAGCGTTTTTATGCGATCAGGGATATTACGGCAACGGTCGAAGCAGTTCCCCTGATCACCGCATCCATCCTCTCCAAAAAGCTATCTGCTGGCTTGGATCGTTTGGTGATGGATATCAAGGTTGGCAGCGGCGCCTTTTCCGGCACCTTGTCTATGGCTGAAGAGTTAGCAGAAACTATTGTAAGCGTTGCCAACGGCGCAGGTTTACCGACAAGGGCCCTCATCACCGATATGGATCAAGTCCTCGGCTCATCAGCAGGAAATGCGCTGGAAGTAAAAGAGGCCTGGTCCTACTTATCAGGAGAGATGAAAGAAGAGCGTACCGATATTATAACCATGTCACTTTGCTCTGAACTCTTGATCTTGGGCGAGTTGGCAACGACATACGATGATGCCCATCATAAAATCATGACTGTTCTATCCAATGGCAAAGCTCTTGAACAGTTCCAGAAAATGATCTCAGGTCTGGGTGGCCCTGTAGATTTTTGTGAAAAGCCGGATAGCTATCTGAAATCAGCAACCTACTGTGAGGATATCTATCTGGATACATCGGGGTATCTTGCCTCTATGGATACGCGGGAAATCGGTATGGCCGTTGTTGCCCTTGGTGGCGGACGTTCCAAGCCGGGACAGGAAATTGATCATGCCGTCGGTTTTGATCACATAGCTCCGCTAGGAACTTACGTTGATTCTTCCTGTCCTGTTGCGCGCATACACGCCAACTCTAAAGATCAATTAGCACGGGCAAAAGCTCAATATCTAAACGGTCTTTCTGTGGCAGATAAAATGCCTAATCAACAACATCCAATCTTAAAGTCATTAGTGAGCTAATATGGCTAGAGCCTTTATATTATTAATGGATTCATTTGGTATTGGCGGAGCACCGGATGCTGGTAGTTTTGGGGATACCGGCTCGAATACCCTAGGGCACATCGCGGAACAATGTGGCCTGGGGAATGCAGATAAAGAAGGCGTCAGACAAGGCCCCCTTTATTTGCCGAACATGGAAAGCCTTGGTTTAGGGCATGCTGCTTTTCAAAGTACAGGTAATTACCCCCAAGGCTTTAATTCTCAAACCAAGGCTATCGGGTTACATGGTGCTGCCAGCGAAATAAGTAAGGGTAAAGATACACCGAGCGGGCATTGGGAAATAGCAGGCGTTCCTGTGAAGTTTGACTGGGGATACTTCCCAAATAAAACGCCTTGTTTTGAAAAATCTCTTCTTGACGACATTATCAAAGTCGGAGAGTTCTCCGGTGCTTTAGGCCTCTGTCATGCATCCGGTACCGAGATTATC
>NZ_CAKZMP010000036.1 GCF_937128705.1 uncultured Kiloniella sp. | reverse complement strand
ACCGAGCTTCTTATTGCCGATCTTGAATCTGTTGAAAAACAAATCACATCGAATGCAAAGCGGGCGAAAGGCGGCGACAAAGAAGCCAAAGCCAAGCTTGAAGTTCTCACCATCGTAGGTGACGTTCTTCAAGAAGGGAACCCGGCAAGAACAGCAGATATTTCTTCAGATCAACGCGACATTTATAACCAACTTCAGCTACTGACTGCTAAACCAGTTCTCTATGTTGCAAACGTCGAAGAAGAAAATGCTGCAACCGGAAACGATTATTCTAAGCAAGTAGAAGAAATGGCCGCGGCCTCTGGCGGTGTGAGCGTTATTATTTCTGCAGCAATCGAAGCCGAAGTTGCCTCCCTTTCAGATCCAGAAGAAAAAGCTGAATTTCTCGCAGATCTAGGCTTGGAAGAAACGGGTCTAAAAAGAATTATCGCAGCAGGTTACGGCCTTCTGGGGCTCCTCACCTTCTTTACCGTTGGCCCCAAAGAAGCACGGGCATGGACTGTTGTCGAAGGGTCAACCGCTCCAAATGCAGCAGGCGCTATTCACACGGACTTTGAACGTGGCTTTATTCGTGCCGAAACCATTGCCTATGATGATTACATTGACTGCAATGGTGAGCAAGGCGCTAAAGATGCAGGAAAAATGCGTGCTGAAGGAAAAGAATATATCGCGAAAGATGGTGATATTTTCCACTTCCGTTTTAACGTGTAGCTAATTGCTATTTTGCAATTGAAGAATAAAAAAGGCGGTAGAAAATACCGCCTTTTTTGATGCCTGAAATTGGTGGAAACATCTATAACACTACGCAACTACCAATATTCAGGATAAGACCTGTTACGAGACAGATTGTTGGTGATCAAACCAACAAACAAAATGATAAGCGCACCACTTAATACTGGGGTAAAAACAAACGACCAATCAGCCCCTTCAAGCATAATCACAAGCGGCGTTGCACCAGCTGGTGCGTGCAAAGTTCGCGTTAACTGCATAAAGGCAATTGCAGTTGCAACAGCTACCCCCATTGAAAACCAGTCCGCCCCAAAAGCTTCGAGAACAAGCAACCCGACCACTGCTGCAATCAAATGCCCCAGGACAAGGCTACGTGGCTGGGCCAAAGGACTATTAGGAACGCCAAAAACCAATACACAGCTTGCTCCAAATGGTGCCATAAAGAACAGAGCCCCAGCCTGATCAGATAGCCACGCTATAGCACCAATAGCAACCATAGCCCCGAGCCAACTCCACCAGATATGACTAACACTCGGAATCGCTGGGACAGCTGTCCCCCTTCCCCGATACTTCGTAAGGTAATTTTTCATCACATAGACCCAAATTTCATCCAGTGTTGGATATAAGGAAAGTATACCGATCGTTCTATTTTTATATTGTTATCGCATCATCAGATTTACGAATTGAAACGATAATCTAAAAAGAAAGAATGTTATTAGAGTGCATCGAAGGCGAGAACAACCCCACAAGAATCATTTTTCTGTAGCCTGACACGCGAATCACCTTCTCTTTGGTAACTTACCCTATATTGATCAAAATAAGCCTGTGTGACCTTTAAATCCTCTACCCAAAGATGAAAGGCAATCATATAGTCGACAGCTGCGCCATCGTTTGGCTCAACACCCGGATAAAAGCGGCTAATATCTTCAGGCGCAATAAACCGTAAAACTTGTTTGCGCTCGCTTACATAAACATCAATACACCCATCTGTAACAACAACCGTGTCTGCACCAAAAAACTCAGAATACTTGGTAATCACATCGCTCGGGTTTGGGGTTACATAAACCACCCGTTTGATACCACGGGCACCATTTGCATGTGCAAGCCACTGGCTTTGCCACACCACGTCTGGTGTTTTGTGGTCACAAACAAAAGAAGATATTTTAGGACTAACCTGATTATCATATCGCAAAAGCTCAAAGGCAGGCATGACATCACCATGTTCGAGTTCGAGTATGCGTTTCAAATCCTTGGGACCATCAATAGGAACTCCCGCTTCTTTTAAACAAGCAGCCGTCTGCCCTATATCTTCACTTCTGAACGCAAGGCCTAATCCACCTTCACCATTTTCAAGAAAAACATCCAGTCCATTGGTATCCTGATTTTTATCCACGATACCAATGAGCTCCAGATAATCATCCGGGAACATAATACAGTAATTGGCCGTTCCCCAACCAATATGACGCCCCCGGGGTGTTAGTCGAAACCCAAGACGGAGGTAATGATGACGTGCCTCTTCCAATTGCTGCACACCAATCAACAGGTGATCAATCCCCTTGAGAGACGAACTGAATAGCATTCAAATTTCCTTACGATTATTCAGCAGATATTCTTCGGTTGCTTTAAGCTACTCCATTCACAACGATATAGGAATCTCCCTTATCTGCCAGATATATTCCGCTTGGTATTTCACGCTGATATATTCACAACGAAAACACAAAAAAATGACACAAAAAAATGACACAAAAAAAGGCTGCTCAAACAGAGCAGCCTTTCTTCTAAACCAAGACGATGTCTTAGTGAACTTTAGCAAATACCTTACGCTTTGCAGCATACATGACCAGTGTGAAAATGATCAGGAAGATCATAACTTTCACGCCTGTATTTTTGCGCGCTTCAAGCTTTGGCTCAGCTGCCCACATCAAGAAGTGGCTGACATCCGCTGCCATTTGATCAACAGTCGCCGCAGTGCCATCGCCATATTCCACAGCATCTTCTGAAAGTGGCGGTGCCATTGCAATCAGATGACCTGGGAAATACTTGTTGTAGCTCAGATCGCCAGTCTCGAAACCTTCTGGCGCATCTTCATAGCCCGTCAACAACGCACGCACAAAACTTGGACCGCCGACACGAGCTTTTGCCATTAGCGAAAGATCAGGTGGTGCTTTACCGCCGTTTGATGCCGCCGCAGCTTTTTCGTTAGGGAATGGTGACGGGAAATAATCGGACGCAATTGCGTTGCGTTCAAACATTTCGCCTTCGTCATTCGGCCCGTCTTCAACTGTATATTCAGACGCAATTGCTTTGATCTCATCAACATTGTACCCGAGATCAGTCAAGTTACGGAACGCGATCAAGTCAAGTGAATGACATCCAGAGCAAACTTCTTTGTAAACTTGGAATCCACGTTGCAGCGAAGCTTTGTCATAAGTGCCAAAAACACCATCAAAGCTCCATTCATAATCTGGCAATGGAACAGCATCTCCTGCTGCATTAGCAGGAACTGTTGCAAAGCCAAGGGCCGCAGCAAAGAGGCCAGACAGAATTTTCTTCATTAGTCGTTCCTCTCTCAAGATTTCAATACAGCTTCATGGATAGAGCTTGGTAATTCGCGCGGACGTTCAATCATCGGCAGAATAACAGGCAGCAATATCAAGAAGTGGAAGAAGTAGTAGGCAGTCGCGATCTGACTTGCAACAACGTACCAACCTTCAGCGGGCTTACCACCAAGGTAACCAAGGAAGAGGCCATTGATAAGGAAGATCCAGAAGAAGACCCGAGCAACAGGACGGAACTTACAGCTACGAATTTTGGAACGATCCAACCACGGTAGAACAAACAGAACGGCAATCGCACCGAACATGGCAAGAACGCCACCAAGCTTATCAGGAACCGCACGCAGAATTGCGTAGAAAGGCAGGAAGTACCATTCTGGAACAATATGCGCAGGTGTCGATAGCGGGTTCGCAGGAATGTAGTTATCCGGGTGCCCCATATAGTTTGGTGCCCAGAATAAGAACCCAGCAAACAGTATCAAGAAAACACCAAGACCGAACAGATCTTTAATGGTGTAATAAGGCTGGAATGTCAGGCTGTCCTGTGGACCTTTCATATCGATACCGAGCGGGTTGTTCGATGTCACAGTGTGGAGAGCCACAATGTGAAGAACAACAACAGCAACGATGATGAATGGCAGCAGATAGTGCAGCGCAAAGAAACGGTTCAGCGTTGGATTATCAACAGAGAAACCACCCCAGAGCCAGGTAACGATGCTCTCACCAACAACCGGAATGGCTGAGAAAAGGTTCGTAATAACTGTCGCACCCCAGAAGCTCATTTGTCCCCATGGAAGTACGTATCCCATGAACGCAGTGGCCATCATCAACAAGAAGATAACAACACCCAGCTGCCAAAGAAGTTCGCGTGGCGCTTTGTAAGATCCGTAGTACAGTCCACGCATCATGTGGATATACACAGCAATAAAGAAAAACGATGCCATGTTCATATGGATATAACGGATCAACCAACCGTTATTCACATCGCGCATGATACGTTCAACAGAATTGAACGCCATATCAACATGTGCGGTGTATTGCATCGCGAGAATGATACCCGTTACGATCATTGTAACCAGAGCAAATCCGGCTAGTGACCCAAAGTTCCAAAGATAATTCAAGTTCTTTGGCATTGGATATTCATAAAGGGTGTGATGTCCCATAGAGATTAGAGGCAGACGATCCTCAACCCACTGGACGACTTTATTATTTGTTTTAAAACTCATGACCTGTTCCCCCTAGCCGATCTTGATAGAGTTGTCAGTCAAGAAGACATAAGGCGGCACTTCCAGGTTCTTCGGAGCTGGCCCCTTACGAATACGCCCGGATGTATCATAGTGTGAACCATGGCAAGGACAGAACCATCCGCCATAATCACCCCGTGATTCACCAGTCTTCTGACCAAGTGGAACACATCCAAGGTGCGTACAAACACCAACTAGAATAAGCCACTCAGGTTTTTCCACACGATCTTCATCCGTCTGTGGATCAGGAAGATCAGCTAGCGGAGTTTCCTCAGCACCGGCAATTTCCTCAGCTCCACGACGTCTGATAAACACAGGTTTACCGCGCCAGGTAATGGTTACGGACTGACCTTCTTCGATCGGTGACAAATCTACCTCAGTAGAAGATAGAGCCAGAACATCCGCCGAAGGATTCATAGAATCAATCATCGGCCATATTGCACCAGCAGCCCCGACAACGGTCATAGCCCCGGCCGTCAGGTACAGAAATTCACGCCGGGTCTCACCGGACCCTTGGGCGGAACTTTCAGGATTCGCGCCGTCTGCCATTTGTGTAATCCCTATTTTCATCTCTCAAGCTTACAACTCTAAAACAAAGAGCTGCGATACGATACAGGATTTTTGGGCCATTGCCCTTGTCCAACCCTAATTGCGCCCCCATCTAAGCATCGCAGGATGCAAGAACGGATGTGACATCCTGTCGCACTTAGGACTAGTCCTATATTTAGTGACAGGGATATAAAGGATTTGTCATAGAAAGGCAAAGACTCTAAGTGTGAGTCGGACAGGAAAATAACGTTTTTTCCGTCACTTCCGTATTTATGGCCCACATTTATAGCTATATCTTTACCTCATTATAGAGATGAACAGCATGCGTCTTGCTCTTTACCAACCGGATATTCCACAAAACACAGGAACAATGCTTCGAATGGCTGCCTGCCTTGATGTCGCAGTCGACATTATCGAACCCTGTGGTTTTGTTCTCAATGACAAACGCATGAAACGATCCGGCATGGATTATCTGGATCAAACCGAACTTGTTCGCCACACATCCTGGGATGCTTTTAATCATAGTCGACTGGAAAGCACACAACCAAAGCGTTTGATCCTACTATCAACGAAAGCCGCCAAGCCTTACACAAATTTTAGCTTCCAACCCGACGATATACTTATGCTTGGCAGAGAATCAGCCGGCGTTCCTGACGATGTGCATCAGGCGGTTGACCATTCTGTTCTCATCCCGATGGCGACTGGTGTTCGCTCCCTGAACATTGCCGTATCGGCTGCGATGGTTCTGGGTGAAGCTCTGCGACAGACAGGTGGATTTCCAGTCCCAAGCACCGTATAACGTTATTACTATCTTATTACAGCCTCGCCCAAAAACACCGTAACCGTAAGAGCAACAGATGTACCAACGGCAAGATCCGACATGTCCTTTCCCGAATCACAACGCGCCCGAAGATCATAAAGAGCAGGCTCAGCGTTGGTTCAGACAACTCAGGGATAGCATTTGTGCCGAGTTCGAACGGCTGGAGGACGAACTCTCCGGTACGGTACTGGCAAAGCTTGGCGAGCCTGATGCAGGCCGTTTTGAAAGAAAGCAGTGGGATCGCGACGGTGGTGGCGGTGGTGAAATGTCCATCATGCATGGGCGCGTATTTGAAAAGGTGGGGGTCAATATATCCACGGTTATGGGGGAGTTCAGCGACGAATTTTCCAAACGCATTCCCGGCGCGGATAAAGACCCACGATTTTGGGCAAGTGGTATATCCCTTGTTGCCCATATGCACTCTCCCCTCGTACCAGCAGTACATATGAACACGCGTCATATCGTCACGACCACCAGTTGGTTTGGCGGTGGTGGTGATTTAAATCCCATGTATCCCGTAGACCATGACACTCATGATTTTCACAGGGCCTACAAAGATGCCTGTGACAAACACAATCCTGGTTTCTTCCCTGTATTCAAAGAATGGTGTGACGAATATTTCTATATTCCCCACCGCAATGAAGCCCGTGGTGTCGGTGGTATTTTCTACGATTACCTGAATACCGGAAACTGGGACGCAGACTTTGCCTTTACACAGGATGTGGGCAGAGCATTCTTGGATATATATCCACAGATTGTGCGCCGTCATATGCATAAGGATTGGAACGACGAACAGCGAAAACATCAACTTTTCCGCCGAGGGCGCTATGCAGAATTCAACCTGCTTTACGATCGTGGGACCATGTTTGGCCTCAAGACGGGCGGAAATGTCGAAGCAATCCTGATGTCTATGCCACCAGAGGCAGCTTGGCCATAGCATCCTCTGAAGTACCGCCCCCTTTGAAGCCCGGGAATAGCTAAGCCTGCCACCTGAAATTAAGACCAAAAGAAAATATCAAATCATTTGAAGGAACCTTCTTATGTTATCGGTACCGCAAAAGATTATATTGGAAACAGATCGTCTGATCGTTAGGGAAATTGGCGAAGCTGACGCTCCGTTTATTCTACGTCTTTTGAATGATCCTGCTTTTATTAAAAACATTGTCGACAAAGAAGTCAGAACACTGGACCAAGCTTGCGATTACATTAATTCAGGCCCCGTCACCAGTTATCGCGAAAACGGCTTTGGCCTCTACGTGGTTGTCTTGAAAGAGGGCAAAGCTTCAATCGGCATGTGCGGACTGGTCAAACGCGATGGGCTCGATGACCCCGATATTGGCTATGCCCTTCTTCCAGAATATTGCTCAAAAGGGTACGCCGTCGAAGCAGCTAGCGCTGTTCTAGAGTACGGGCAAACTCAGTTAGGAATAGAGAAAATTGTCGGCATCGTTAATCCCGATAATGTAGGGTCAGCCAAAGTACTTGAAAAAATTGGTCTGGTATTTGAAAAAATAATCAAGGTGTCTGAAGACCTGCCGGAAACCAAATACTATATATCAAGAAAAACAACTAGATAATCTAGGCTAAACCTTCAAAGCATAAGCCAGGCACTGGTCTTGATCAGGTTGAAACGATTGCTCAATCCACCAATCTTCCGTCGTTTTTAGCAGCCGCCCCATTTTTGGTCCCGGCTCGACCCCTGCCTGAATAAGATCGCGTCCGTGTAGAGGGAAGAAAACCGGACGCCATTCCTCGACAATTTTGGCACGATATTGAGTATTTTTATTTTTGAAATCATCGCCATCTCTTGCCATTTGTAAACGGAGAAGATCCGAGACCAGCCCAGCGCCAATACGATAGAGAGCTTTTTTAAACAGCATTTCATCCGTAACAGAATCAATTTCGTACTCAGGCTTTATCAAAGAGAGAAAATGCTGTTTTTCTGCTGTTGAAAACCGTAAGCGGTCGGGGATGGTAACTTTATCTTTGGCTTCGCCCCCTTCTAGTAAAGCAACCAACCGAACAAGAGGATCTCTACGACCTTCCAGCGGTATAAACCGTGCCAAACAACCACCGGAAAGAACTTCGGGCAAGAAGGGAGAAAAAATCTGATTTTCCAGCATAACATTTATAACGGGCAACGGGTTTGGTGCAGACAGAAGCCTCATTAACTCGCTATGAATACGTTCCGCAGACAAACCTTTGAGCATATGTTTTTTTGACTTGGCTGCCGTTACACCTTCCTCATCAAAAACATCCGTCCCGTACCAAGCTTGAAATCTGAAAAACCTTAATAATCTGAGCGCGTCTTCTTCGATGCGAGTTTCTGCCTCACCAACAAATCTAACTCGACTTTCCTTGAGGTCCTCAATCCCGCCGAAGGGATCAAACACCGTTCCATCCAGGCGGCAAGACAAGGCATTCATCGTCAAATCCCGGCGGGCGGCATCTTCTTCCCAATTATCTGTGTAGGCCACAGTTGCATGACGGCCATCCGTTTCGACATCAACCCGCAATGTTGTGATTTCAAAAGCCTGATGATTGCAGACGGCCGTAATCGTTCCATGATCAAGCCCCGTTGGGATCGCTTTGATATTTGCAGTCTTTAATAGCTTGATTACCCTTTCCGGGTGATCCGGTGTTGCAATGTCAATGTCCTTGATTTCACGTCCCAGCATTGCATCGCGCACACAACCGCCGACAAAACGAACGTCTTGCCCTTCAACTGATAAGGCTTGCATCACCTGTTGGGTTTCTTCTGCCAGCATCCATTGCTGATTATCTAACTTGTACGTCACCGTCATAAATCAGTATCGGTATTATCCAGAACTTTTGGCTGGTAGCTCGGCGGTACAAGGCTGTCACCCGGAGCCGGGCCGGAATTTGAAAAGAAAATTCCCATCGCAATACCAGCAAGAACAACACCGCTTAAAAATAGCCAAGCCCAAGGCCCCCGTTCTATCCAGGGCAAATCTTCTTCACGCATTGCCCCTTCTGATTCAGAGCGGGCTCTTCTTGTTACAAGGTAATAGGCAAGATAAAGAGCAAACGGCAACAGAATTGGCAAAAGGATTAGAAGTAGTCTGGTCAGCATTCGCTGTTATTCCCCATTACAAGTTATATGGTTATTAGAAAAATTATTGTTCTGATTAAGGCTTAGAACCTCGCACAAGTTTACCAACATGCCCGCCGTCGCCCCCCAAATAAAATAGTCATTAAAGGGAAAAGCATAATAATATCGACGATAGCCTTCAAATTCGCGAAAATGGCGTTGGCGGCTTTCAGGGGCTAAAAAGAAATTCAAAGGAACTTCAAACACTTCAGCAACTTCAAAACTGTCCGGCTCAACAGGAAAAGGTGGTTTAATAAGACCAACGACAGGTGTGATCACAAATCCTGTACGGGTCACATAAGTATCCAGCTCCCCAATAATGCTGACATGTTTACGGGGAAGACCGACCTCTTCTTCCAGTTCTCGCAAGGCGGTATCACAATGATTTTTGTCTGTGGGATCAACACGTCCCCCCGGGAAACTGACCTGCCCCGCATGATCATGAAGATGATCTGTTCGTTTTGTTAGGAGAACTGTAAACCCGTCTTCTCTCTCGACAAGAGGGACAACAACAGCGGCGGCGGTTTTATTCCGCGTCGGATCAAAAAATCCCGGGTTTAAGTCATGATCACCTCGCGTGCTATCTTGCCCTGATGGCACGGCTTTTTGCTGTGCAAAAATCTGTGTCAATCTCTGAGATGTCCAATTCAAACCCACGCTTTGTACCGTCCTTTTCTATAATAATAGACTGATATTGGGTACGGTTATTCAACCTTCCCCAGCAGATGAAATACCCCTGAGCTCCATACGCCGATTTCACTGCCCTTTATTTCAGCTAAATCCATCAACTGATAATAAACGGCACGTAAGATACGGGCCTCTAGGTTCTGCCTTACCAATATATAGGGTGAGGGCTCGCCACTTTCATCTTTATAATCAATTCGAATCGGATGATCCCTATCCAGATCAAACCACTGATCCATATTGCTTCGAAATGAAAGGACCTGTTCCTTCCCCTGCCCATCGTTTTTAAGTTCAACAATCGTAAAGGGAACGTCTTCGACAACAATCTGGGCTTTTTCAACTGGCGTCACCAACCAATATTCGCCCATCTCATCACGCTTAAGAACAGTCGAAAATAATCGCGCCAAGGCCTTCCGCTCAATTTCCCGTCCTTCGTGAAACCAAATGCCATTACGGTCTATGCGCATATCAACATCACTGGTTATCGGTAACTTACGGACGGCTTCGGCTAAATCGCTTTTATCTGACGAGTCACTACAATCTGTCATCTTTTTGTGGCCCTATAAGCAAGAGATCACTGTTGATTGATCGGATATAACTATGCAAACGCTTGTTTTAAGTTCATTATAACCAAGATGTTAATGAATGCGTCAAAGAACAAATGTATACTACCATAGGATACATCTGGGCAATGGCCTAGGATTGTGGTCAACAACACAGATACGGGCTTAGTCCAAACACTTAGGCAGCGATATATTTGAAGTTAAGTCAAAAGAGGAAATAAAATGGACACTACGGATAGAAATCCGAGTACAACATTATCCGAAGACCTAACCTTACAGGCAGATCAACTCTGCACTCGCCTTGCACAACTCAATGAAAATCTAGGAAAAGTTGTCTTCGGGCAAGAAGATGTCATTGAGCAAGTCTTAATCACCTTATTAGCCGGGGGACACGGCCTGCTCGTCGGGGCACCGGGACTAGCGAAAACCAGATTGGTCGAAAATCTTGGTATCGTCTTTGGCTTACAGGAAAAACGTATTCAATGTACACCCGACCTGATGCCATCAGATATCATTGGTTCAGAGGTCCTGGAAGAAGACGACGATGGTCGAAGATCTTTCCGCTTTATTCAGGGGCCTGTTTTCTCTCAACTTCTAATGGCCGATGAAATCAACCGTGCCAGCCCCAGAACTCAGTCAGCCCTGTTGCAAGCAATGCAGGAACATACTGTCACCGTCGCCGGGCAAAGCCACAAATTACCCTCTCCTTTTCATGTTCTTGCAACACAGAACCCCTTAGAGCAGGAAGGAACCTACCCTCTCCCAGAAGCGCAGCTTGATAGATTTCTTTTAGAGATCTATGTCGGCTATCCTGACAGAGAAGCTGAAAAACAGATGCTTCTTGCCACGACCGGAACAAGCGAACCCCAAGCAGAAGGCATTTTAACAGCACGTGAGCTTCTTGCGGCACAAAAGCTGGTCAGGGAAATTCCTGTCGGCGAAGATGTTTTAGAGGGAATTTTATCGCTGGTTAGAAATGGCCGCCCTGAAGAAACAGAAGATGATTTTGTAAAACAGTTCGTCGCTTGGGGGCCCGGACCACGCGCCAGTCAAGCCTTGATGATGGCCAGTAAAGCGCGATGCCTGCTACAGGGGAGATTAAGCCCCTCATTAGATGATGTGATAGCCTTGGCTGCACCGGTTTTAAGACACAGAATTCATCTGGACTTCACAGCCAGAGCCGAAGGCATAACCGTATCAAAGATTATTAAGCGCCTTATCGCCCCCCTGAACTAGAGGGTTAATATGTACAAACGGGCTCCATCAATAGAATCTTCTGCAGAGAAGCTTTCGGCAACACTTCCCCCTCTTCTGATTGAAGCAGAACGTGTTGCCGCAACAGTTTTCCAAGGGGCGCATGGAAGACGCCATGTCGGACAAGGTGATGAGTTCTGGCAATACAGGCACTATAGTCCTGGGGATTCCCCGCGTAAAATTGATTGGCGTCGTTCCGCCAAGTCTGACCCTAATTCTGAAAATGCAGGTATTTTTATCCGTCAAAAAGAATGGGAATCGGCCCAAAGCTTATGGCTCTGGAACGATACTGCCCCTGGAATGGATTGGGCTTCTGACAAAAAACTGGTAACAAAAAAACATCGAGCTTCAGTTCTTAGCCTAGCACTTGCACAGCTTCTCATTCGAGGTGGCGAAAAAGTCGCACTGGCCGGGGCTGGCACTCCCCCTTCAAATTCCAGAAAAAATCTTCATACCATCGCGCAACAGCTGGAAAATCAAAATTTAGAACGTAAGAACAACGAAGGTAAGCATCCCGAATATGAACTCCCTCAAGGTCATCGTTTTGCTCAAAACGCTGCTGTTGTATGTTTCTCCGATTTTCTCACCCCCTTATCCGAACAGAAGCAAGTCTTTGCAAATCTTGCGCACAAAAACCTTCGTGTTTGGCTGGTGCAGGTTCTCGACCCTGCAGAAATGAACCTGCCCTACACAGGACGAGTGAAGTTTCAACAACCGGATGGGGACGGCGAGCTCTTACATTCTGATGTTGAATCTATCCGTGATCTCTATATCGATCGTATCAGGGCACATAACAAAGACCTGTCCCGTCTCGTCAAAAAATGGGGGTGGAACCACATCCTCCACACAACAGATAAATCACCAGAATCAACACTTTTGACCCTCTACCGAAGCATCTCTGAGCGTCAGAATGCTTCCACACAAACTAGGGGAGAAAGCCCAAACGACACCGTAAGCGAGGCAGAAACAAGCGGAGGAAATGTGGGGTCAGAGCATGCTTGATTTAGGAATCATAGGATTTTTAAATCCGTGGCTCTTACTTGGCCTCATCACGCTCCCTGTTGTTTGGCTGATTCTACGTATAACGCCACCTGCGCCAAAAAAAATTACCTTTCCAGCATTGCGACTTCTCTTGGGTTTACAAGGATCAACCTCCAAACCTCAAAAGACAGCTTGGTGGCTTATTCTCCTTAGAATATTGATTTTAGTTATTCTTATTCTAGCCCTATCCGAACCCATATATGCCCCTGTAAAGCGAACCGATAACAACTACAATACACTTGTTTTGTTGGATAATGACTGGGCCTCAACAAACAGCTGGACCAAACAGCTTGCGACGTTGCGCTCTGTTCTTGAACAAAATAAAGGTAGCAATAAACAAGTAGCTGTTTTGACTACCGCAAAAGACACGACTGGACAGTATCATTTTTCCGACTTCAAAAATCCCGAAAATCTTTTAGCCAATTTAGAACAGCTCTCGTCAATCCAAAGCTGGCAATCTGACCTGCAAGGCGCCCTAAAACAAGTCGAAGAAGAACTTGAACGTTATCATCCTCTCAAAGTTTTATGGCTTTCTAACGGGTTGCTCTCTACATCACAAACAAACGAAACATTAGAACGATACATACCTTTTGCCACATCAGAGATTTATCTTCCGCCCAATGAGAACCTTCCACTATGGATTACGGACATAACCCCAGACAAAAGTGGATTGAAGGTAACCATTGAACGAGGCTTCGAGGGCCCAGAAACAGAAGAACGAGTAGCAGCCCTTTCAGACAAGAATGAAATACTGGCCTCAGAAAACATTACTTTTGCGGAGGGTGAGAAAGCTGTCACAGTAACCATTAACATGCCCAATGAGCTTTATAACAAAGCACAAAAGGTAATAGTTGTGGGAAAGAATACCGCAGCAACAACCTTCTTACTTGACCAGAGCAATTACCGTTTCCCCGTCGGAATTCTTACAGCGGCAGGCCAAAAGGATAATAAATCCCTTCTTGGTGAGCATTATTATCTTCAGCGGGCTTTAAGCCTGTTTACGGACGTCAGATACGGATCTGTGAAAGAACTGTTGTCTCGAGAACTTTCAACAATTGTTTTAACTGATAAAGAAAGTATCCCTTCTGATGACGAAGAAACACTCAATCAGTGGATTAACCAAGGCGGCCTTCTTTTAAGATTTTCCGGTCCCAATCTGGCAGAGAAAAGGGACAAGTTTATTCCCGTCCCCCTTCGCAGTGGCTATAGAAATCTGGAAGGAAACTTAACGTGGGAACAGCCTCTTACCCTTGAAGAGTTTGACAAGAGCAGCCCGTTTTTTGGCCTCCCTCACAACACAGAAATAACGGTATCCGGCCAGTTGTTAGCTCAACCTACGCCGGAACTTGATAGCCACACGTGGGCTAGGCTTCAAGATGGCACCCCTCTTGTCACTGCAGACAGTCATGGGGATGGCATGATGGTATTGGTACACACTTCATCAAACACGCGCTGGTCTAATCTGGCTTTGTCGGGCTCATTTGTTGATATTCTGAGGCGCATATTACAGTTTGGTCAGGGTGTTGGCGCAACCAATGCATCAGACAGTAAACTTCCTGTGCATGATATACTTGATGCCTATGGCAACCTTATTCCCAAAGAAAATTCTTCCATAACACTGGATACAGCCCCAGATAAAAAGATCTCCGCTCAGAACATTGGTCCGAAAATACCCCCTGGATACTATGGCAAAGACAAAAGGCAAAAAGCTGTAAATCTTGCAGGCAATTTGCCAAACATTCAAAGAAATGACTTTCAAGCGGACGATCGGCAAATTTATGAATCCAGGAAAGCAAGTCCTCTCCAAGTTCCTTTGCTTTTCATCGCCCTTACCCTATTCCTTTTAGATCAAGCGCTGACCCTCTGGCTCAGAGGATTACTGTCAAATGTAGCTATCGGCAGACCTGTCGCTGTTATTCTACTTCTTTTACTTCCCGCGACACTGATGCTTTCTCACCGGGCTGTAGCACAAGACATCAAAGAACCATTAGACAGCCAAGGCATCGAGGCAACATTAAATACTTATCTTGCCTATATCATTACAGGAGATAACAAGGTCGATGCTGACAGTCATTCCGGGCTAGCTGGTCTCTCACTCCAATTGCACAGACGTACAGCCGTAGAAAATGTCAGAGTTACAGGCGTGGATTTAGACCGAGATCAAATCTCGCCTTATCCCTTCCTCTATTGGCCAATAACCGCACTTCAGGAACCCTTGACCGCACGGGGCAAACGACAACTGAATGAGTACATCAGCAACGGCGGTTTAATCCTGTTTGACCTGCGCGAAGCTTCAAACACCCTGAACTCTGCTTTGGGGTCACAGGGGAATGCCCAATACCTGCAGATGCTGACGGATGAGATAAATATCCCACAGATGGAACCTGTTCCTGCTGGTCATGTGATCACACGTTCTTTTTACCTTCTGGAAAGCTTTCCCGGCCGTAATAATAACCGTGATTTTTGGACGGAAAGTACGGACCCCTATCGGAATGACGGTGTTGCGAGAATTTTGATCGGATCAAATGACTGGTCCCGCGCCTGGGCCATAAATGGGCAGGGGCACCCTCTCTATGCCATGGTACGAGGCGGAGAACGCCAACGAGAACTCGCCTATCGGTTTGGTATCAATCTGGTAATGTACGCATTAACGGGTAACTACAAAGAGGATCAGGTTCACATTCCCCATATTCTAGAGAGGTTAGGTCAATGATCTCTAGTTACGGAATAGAATGGCAACCCCTCGTTCCCCTTTGGATGATCTATGTGATCATCGGCTTTGCACTGATTTCAATACTTTCCCTCTTTTTTCTCAAAAGTAAGGGCGGAGAATTCAGAGCCGTCTTCTTGGCGATTATTGCTGTTTTTTTAGCCAACCCCAACCTCCACAAAGAAGTCAGTGAGGCTTTGCCAGAACTCGTTCTCGCCATTGTAGACAACAGTCAATCAATGAGCTACGGCAAGCGAAAAAGCCAAGCTGCAAATGCTTTAACCTCATTGCATGAACAAGTTAATCAACGGTCAGATCTTATCCTCAAAACGATCCAAATTAACGGTGACGCTGAAAACGGTACTAAATTATTCGAAGAAATATACCTAACTGCTGAAGATAAAGAACGTCTGGCCGGTATTATTATTATCTCGGACGGGCAAATTCATGACATTCCAAAAACACTGGAAGGAACACAGTTTCCACAAGACATTCCCCTTCATTTGTTTTTAACAGGTGATCCCGACAAAGGGGATCGCCGTATTGTCATTGAACAGGCCCCTGCCTTTGGGATTATAAATCAAAAAACCGAGCTTTCATTTAAAGTCATCGACGAAAATATTAATAAAACAGGTACCCCGGCAACAATTACATTACGAAAAAACGGTGAGGTTGTTGCAGAGTTTGAAACCCCAATTAACCAGACAATCACGCATGAGCTAACACTGGAAAATCGGGGCGAAGCAACTTTCGATATCACGGCAGAAACCTTGGATGAAGAAATCACCCCGATCAATAATCAGGCTGTTTTTACCGCAAATGGCGTTCGAGACAGACTAAAAGTTCTTTTGATTTCAGGTGAGCCCCACCCCGGTGAGCGCGCATGGCGGAATATTCTCAAAGAAGATCCTTCTGTCGATCTCATCCACTTTACGATTCTACGACACCCCAGCAAACAAGATGGCACCCCTATCAGAGAACTTTCCCTGATTGCCTTTCCGATACACGAACTATTCGAGGTGAAGCTGGCAGACTTCGACCTGATCATTTTTGATCAATACCAGCGCCAAGGCTTCCTGCCCAGTCATTACCTGACCAATATCGTAAGATACGTTAAACAAGGGGGGGCTCTTTTAGAAGTTGGCGGTCCTGGCTATGCCTCACCAGCGTCGCTCTACAACACAGCTTTGGGCAGCATTCTTCCTGCTGAACCACTGGGCAAAGTATCTGAACAAGCTTTTCAGCCACTGATCACACAAATGGGGCTACGCCACCCTGTAACAGCACGCCTGCCTAAGGCCAATCTTTCACACGATGAAAAACCACAGTGGGGACGTTGGTTCAGACAGGTTGAAACAGATACGATTGGTGGATCAACACTTATGACTGGGAACAACCAGCTCCCTTTGCTTATTCTGGATCATTACGAAGCAGGACGCGTCGCACAGATAACCAGTGACCATATCTGGTTATGGGGACGAAATATCGAAGGCGGGGGCCCACAAACAGAATTAATTCGACGTTTGGTCCACTGGCTCATGAAAGAACCTGAATTGGAAGAAGAAATATTAAAGGCACGGTTAAAGGATCAACAGCTTACGATCACCCGCCAGAGTATGTCAGAGAAAGAAGCCACACTTTCTATAACCAGCCCATCAGGAAAA
>NZ_CAKZMP010000035.1 GCF_937128705.1 uncultured Kiloniella sp. | reverse complement strand
ATGCTTCTATGTCTGTGACCATAAGGTTGGGAATTATCATTTTATGCTCTGAGTAATAATTGGGGAGGAAAAGGTATTTTGAAAGAGCGTGATCATTACATCATCATACGGACGTTGCAATTTCCTGCGCACAAGAAAGTCTGTAAAACTACGCAGTCTGTCGTTGGTTCACCCAGGCGATAAATTCATCCGCGGGAACAGGGCGGCTTATATAATAACCTTGAGCAGAATGGGCCCCTTGACGCTTTAGGAACTCTAGATGATCTTTTGTTTCAACGCCTTCGCCAACAATGTGCAAGTTCAATGCTTTGCCAAGATAAATTACGGCTGTTGCTATGCCCGCGTGCTCTGGGTCGTCCATGATGTTTGCTATGAAAGAACGATCAATCTTTAGAACGTCAAATGGTAAGCGTTTTAGATAAGTTAGGGATGAATAGCCCGTTCCAAAATCATCCAGTGCAAAAGAAAACCCCATGTCTTTCAATTCACGCATTTTTACGGCGGTTTCTTCGATATCAGCCAACATAGTGCTTTCGGTTAACTCTAATTCTAGCTGTTTCGGGCTGACCTTGGTTTCTTTGGTGATTTGTGCAATCGTTTCAACAAAGTTTGGTGCATGAAATTGCTTGGCGCTTATGTTAACTGAAATTCGTGGAATACCAGTGAAACTATGGAGTTGCTCGCACGCGGTTTTAAAAATTAAAGCCCCAAGAGGATGGATAAGCCCGCTCTGTTCTGCGGATGGAATAAAATCAAGTGGGGAGATCAGCCCTTTTACCGGGTGCATCCATCTAACAAGAGCCTCTGCACCAATAACAGCGCCCGAGTTAACGCAAACCTGTGGCTGATAATAGAGTTCAAATTCATTTTTCGGGATAGCTTTTCGCAGGTCATTTTCTAATGCCAGCTTATATTTTACTGATTTTTCCATTTCTTCCTGGAAAAAACTGATCGTATTGCGTCCAGACGATTTTGCTTCGTACATTGCTGTGTCAGCATGTTTTAAAACCGTGTCGGCACAGGTTGTATCTTTCCCGGAAAACAGCGTTGCACCAATTGATATACCGATGTGTAATTGATGATCCCCCAGTTCAATAGGAAGTCGCAAAGCGTTTATGATGTTATCTGCAATCTGTTGCGCTTTTAATGCTGCTTCTTCTTTTTCTTTAGAAATCTCGGGAAGAAGAATGATGAACTCATCCCCTCCAGGCCTAGCGACTGAATCTGTTTCGTTTAATACGGAGCTAAGTCTTTTGGATACTTCGATTAACAGGTCATCGCCAACAGTATGCCCAAGAGAGTCATTGATTATTTTAAAACTATCCAGATCTAGAAATAGCAAAACGCTGTGACGTTGAGTGCGCGAAAATCTGATCAAGGTACGTTCAAGGCGATCAAGTAGTAAATTTTTGTTAGGCAAGCCTGTCAGAGCATCGTGATAGGCGAGGTATTGTATGTGTTCTTCTGCTTTTTTGTGCTTTAGCGAATAGCGTACTGCCATTTCAAAAGAATAAGGTGTTAATTCTTCTTTCAACAGAAAATCCTGGGCGCCTGCCTCCATGGCTTTCAGATCAGCTTCACGGTTATTTTCTTCAGATAGGAAGATTACGGGAATCATAATCTTAAGATCATTTATAATGTGGTGAACAAAGTCGATCCCATCTGGGCCTGTTGATTTGTAATCCAGCAGTACAAGGTCATAATTTTGCAGCCTGATTTTTTCGGTTCCCGTGATTAAGCTGGTGACTTTGTCGTAACGGTAATTGTTATGAAAAGCCTGCTCAAGATAGCTTTTCACCAGCTTGTTTTCTTCTTGTTCGTCTTCTAGGAGCAAGATGTTGATTTGCTCTTTCATGCGGGGGCTTCCTGTGTTTTTTGTTCTATATTGTCAGAGTTGGTGCATTTTTTTATGTGTAAAATTGTTACGTCAGGGACTTTTTTCTTGTTGTGTCATAATTGTTCGGGACGCCGGGAAAATTAGGGTTACTTTGGTTCCAACATTAACTTTGCTCTCAATTTTTAACTTCCCACCCAAAAGTTTCATAAAGCTGTGGCAGAGGAAAAGGCCCAGCCCAGTTCCTTCATGTTTTCTGGGGTGCAAGCGATCGGTTTGTTCAAAAGCGTCCGTTGCACACTCTAAATCTTGTTCAGACATTCCGATTCCGGAATCTTCGACTGATATTTCAATCCCGTTGTTTTCGTTAGTCGTGGCGTTGACTGCAATAGTTCCCTTTTTAGGCGAATATTTGATCGCGTTGGATATCAGGTTGTTTAAAATCTGAATAATGGCACGCTTATCCCCTTTTAAATGGGGGAGGGTTGATGAGATTTTCATCTTGAGAGACTGATGGGAACTTTCGGCCATTAGTTCCAGCTGCCGAAATGATAAACCAATTAGTTCATCTATTTGCAGAGGTTCGTTGGTCAGTTCGTATTTGCCCGCCTCTATTTTTGAGAGGTCGAGTATATCATTGATGAGGCCGATTAAGAGGGTTCCGCTATTATGAATATCTCGGACATATTCATCGTATTTGGGGTGACCTAATTTACCAAAGGTTTTGTGCCGCATAATATCGCTGAAACCGATAATAGCAGTCAAAGGTGTTCGTAGATCGTGGCTCATATTTGCTAAGAAATCGGACTTGGATTTGTTGGCTGTTTCGGCTTCATCACGGGCTTTTTTTAGCTCGTGTTCTGCTTTTGTGCGTTTTGTGATGTCTGATGCTGAACCTCTGTGTCCTTTGTAGTTGCCTTCGTCATCATAGAGGGGAATTCCATTAATCAGAGCGTGGTATATTTGTCCGTTTTCACCAGGGTATTTATAGTGGAAATCTTTGATTTCTTCATGTTTGTCCAAGGCTTTTTGGTAAGCTGCCCAATCCTTTTTCTTCATAACATCCCCTGCCAGTTCTTGGCGGGTCATTCCCTGGATTTCGATGAATTTTCTACCTCTGTATCCTTGTTTTTTACTGGCTGATTCCCAAACGATGCGCCCCTTTTCATCTGTTTCCCAAAGCCAATCTGATGCCGTTGATGCAAATTCTTTGAATCTCTCTTCACTTGTCCGAAGGCGGCGTTCAACTTTTTCCAGCTCGTTGACCATAGAGTTGAAAGAAAGGACAAGATCATTGGCTTCTTTGAGGATGAAGGCCCGAAAGGTTGGTATTCTTGCGTTCAGCTTACCCTTTGCAACATCGCCGGCGGCATAGACCACGGCCTGCATGGGCATGGAAAGATAACGTGCTAGCCACCAACTAATCAGGGCGGCTATTAATATACCGAAAAGGGTAATGATGATGACAGCCGTTCTGACACCGCTGGCACGCTCTTCCAATTCTGATAGGGGTTGGGGAATCATAACGCCCCAACCTATTTTAGGTAAAAAGGTAAATCCCGCGATCATGTCAGTTTCTATAGCTGGCGAATAAAACGTGGTGACCCCAGTTTGCGCCGCCATCATTAGGGATACAGGTTTGATGTGGGATATGTCTTTTATTTCGTTCCGCCATGTAGAATTGGGGTGGGATAGAACATGACCTTTATGATCAACAATCGTTGCGTGCCCTAACTTACCAAAAGAAATGTTTTGCCCCATATCAACAATATAATCTGTTTCAAGCGCCCCAATAACAAGAGAGCCATCAGGGGTGAATTTAATGAGGTATATTGTTGGTTTACCGTGAGAGTTATGAAGCGCAGGGGAAAAGAAAACGTGGTCAGGTAATAATTTTGCCTGTTCAATGTCGAGGGATAATTTCGATAGCAATTTGTGTGAAATTTGAGTGTTGTTTTTTATGGGTGCTTGCCCTTGCCAATCTGATTCAATACTGAAAATTCGTCCGGTTTTGTCCGTTATGTGAAGATGATTGAAGCGAACGATCTTCATTAAAGTGGCTATTTGTTCTGTTGGTTTATTGGTTTGAAGATAATGGGCTGAAACACGGAAAATTTGTTCTGCATCCTTGGCAAAGCGATCTAATGTACCCGTTAGGTTTTTTGCTAATAATAGATGCTTATCTTCTATTGCTGTATATTCATTTTCAATGGCCGATTTCTGTGTCCAAGCGGCAAGAAAGAAAACAGGTATAGTCGAGATTAGAGTGAACCCGAGAAATAACAGGTGATGAAGACGAACTTTCTTTAGGCCTGACCTCTTACCACTTGATTCCATTAAGGTTCCCCGATTGTCCTTGTGGCTCGATTATCCCTTTAAAGGCAGCCTTTCGACAGCCAAGTGATAGAATGCTTTAGATATTTTATGCATATTACAATCTAGGGATTTCTAATTCATTAATACGCAACCTATGATCGGAATAAGTTAGATTCCTTATTAACACCCTATAAAGAGCAATGGGTTAGTATGAAGCTAAATTGATAGGGATGTGGGGAGTTAGTGTAATTAAAACAGGGTATTATCAATGTCACTTAAGATTTTAAGTGCTTTTATTCGCAAAATACCTGCTAAGCTACTGCTCGTCTGGGTTTGCTTATCAATCGCTTTGATAATAAGGCCTGTATTTTCACACGCTGATTCAACAACAAATGATGTTAGAACGAATGCCGACCTGGTTTTTGGCATGTCGACGGCCCTGTCTGGCCAGGCTGCTGAGTTGGGGAAAAATATGTGCCTTGGTATCCAGATGCGTCTGGAAAGAGAGAATTCTTTAGGGGGCATTGATGGTCGTAAAATTAGATTGATCGCTTGGGATGATGGCTATGAACCAGATAGAACAATACCCAATATCAGGAATTTGATTAATTACGAAGATGCACTTGCGATAATTGGGAATGTGGGAACCCCCACTGCTATATCGGCTATACCGATTGTTAATGAGGAAAAAACATTGTTTTTTGCTCCCTTTACTGGTGCTGGTGTCTTAAGGAAAAATCCCCCAGATCGATACGTCATAAACTATCGCGCCAGCTATGCCGAAGAAACATCGGCTATGGTAAATGCCCTGATAGAAGAAGGGGGGCTGAAACCTGAAGAGGTGGCCTTTTTTACGCAAAGGGATAGTTATGGGGACGCAGGATTTACAGGTGGAATCAATGCATTAAAACGACATGGCTTGGAATCTGAAACGGCAATTGTCCACAGTCGCTATGAACGAAATACTCTGGTCGTTGAAAGTGCACTGGCGGATGTTTTATTGGCGGAGCCTACACCTAAAGCAATAATCATGGTCGGGGCCTATGCACCGTCCGCCAAGTTTATAAAGCTTGCTCGAATGGCTGGTTTGGACTCTCTTTTTCTAAATGTGTCCTTTGTTGGCAGTGCCCCGCTGGCTAAAGAGCTGGGCAAGGAAATCAAAGGAGTGATCGTGACCCAGGTTGTCCCGTATCCCGAAGATTTATCTGTACCAATTGTTCGGGCCTATCACGATGATATAAGTAAATATGCGCAGAATGGTGAAGTTTCATTTGGTAGCCTAGAGGGCTATATTGCAATGGAGATAATGATCAAAGCTTTGCACAGCATTGAGGGTGAACCCGATAGAGAAAATATAATTGATGCTCTCGAAAATTTGGGTGAATTTGATATTGGACTAGGACAAAAGCTTTTTTATAACCGTGAACATCATCAGGCCAGTCATAAGGTTTGGCCCACAAGTCTAAGGCAAGGTGAATTTGTTCCCTTTGACTGGAAAAATACTCCCTCTATGTTGGTTCCTTAAAGTATGCTCATGGATGAAGACAATCATGTCCTAAGAATAAAACGAATGCTTTGGGCTTTAATTGGTCTGAGTATTGTTATTCCTGTTGTCGTCAACCTATTTCTGGGATGGGGGGTCGTTAATCAACAGGAACAAAAGGATCGTTTGCTTGAGCAAGAACAAGCTTTCAATGACACGGTTTCGAGCATTAATGAAAAAATCAGAACCGGTATTTTTGAAATCGAACGCTTATTAGAAACATCCGAACGGACAGAGCCGGTTAAAGGCATTATTGCCATCAGGGGGCTGGAAGCGGCCATTAACAAGTTGCCTGTAAATGATGATGAACAACTGCGACAGCTGAAGAAATCACTACAAGGACAGTCTAAACAGCTTTTGGAAATTCTGTTTGAATCAGCTGATTGGCGAGGGCGTAATGACAGAGTTTCTGAGGATATTAATAATAATGTGACGCTGAATGAGGTCCGAGAGCAACTGACCAAAATTCAGGTGCTCATTAATGATGTTATCGGAAAATTACGCTTGGAAATGGTGTTAAGCCTTAGAGAATATGAACAGAATAACAAGGAAATAGTTCAAAAACAGGCCGTCGATAAAATTGTTGGTGAATATAAAAAACTGTTGAGCAGAAATGTTGGAAATCTGTTGACGGAGTTGTCTGATATACAGCGATTGGTCGAAGTTCTTTCGGGTGAAAAGAGTTATGATCGTTTGTCAGATTTAAAAGATAATCGGTTGCTACCAAATCTTGAAAGATTGGAGCGAGCTGTTCGATCTATCAATCTTGGCAATGAGGTGAATAAAGATCTGGAAACAGAGCTTTTTCTTCTCAAGGTCAAGCTGTTGGGAAGTGAAGTGGAGAACTACCAAGATCCCGAACTGGCAAAGCCAGTGGAGAAAAATCTTTTTTCGGTGGTACAAAAATATCTGGGTTTACAGGTTGAGAATCAAAAAATTAGCGGTGAATTAGGTCGGCTTCTTGTCCTTTTGGATCAAGATTGGACTGCCTTTACCAAGATTAGGGTTCAATGGCATGAAGCATCCGTATTGCAATCTAATAAAAATCTATCCCGAACCTGGATTACAGTCTCTCTTATAAGTTTATGGGGCGGATTGATCTTTATTGTGGTGATCTGGTTAATATTCAAGGCTGTTTCCAAGCAGGTCGACACCTTGGGCGCTTTGCGTCGACGGGCCGAAGCGGCAAGCCAGTCCAAAGATAATTTCTTGGCATCGATGAGCCACGAGTTAAGGACGCCCTTAAATGCGATAATCGGGTTTTCCGATATCATGAAGATACAAGCTTTTGGTCCTTTGGGGAACGATAAATATCTTGAATATAGTCAGGACATTAATCGTTCAGGCGCGCATCTGTTGGATATTATCAATGATATTTTGGATGTTTCTTCCATTGAGTCCGGGACTTTTAAAATAAACGAAGAAGAGTTTATTTTTGCGACAGCCTTAAATGAAGCCATGTTAATGGTTCAGCTACAGGCCGATGAGCAAAACGTCCGGTTGGTGAATGACGCTAAAGGTTCAAATCTGGTTGTCTTTGCCGATGAAAGATTAGTTCGCCAGATCATTTTGAACTTATTGGTAAACGCTGTGAAGTTTACCCCAAAGGGAGGAAAGATTTGCATAAGTGACGATCTGAAGTCGGATGGGGTATATTGCTTGAATATCACTGACACAGGGATTGGCATGGATGAAGAAGACGTTGAAACTGCCTTGACCCCCTTTGGTATGGTCAGAAGTGCTTATAACGATAACACCAAGGGAACAGGGCTTGGGCTGCCTTTGGCAAAGCGTATGATGGAAATGCATAACGGTACGATTGACATCAAATCTGAACCGGGCCGAGGAACCAAAGTAACCCTTGTATTTCCATCTGAACGGGTTCGGGGATAACGATGAAAAGTACGAGGGTACTTTGTATTGTTACCGAGTGTTCCCTGGCTTCTTTCCGATCAGAATAACCCGTTCGTTTGCGGAAGAGAGGCTTTGTAGCAGATTGTGTCTAAAGCCCGGATCATTCTCTTTGCCCGGATTTGTATTTAGATCTTCTGAACCTGTTAGCGGAAGCAACAACACTGTCGCGGCAGAAAGATTATCCCGAGATTTATTGACGGGTAAGGCATAGGCCAGATTTAGGTGATCCAATTCACCAAAGGCAAAATCGTGAGTTTTACCATTGAATTCTAGGCTTACACGGCCATCGTCCACATAGGATGTACGGTTATCCGATTGAGGTATTTCGTCCCGGGTAATATCTTTGATAAAGCCAATGTCGCCTGTCATCAAATCCCGGTCTGGATCGTTTTGTAACAGTATGACTTTGTCACCGGTTTTATATTGGGTGCCAAATTTTTGCAGGGTTAAACCTGTGTGCCCGTCGTTAAGCAAGCTTTGCAGTTGAGGTATCAGGTTCTGAGGGGTAAGCATTCCCTTTGCCATGCTGATGACCTGAATGTCTTTTATAGAATTGTATTTAAAGCTTTTGGGTAAGCGGTTTTTAATGACCTCGGCCAGTTTGCGTTGTGTATCTTGCTCATTTTCAGCTTCAATATAATAGAATGTTCCTGGGTTTTGTGTATCTGAGGTACAATCAAAACCCTGATTGTTATTTAAACTAAGCAAGTTTCCTGCGCGTTTATTATTCTGGTCTTGGGGAGATAGTTGATCAAGTAAGAGAGTATTGTTGTCGCCAAGATCGAGCAGTTTATCCAGGACGCGGCCCGAACCGGGAAAAGCATTTGATGTGCTGCTTCGTATCAATACCAGACCTGAGTTTTCGGGGAGGGCATCCAGCACAGCAAGGGTTGTTGATCGATCTAACAAGTCAGCTTGATCAATAATCAAAAGCTGGCAATCCAATTGTTTTCGAGCGTTGCGTTTAAAGGTTTTTGTCTTGGAATTATATTCCAGAAGTTTGACAACCGAGACTGTATCTTCGTCCAGTGCCGCGCTGGTCTTCTTTGTCTGAGTAGAGGACGGAACGGCGATCAATGATGATATATTTTTGGCGTTGATGATTTTGGCAAAGGCTTTGATAACATCATCTTTACCGTTTCCGGCAACGCCCTTGAGGGTGGATAATTTGTTTTTTAGTAATTTGGCAACAGCAGCTTTTTGATGTTCAGACAGATCAATTTTGTCACGATTGATAACCCAATCAATTGCCTTTTGCGTATCAATTTCGCCCCAAGGAACAGCCCCTTCGGACAGCACATTCATACGTTTTTTGATTTTTGAATTTGTTTGCCAGTCCTGTTTCAAAATCAGGAATTCTTGGGTGCTTCCAGTCGCATCTTTTTCTTTGTAGGCGTGTATATGTTTGGCTTCTAGCTCTTGCGTCAGAGCTTGTTCTAGTACGTCTGTCGGGATATCCAAACGTTTATTCAATAGCGTCATTAGGTTGCTTTTTTCGCGTGCATCAGCGGCCTGTAGGAGCGCGTAATACAATGCCGCGCCAGCACGTTCCAGACAGTGCGCTTCCAGTCCAAGTCGATGTGCAATGCAATCGGGTACTTCAAAGGGAACACCCTTTATATCGCGGACGATACAATAGGGATTGTCTTTTAATTTCGCGATTGTGTCTTGCCCGTAAGCATCATAAAGGCGATAGGATCTTGCGGGGTCAACACTATGGTTATGTAGGAAGGTGGCAATTTCAGAATGTGTCTTCCTATCTTCGGACCAGTCTTCCAATAGCTTGATTTTTCCCTTTGGCAGGGATGTTTCTGTTGCAAGCTTTTCCGGTGTTTCCACGATCACCTTTAGCGCATTCGCCCCAAAGCTTTCGACCAATTGCTTTGCTGCCTTTGCCCCTAGCCCTTTGATCATGCCGTCAGAGAGTTGTTTTTCGAGGTTTGCGAGAACTTTTTCCGGGCTTGGCCCTTTACCACCAAGATGTTCATCTAGAAATTCTCGGCAGATATTAAAGTCGGATGTATAGCCTTTGGGGAGCTTTACCCCCTTGTTCTGGGCAACGGACTTTGCCGTTTCCTTCATTTTATCCGTTGGTTTGCCCTTGCCAGCATTTTTGGGCATGGCCACGCCTGTGTTGATCTTTGGCGCTGTAGCCGCACTGGTTTTGAGGATGCTGATAAGGCGTTCTGTATCATTCCCAATATCATCCCAAACCTGTCGCGCAGTCTGTTTCCCTTCGAGCACGTCGTCCATGTTCATTTCCCACATGGCGGTAACACCGGGGTCAACCAATTCTGGGGCTGCTGCTTTCAAGGTTTTGTATAGGGTCAAGCCTGCGTCCGTTGGAACGATGTGTTTTCCGCTTTGGGCAAGGAAGTTTTGTAGTTTCAGACCTGTAATCACGGCTGCGCGCGTGGCCGGGGTGCCGATACCCTTGGCTTCTTTTAGGCGTTCTTTCAGATCCTTGTTTTCAACAAATCGCCAAGCATTCTGCATGGCATCAATCAGAGTTCCTTCGTTATACCGCGGTGGTGCTTTGGTTTTCTTGGTATCGGTTGTCACGGGGGACAGAATAGCAATGTCACCGTTCTGAATGGGGGGAAGTTCCCCAGCGTGATCTTCCTTTTTTTCCATGACATCGGTATAGACGGCTTTCCAGCCCTGTTCTTTTGGAATGTTGCCTGTCACCTTGAAATCGAGAATGCTCTCTTTTTCTTGACCAGGGTCTTCATCAGGTAGGGTTACGGGAACTTCCATAGACACACTGGTTGATTCATAGACGTAATCCGGCATCAGGATCGCGAGATAGGAACTGGCAACCAGATCGAACATGCGTTGTTCATCTTGGGTCAGGCGTGCGTAGATGACCTCTACACGGTCCATGGTGTTTTTATTGGGGACAATCGCGTGGTGCGATACACCCTTCAAACCTGCATCAGAAAAGTGGCCGGATTTTCCTTTGCGCACTTCGGGGGATGACAGGTCAATCCCCTGATATTGCGAAAGCTTGGTCAGTCCCTGAATGATTTCGCCGATGTCGTCTATCTGGTTTTCTGCCAGATACCGGGATTCAGCACGGGGGTAAGTCTGAATTTTTTTGCCTTCCCCGTCGTAGAGTTCCTGGGCAATGTTCAGTGTTTTATCGGCACTCCACCCCCAACGGCGGGCGCATATCTTTTGTAATTCTGGCAGATCAAGAAGACGCGGCGGCTTTGTTTTCTTGATCTTTTTTTCTGTTTTGAGCGGGCCTTCAAAACCTTCGACAGCAGCGCGGAGCTGTTCTGCCTTTTCCGGGTTCAGAATACGGTCTTTGGGGGCGTGACGAAGGTCTAGTTCGCCACTTTCAGCCTTGGCCGTTGCGACAAGGTGGTAATAATCCTGCGGCGTGAAATCCAGAATTTCCAATTCGCGCATGCAGACAATTGCCATGGTCGGCGTCTTTACACGGCCAATACCGATTGCGCCGTATTGTCCGGGTTGTTTTAGGGCGACGGTGGCTGCGCGGGTTAGGGACAGGTTATAAACCTGATCCGCTTGCTGACGTACAACTGCTGCTTGGCCCAGATTATGATATTTATCATTGGGTTCCAGATTATCGAACGCTTGTCGCAGGGTCTTTTCATCCTGCGCGGTGAACATGGCGCGCTGAACCTGACCTGCAAATTTATAGTGCCGTAAAATCTCTTCACCAATAAGCTGTCCTTCGCGGTCACAGTCGGTCGCGATGATGACGCGTTCTGCGGTTTTTAGAGCCTTAGCGATTGCCTCAAGCTTGCTTTTTGCTGAAGGTGAGGCATCAGGAGCTGGACAGGTTGGATAGAAATCATCAGGCTTGAGCAAGTCAAATGACCAGCGTCCCCAACTGCTTTGAATTTGTTGTGGTTCCTGCAGGCTTAACAGGTGTCCTTCTGCTGGAAGGATTTGCCCGTATTTACTGCCGATTGCCGCTTGAACATCGCGCTTTTGCGAGGTTTTTTCCGTAATAATAATGGTGGACAATCTAAAACCCTTTACCGTTACTCAACTCTTCTATGCTTTTACCGTAAAGAAGGGCGTGGGATAAAGCCTCTCTTTTGAAAAAATGTGTTTGTTGAGAATTGGGGTGGGTTTTTCCCTCTAAATGGATTTCCTCTCAACGTTTCAGATGAATTGTTCGGCCTGCTTGTCAGATATAAAATATGGGCGGGGAAGTGGGCGTGATTTCTGAATTGGATTTGTACACATCGTTTCCCCATTTCTGTTTTATATCTGGCGGGAGGAAAAATGAGTGATCCGGATCTAAAGCAGCAACTGACCGAACGACAAAAGAGATTTGTCGAAGAGTATCTGGTGGATTTAAACGCCACGCAAGCGGCACTTCGGGCAGGCTATAGCCCTAAATCAATTAAGCAGAGCGCCAGCCGAACGCTGAAAAACCCTTTGGTGCAAGCGGCCATTGAACATGCGAAGGCCGCGCGTTCCCAACGTTTACAGGTCGATGCTGATTACGTTCTGAAAGGGGCTGTGGAGCTGTTTGAACGTTGTATGCAGCGCAGCCCGGTCGCGGATGCAGATGGGGAATACAAATTCCAGCATACCGGGGCGGGAAAGGCGTTAGAGATTATCGGGCGGCATGTGTCGGTTCAGGCCTTTAAGGAAAAGGTTGAAATGTCGATTGAAAATGAACTGGTTGATCGCCTGATGCGCGGGCGCAAACGCCTAAAGAATAAGTAAATTTTCTCGTCTTCTGGTCACCATTTTTCCTATCTGATTATAGAGGTATCTAATGACCCATGGGGTTGATCTGGATCTTGCCGAGGATTGCGCGCAGTTCTATGCAAATCCGCTTGGCTTTGTTCTGTGGGCCTTTGATTGGGGACAGGGCGACTTGGTCGACTTTAAAGGCCCGCGCGACTGGCAGTTGGCCTATCTGGAAGATCTGGGCATGCAAATCACAGAACGTGGGTTTGACGGGCTTCACCCCGTTGCCCCGATGGATATGGCGACAGCATCGGGCCATGGTATTGGCAAGTCCGCCATGTCGGCGTGGCTAATTCTTTTTATCATGTCAACGCGGCCCTTTGCCAAAGGGGTTGTGACGTCAAATACCAGTGATCAGCTGCGCACGAAAACTTGGGCCGAGTTGGGGAAGTGGCACAAACGCTGTCTGACCGGGCATTGGTTTAACTATAGCGCAAGCAAAGGCAATATGGCGCTGGTCCATAAACGTCACTCCGAAAGCTGGCGGTGTGATGCGCAGACCTGTCGCGAGGAAAATTCAGAAAGCTTTGCCGGACTGCACGCCGCGAATTCTACGCCCTTTTATCTGTTCGATGAAGCATCAGCCGTGCCCGATAAAATCTGGGAGGTTTCCGATGGCGGTCTGACCGACGGTGAGCCCATGCGCTTTGTCTTTGGCAACCCGACACGAAACTCGGGGCGCTTTTTTGAATGTTTTAATCGTTTGCGACATCGTTGGAAAACCCGCCAGATTGATAGCCGTTCAGTGGACGGAACCAATCAGAACCTGATGCAGCAATGGGTCGAGGATTACGGCGAAGACAGCGATTTTGTTCGCGTCCGTGTGCGCGGTGTGTTCCCAAGAGCTGGATCAACGCAGTTTATCAGTGGTGCGATTGTTAAAGCGGCCCGAAATCGCCAGCTTTCGTCGCAACCACAAGATCCCCTTGTCATTGGTGTGGACGTTGCCCGGTTTGGCGATGACCAATCGGTGATTTTGATACGGCAGGGGCGTAAGGTGCTGGAGATCAAAAAGTACCGGGTGGATACCATGACACTGGTCGGACATGTGGTTGAGGTCATACGTCAATATCGTCCTGACGGTGTACTGGTTGACGGCGTGGGTGTCGGTGGCGGCGTTGTCGATCGCCTAAAGCAACTGGGCCATGACTGTATCGATGTGAATGCCGGGGCCAGAGCGCAGGACCAGAAGACCTACATGAACAAGCGCGCTGAAATGTGGGGCAAGATGCGCGACTGGCTCAAGGGCGGTGATATCCCCGCAGATGATCAGGAACTTGAAACAGATCTGACAGCCATTGAATACGGCTTTGATGCCAAGAACAGGCTACAGCTTGAGCGCAAGGAAGACATGAAAAAGCGCGGGTTGCATTCGCCAGACGTGGCAGACGCACTGGCACTTACCTTTGCCGAGGACATAGCCAAGTGGTCAGAGGATCACTACGGCGATATGGAGGTCGCTATTTCTGATTATGAGCCTGGGGGCTGAGCCTAATCGAACGCCTCAACCTGTTGTTGAGTGGAGTTTTCTTGCTTTCTTTGCCATTTGATTGTTGAGCGGATCCAGAAAGTATCCATTATCAAGGTTACGGTGATTGACCAGAATATAAGTATCATTGATCCCATAATTCCGCCTTCTAGCGGTGTCTCGTACCAAAAATAAATGAACATAGGGATTGGCTCTAAAACAAATGTAGGCACTCGCTCAATAATCTCGTTTAGTGAGTAATTGTTTAAAACCTTGCTTAAGAAAAATAATGCACCAAAAAAATAAACACCTCTTGCTGTTAGAAAGGCTGCTCTAAGGCGCATACCCAAATACCACCGATGCCCACCGAAGACTCCAGTGAACAGCCAGAGTAAGTACGCTATGGGCAGGGATTTATTGGTCAAGGATAAAGTTCGGTATCTTGTGTGATGTTAATTGGTGCTTCTTCTGTATCCTTCATTTTGAAGTAAATCCAAAAAAGGTCAAAGAATAGGCGATAAAGAGACCAAATTACCGGAGGGATTAAAACTAGTCCTGCTTTATTCTCTATTATGGTTTCGATCAAATGCCCTAGAAGTGAGAAAATAGAGAATAGCCCCACCCATTGGATATTGGCGTGTACTGACTTAAAAGTGGCTATAAAGAAAATACTAGCTATGGTGGTTAATAAAAGTGCTGTAGCACTCCTTTGTCTTCCCAGGTAAAATCTATGGCCGCCAAATATGCCTGAGATAAACAGTAAGAAATACGCTGTGACCATAGATTTTTCTTGATAGTATTTATCCATAAAAATTCACCAAACAAAGAAGGAAGAGGGCGAGAGTTAGTAGGAAATTTATATAATTTATTTTGTATTAGCTCAACCAAGATCAATGAGCAGGTGAGAAGGCCAAGTTTTGGTCGAAGTTAAACTAGGTCAATATTGAGAGAGAGCCGTTAGGATCGTGGTGGAATATTATTTTCCAAGGTTTGCAAAGCTACCTCTGCCTTGTTCGCACAGTTCGACGGATAGGTATAACGGTGTTTAACGAACCATCTATGATCAACAACGTATAGTTTGAGAACGGATTTTTTATTCTGGAATTGAAATATTCCTTGGTGACCTGTGTGGCCATTGTCGACGGTTGGTTGTTCCGTGATCACTTGTGCGCCTGAATAACCGTACAGAATTTGTTTTTTGACTGTTGAATATTCCTGTTCAAGCCAAGATGCCTCTATGGAATTGATGACGTCTTGATCTGCACCGATCAATTGCATTCTCGGGGTCGGGTAGAGATAAATAGTAACTGTAAGATTACAGGGATCATTTTGTAGTTTATACCCAGCCCCGACGTTTAAACCCTGTTTATCAAAGCGCGTTAATGAAACCCGTTGAAAGCTTTCGACGGTTGCAGGTAATCTGAATGTACTTTCTGGATGTAGGTAAGTTTCTGAGGTTTGAATCTCAACAGGTCGATTGCTCGTCTGGTTTTCGGGGAGAGCCGTTTGGTATTTTTGGCATCCGAAAAGGGTGATTAGTAGTAGCAATAAACTGATTTTAAATAGCTTATTCATGTTAAGGAGGCCCTGATGATTATTGATTGGGTCAGACTTTGAACAGTACATGGGTGTTTTCTGTGATTTTATGAACGCAAGCGGCTGATATCTAAGTAGAAATCATGAAATGATGAGAAAATAATTTCGGTGATCGAAAGGTGATTATTATAAGTATGTCAGTGAAGGGTATTCATCAGCCTTGAATATGCTTTTCTGTTTTGGGAATAAGTGGAAAGGAAAGCTTGTGACCGCTGCGTGATGTTCCTTTTTGTATGAAGATATTAGTCAGTATTTTCTGTTTAAAACCTGTTACCACTCAGGGGAGAGTATTTTATGGAAAGGGCGTATATTCAAAGGGGGTAATTTTTATATGAACCGTTTTGGTATTTATTCCGACTAACACTATAATTCGTGATGAAATATCGTGTCGGAGGGCAAAATGGGGTTTATTCTTTTTCTTACAGGTCTTGTCGGTGTCGCCTTTGGGATGTGGGGCATGTATACGGATGCTGGCCGGGTGAGGTTTGATGAAATGGATGGCCTTTACCCGATGTTCAGTGCCTTGGCCGGCGGGATTTTGATTATCATTTCCATCATCGTGATTTATTATCGTAGCCGATAAAGAAGGGGCCCTTCAGACCGTATTAGAACTTGTCAAAGCTGCGTGCGAGAAAGAACAAACAGGGCAGGGCTGCGTATACTGTTGCAACCAAAAGCCAGAATTGGGTGAGCTGATAGTAGATATCAGGCTGATTAACAAAAAGAAAATAACAGATCCCCGCCGCATAAAGGATCGTCAAGATCATGCTTATTGCGGGAGTAACGCGTTCGCTAACCCAAACCGACAAGCAAAGATGGGGAAAGAGTACCAGTAAAAACAGATCTAAGAACCGTTGTTTGGATATCATCAGAGGGGATTGCCCTGTCTTGTTTGGATTGTCTGCATCTAGGTATCTCTTGAAGGGAGCCTTAACCTAAATCTCGGTTTTATCATGAGGCTGTTTCTAATTTGGGGAATAGTGGGCAAGGGCTATTATGAAGTCAAGAAATGATGAAATAGCGATTTTTTCAGAAAATGATTGAAAAGATACCTAATTTGATTAGGGTTAGATGCGACTGATTGATTGTACCGAGCGCCGCAAACCTTTACTAGGGGCGCGGCGTTTTGGGTTTTTGCTAGGTATTTTGATCCAGAAATCTCTGTATGATGAGTTAGCGACGCATATTTCCAAGTGCGTACCCAATGATGGAGCCAACCAGCAACAAAAACACTGTCGTAGCCCCAAAGGCACCACCGATAAAAATGATACTAAGCCAACCTATGGCAAGAGCAATTGTTGCGCCGATTAGGGCGCCAAGGAAACTATTTTTCATAGGAATTTACCGTAACTATGTGTCCTTATGGTTGTGGTTATTCTGGATTAAAAATTGATATTGGTCAAGTTATTGGTGTGATAAAACTATGGCTTCGAGGTCAAACGTTTATGGCAGAAATAGCGTGTCTTGTAGAGTAAGTGTCTAGAAGATACTCCGGTATTCCCTGTACAGGTTCATAGGTTTAAAGATACAGGCTATAGGGTCATATTCTGTTGC
>NZ_CAKZMP010000034.1 GCF_937128705.1 uncultured Kiloniella sp. | reverse complement strand
AATCGTGAAACAATCGATACCTACTTTGCACTAGGAGGACTATTTAGAAGTAATGGCGAAATTGAAAAGGCCATCAGTATACACCGTTCGTTAATAGCACGTGATAATATATCTGAAACTCATCGAATAAGGGCACTCAAAGAGCTGGCCGTAGACTTTGATAAGGGTGGATTTGTTGATAAGGCGATTGAAACGTATCGTGATGTTTTAAAAATTAATCGCGATGAATATGATGTTATTCAATCTCTATGTCGGATCTATGAAGATATAGGGGATTGGGATCAAGCTTATAATTATAGAATTATGCTTTCAAAAGTAGGTCATGAAAACCAGTCTGAAACCATCTCTCATATTTTAGTTCAAAAAGCTAAGAAGTACTTCGAGAATGGGCAATTAAGTAAGTCTATTGAAGACCTTGAAGATGGATTTCGATTTGCACCTTCAGTATCTGCCAAGATTCTTAAACTAAGAATCCTTCTTCATGAAGGAAATATAGATGAGGCTAAGTTCAATTTATTAGAACTTTTAAAAGAGCAGCCAATGTATGCTTCATTTGCATTTGAGTCATTGGAAGAGGGCTTTAAAGGTAGTGAAGAAGAGAAGGAAATGTACTTTAAGAGATTGAGCCTCTTAGTAGAATACTTCTTGGAATTAAATGATGCTGATTTACTCTCAAATGAATCAATCATTCTAACGAAGATTAGACTCTATAAGCAGCAACATAAGCTACATAATGCATATGACCTTTTAAGTATTTGGAGTAAGAGCGAACATGCAACTTCAAGTGCTCTAAAATCAGAATATATTAAGATTCTAATTGAGTTAGGTAAGAAGGAAGAAGCGGTCACACAGACTAAAGATCTTCTGGAAAATATGCATCAAACGCTTACTAAGCACTACTGCCAAGAATGCGGTTATAACTCGGATGAGATATTTTGGCGTTGTCCTCAATGTCACGAATGGGAAACGATACAATTTAGATGGAAAGTATGAAAAAGATAATTTTATCTATTCTTTTAAGCTGCAGTATTCGCGCTCAAGTCAAGGGAGCAGCTAGCAAGTCAGATGCAAAGAAAACAGTCTATTATGTGCAAACTGTTTACTCTCAATTGCATCAAAACCCTTCAAAATTCTCAAGGGTTCTTTCTACTTTTGAGTGTGGACAACCTTTCTATGTATTAAGCTCACCGATCTCAGAGTTTTACCAAGTTGAATATTCTAACTACCAAGGCTTCATGAGCACAAATGTTCTCGATACAAGAAAACCAACTAATTGTTGGCAAGATATGTATCGACGCTTCTTTGATCAGATTGAGCTTAAGAGCTTTAAGGTGTAAGTCACCGGAGGCTTTCCTGAGTTCCACAACATTTTCTGTTTCATCTGAAAGAATTTGGAATTCACTCTCGATGCTTGATAAATAGACAACCTCTTTGGCCTGAGTTTGGATAACGTCCGGAACTTCGAACTTTACAAGCTCAAATTGCCCTCCATCTGCTGTAAAGATCAACTTACTCTTATCTAAGCCAAAACTCCCTTGTGCTGCCCCTTGCACCACCTTGATCAGATAATCAGCCTGTCCTTCAGATTGAGTATTATCAACTTCTCCTGTTTTGACTTGCCAATCACCTCGCCAACTCTCAGTGGTATCTTGTGATACAGTCGCGGCTAATGACCCATCAGATATTTTATATCCGGCAAGCTCTAATCCTTTGCCCCTGACATCAAGAACCGCGTTATCAAGTCGTACTTGATCATACCCTTGGCCGATATTCCCCGTTACCTGCGACAAAGACGTGATCTCAACAGGTGTTTCTCCGCGGAGTGCCACACCTATTTTACCTGCGACAGGTCGTTCATCATTCAAAATAAAGATGAGTTCAGTTTCAGCAGGATCGATTTCCCCCGACAAAGACGAGCCGAACATTTTTTTTATTGCAGAGGGCGTGATTTCATCTGCAGACAAATTTGCTACATTAAATTGCCCGACATCTCTGAGGTGAATTTTGGTCTCCGGGCCTTTTTGGATAAGCTTCAACGGCACCTTTCCATTAAATTCAGCCCCTGAAACCAGCCGACCTTCACCCCAAACATCTGACGTCAAATCAACCATTGCCTGACCCAAATTTAGCAACAGGGGATTAATTGCTTCACGCCACTTTGAAGATTGGTTCTCCCCCACGTCAATCTGTCCGACACCATCCAGATTAACCGTCATCCGAGTATCTTCAACCTCAGGCGGCAAAAAAGCTTTTGGTATATTACCCGTTATATCCCCAAAAACATTCCAGTTCAGGCCGGGATCATCCAGAAAGAAAGAGGCGGCGCCTTCGCCTGAAACACCGATTTTCTGCCACTTAACATCCCAGTCTATTTGTAAATCAGAACTAGAAAAGATCGCCCCTAGATAAAATTCTTCCGGTTCATAGTCAGCCAGATATCCGCCTTCGAAGCTTATCCATCCTTGAACATCATCTTCCGAATGTCCCATAACTTCGACAGCAAAGGGTAACCGTGCCACCCCAAGTTCAGTCGTGATTTGAAGTCGACTGTTATTGATTTTAAGCGCAGGCTTAAAGGGGAGTATCGGCAGGGAAGATTGAGATTCTCCTTGCTCGTCACCCGCGAACAAACTGTCTAAAGATCCTAAAACAGGCTGTTGTCCTGTCACATCAAGCGACAGGAACAAACGATCCAAGTCAACAGCCAGCTCGCCACCTTGCCACAAATCAGTCAGATCGTAGGATAAAACAAGACGGTCAAGGATAACCTCGTTCTCAATTCCGACAACCACATTCTGTATAATCACTTCACGATGAGATACTTCAGAAACCTCGGCAGAAAAGCCGGGTAATGCCAAATTGTCTGCAACTTGATCTAATAGATACTGAGCAAGTGGGAGGCGATAATAGATTGCGGAACCAATGATCAAAAGCATCACTGCCCCAAACCACAAGAGCCTGCGCCCCCACGTTCTCAATCTATTTTTTCCTGTATTCATGCGATCAGATTAACACAGGAGGCACGGGAAGAAAGTTTCTATTCATTTGCACGCTAGAATCGTGAACAATAATGATAAAATCGAAATCATCCATATAAACAAATACTTAATTAGGAACACGTTACAGTCAATCAATATTGTATATTGTACTCTACCGCCAAAAGACACACCTAAATAAACAGACATATAACTAGATTACGAATATTGCAGGAGCAAGTGAGGCTATGGCAAAGAGGATCAAGGTTGTTATTAATGCAATCAAGGATCAAGCCCTCAATATCAAAACCTATGAACTCGTCAGCCCTGATGGCGAGCCACTTCCCCCCTTTAATCCCGGAGCACATATTGATTTTTTCCTGCCCGACAATGTGATCAGACAATATTCTTTGTCGAACTCTGCGCGAGAAAGGAACAAATATATCGTTGGCATTCAAAAAGAAGAACAGGGTCGTGGGGGATCACGTTTGATCCATGATAATTTTAAAGTTGGTGATGAAATTGAGATCTCTGCACCCCGTAATCACTTTCCACTGGATGAAACAGCACAGCGTTACAAACTTATCGCGGGCGGGATTGGGATCACTCCGATCATGTCCATGGCACGCCGTTTGAAAGCCATCGGTAAACCTTTTCAGCTCTATTACGCCTGTCGCGATGAACAACGCGCAGCTTTTATCGACGAGCTGAGATCCACAGAACTATCGAAACATGTGGTGCTTTCTTATGATGATGTACACGGCCCCCTCAATACACGAGCTCTGTTCGGGCGCCCCGAACCAAATGTACAAATATATTGCTGCGGTCCAACAGGATTGATGGATGCTGTAAAATCAGCCACCTGTTCCTGGCCAGAGGAAAGCGTTAGGTTTGAACATTTCTCGGTGAGTGAAGACACTGGCCCTAAAGACGATAATGGCAGTTTTGAAGTCATCATCCAAAGCACGGGACGTGTCTTAAAAGTTCCCGCAGATAAAAGCATCCTGAGTGTTCTGGAAGAAAACGGTATATTTATTGATCATGCTTGTTGCGAAGGTATCTGCGGCACCTGTGAAACCGGCCTTATCGATGGCGAAGCGGACCATCGCGATATGATATTAACCGAGGCAGAAAAACAGAAAAATCAACACATCATGGTGTGTTGCTCCAGAGCAAAAACACCAACGTTGACCCTAGACCTTTGATATCTTTTTGTTAATACAATGCTGTAAAGAAAGATCTTTTTTCCTTAAGTAAAATCACGAGGTAGCATCAAACGTTTTTCTGACTTATCATGTTTGCAGTTTAATCTTTTACCCACTCTTTACCTTTTTTGGGGGAATTTATGACCTATTTAAAACTTGTTCTTGCGGCTCTTTTCATTACAGGCTTGAGCGCCTGCTCACCAGAAGTTGGCAGCACGGAATGGTGTGATGCGCTGAAAGAAAAACCAAAAGGCGATTGGTCCGCGAATGAAGCAACTGATTTCGCGAAACACTGT
>NZ_CAKZMP010000033.1 GCF_937128705.1 uncultured Kiloniella sp. | reverse complement strand
ACGTTTCTGACTTTCTTGACCAATATTCCGTAATTGATCGTTTCATCAATCTCGTCATTAAGAACAGGACGAGGACTCAGTGTGAGTTCAAGGTTTAGTTTTAACCGCTGTGGTCGCAGTCTTTCTTCTTCAGTCAGGCCTATGTTGCAGCTGAGGGTAAGGTCTCGTACCGTTAATTTTTGTTCAATTAACTGGCTTCCGGAAATAGCGGATTTTTCGGATGTCATCTCGACATTCCTTTTCTTTAAAACAGTCTTGTTCAAGCCCTGATTAGCTGGGTAACTAATCGGGCGCTAATCTACGCTTTGAACTTGAGAAGGTCAAAAGCATTCCAAACGTACTTACAGTATTAATCTTTAGGCGACAAAGAGCTTATCTTTGAACTGGTAAAGAATGTAAGCTGCGTAAAGAGCAATAAAGAACACGCCTTTCGAGCGGCATATTTTACCAGCGTGAATCATGGTCGGAACGATCAGTAGACTTACGCCTGCCATCACCCACATATCAAATTCGATGACGGCCGGAGAAACTGTGAAAGGCGATACAATTGCGAGCACACCGAGGATCAGGAGCAAGTTGAAGATATTTGACCCCAGCGCGTTGCCAAGCGCAACATCTGTATGCCCTCGAATACCCGCAACTACGGCTGTTGCAAGCTCAGGAAGCGAGGTCCCCAAGGCGACAAGGGTCACACCAATAACGGTTTCGGAAATACCTGCAGCACGGGCAATTATTTCAGCACCATCGACAAGAAGCTCAGAGCCATAGATAAGGCCCGCAACGCCTATGAGAAGGAGTAAGATTGAAATAGGGATAGAGCCCGGTGCTGCTTCTAGTTCTTCTGCCAGTTCTGGGTCGGCTTCTTCTTTTGGATTACATTTTTTCTCGCGATAATAGCTGCGCCAGATATAGAAGATAAGGGTGGCGAGCATGAATACGCCATGCCAGATGGTAAAGGTACCTAAAAGCGCAAAGGCAATAAAAATTGCTGTAGCAATTAACATAGCGATGGTGTCGCGCATTACATCGCAAGGTTTGGTTGCGAGTGGCGAAATAAGGGCGCCTACACCCAAAATTAAAAGGATATTTGCAATATTTGATCCGATGACATTACCAACACCAATGTCTGTTGCGCCATCAAGTCCAGCAACTAGGGTTACCATTAATTCTGGCATCGAGGTTGCGCAGGCCACAATGGTCAGGCCAATAAGCATTGGTGAAATACCAAGCTTCCGAGCAATTCCAAGTGCGCCACGGAGGAGGATTTCACCGCCTACTGCTAATAGGACGAGGCCCCCGCCTGCTGCCAGAAATGCTGTTGCTGTCATATGTATTTCACTCTTTACTGTGTTCGCACCGGATCTCTCTGTTGTTGCAGAGAGAGAATACAGGCCATTAAATGCCCCTCATCGGGGTGTATTTCAATAGCCTATCGGAATGATTGTCAAATTTTGGCCTTATTTTCGGTTTTTTGCTGCATTTTAAGTTTTTAAGGGGATCAAAAGATAAGGCGTCCTCGGAAATTGATAACGGATCTCTTTATTGTGGGTTCTGTTACTCATTTTTATGAAACTCAAAATTACAAAACTATCTATAATGAGACCGCTTGCTCATATACAAATCATGCTGTGAAAGACGTTATTGCAAAGGTCCTCTTCTTTCTGCATCTTTTGTATGTGAGGTGGGGAAGAGAAAAATCAATTAATTGTTTTCGTGCCCGAGCAAAATTCTGTGTTTCGTTAAGTCATTAGCTGAAAATAAAAAGAAAAAATCCGATTTAAGTAAGTGTTCAAGCCCTCTTTAGGCGGTTTTGAGGGATCAAAACCTTCACGTTTGTTCCCTGATTGACCTTGCTTGTGATTGTCAGTGTTCCATCGTGGGCGTCGATTAACCGCGATGCTATGTAAAGCCCCAAGCCGACACCTTTTCCTGCTGCCCATGAAGAAGAAGCTACTTGTGTGAAGGCTTTGCAAATGTCTGGTAAACGTGTCTCTTCGATACCAATTCCAGTGTCTTGGACTTGGAAAAGCAAATTGTCGTCGTTATCGTAATCAATGAGTAGTGAAACGGTTCCGCCTTCCGGTGTGTATTTAAAAGCATTGCCCAGTAAATTGATCAGTATCTGTCTAAACCGTCTGGAATCACCTTTGATCAGGATATCTTTTGCTTTGTTTTCAACGATAAGCGTTTGGTCCTTTTTCATTGCTTCCAGTTCAAAAGTGGCGTGGCAATAATCAACGATGTCATCGTGTTGGAAATATTCTTCAAACAGTTTTAGTTCGCCACTATCAATAGTAGAGGCATCAAGTAGCTCGTTTATTAACTCCAAAAGATGCTGTGCACTGGAATGTATGTCCCTGATTGCAGCTGTTTGTTTTTCGTTTATTGGGCCGTAAATCTGGTGTCCGAGCATATCCGAAAAGCCAATAATTGCATTCAAAGGGGTTCGGAGTTCGTGGCTCATTGTCGCCAGAAAATTACCTTTGGATTTATTTGCACTTTCGGCTTCTTGCCTAGCAATGGTCAGCTTATGGGTACGTTCAGCGACACGTTGTTCTAGGTTAAGATTGAGTCGTCTTAATTCTTCCTGGGCTTTGACTCGTTCCGTAATATCTTCCTCTGTTGCAACAATTACTTGTCGGCCTGAAACTGGATCTAGCCCTATTTCGGCTGTTAGTGTGTGCCAGCGTTCGCCAAAGGCAGTAAATACTTTTATGTCTCTTTTGAAGCGTTTCGGTGTGTCGTGTTGGTCCAGAATACGTTTGCGGATTTCAGGGTCATTATAACGATCTTCAATCGTTGTTGATTTCTCTTGAACATTATAAGCATTCGCGGCGGCCGGATTTTGCGCTAATAGGCTACCGTCACCATCAAACGTGGTAATCATCAAAGGAGTATGCCTGACGGCTTCTAAAATCCTTTTGGTTCTGTGGTCCAGTTCGTCTTTTATTTGTGGCGTCGCCTCAATAAGGAGAGCTTTTCTACCACTTTCTATTAAAATTGGTGTGAAGGTGAGAATCGCCATTTGTGGCTGACTATTCGGATAGAGAGTCCAGTTTTCTTCTACCCGATCACCCCGGGCAGACGTTTCGAACATTTCATGCAGGCGTCGTCTTACTGAGCTGGAATCAGTTGAAAAATCTCTTTTTACAAGGTCCTCAAGGGTATCGGCGTTCCAGAATTTGAGCGCAGATTCATTTCCCCACCAGATATTATGGTCTTCTATGTCGAAGATCCAGATGGCCGTACTTAGCCTGTTAAAGGCTGATAAATCCTGCCAAAAATGAAACTCTGGCAAGCTCTCAGTCAGTGACGAAGTCATATGTTCTTCCTAGAAGTTAAGCGCAGGATATCATTGAGCGAAGAAGTTGGGAAGTTTAACCCGCATATAAAGCAATGATTGCTCTATATCTTGTTTCCTACCTCAAGCTCTTTTCCCTTTGCGATACTTCTTACTCTTTGACTTGGCTTCAGCAATCGCCATACGGTCAGATAAATTATTGCCAGAAGTATTTGTAAGACCAAGTTCATCGTCTTGCAGTTTTTTAATCTCATCTCTGATTCTGGCTGCTTCTTCAAATTCCAGATCCGCCGCAGCCTCGTGCATGCGTTTGGTCAGATCGTCGATGTAGGATTTGAGATTATGTCCTACCCGATGACTGTCACTTGTGTCTTTGAGATCTACGGTAACATGATCGCTTTCATATACTGAACCGAGTATGTCACCGATTTGCTTGCGGATTGTCTCTGGCGTGATGCCGTATTTTTCGTTGTATTCCTGTTGTTTTTCTCTGCGGCGGTTGGTTTCATCAAGCGCTCTGGTCAGAGAAGGGGTCATCTTGTCGGCGTAAAGAATAACTTTGCCATCCACATTACGCGCCGCGCGACCTATGGTCTGTACCAATGCTGTGGTCGATCGCAAAAAGCCTTCCTTGTCCGCATCAAGGATACATACGAGACCACATTCCGGAATATCAAGCCCCTCACGTAACAGGTTAATGCCAACAAGGACGTCAAACACACCTTTTCGCAGGTCTCGAATAATCTCCATTCTTTCTAGGGTATCGATATCCGAATGAATATATCTGACTTTTAGATGTGCTTCGTGAAGGTATTCGGTCAGATCCTCCGCCATACGTTTTGTCAGCGTGGTAACAAGAACCCGCATATTGCGACTGACGACGTCCTTACATTCTTTGATAAGGTCATCAACCTGTGTTTCCGTAGGTCTTATCTCGCAAACAGGATCTAATAGTCCTGTCGGACGAATAACCTGTTCGGCAAAGACGCCGCCTGTTTCATTCAACTCCCATGGCCCGGGCGTGGCGGAGACAAAGACACTTTGCGGGCGCATAGCTTCCCACTCTTGAAATTTAAGAGGGCGGTTGTCTATGCATGACGGAAGTCTGAAACCATATTCTGAAAGATTGGACTTTCTGGCAAAGTCACCATTATACATGCCATTAAGCTGGCCGATTGTAACGTGGCTCTCATCCACGAATAAAAGGGCGTTGTCTGGCAAGTATTCAAAAAGTGTGGGAGGTGGCTCACCGGGGGCGCGTCCGGTAAGATATCTGGAATAGTTTTCAATGCCTGCGCAAGCACCCGTAGCTTCGATCATCTCCAGATCAAAAATAGTGCGCTGTTCAAGACGCTGAGCTTCCAGGAGCTTATTTTCCTGATTGAATTTTTCCAGTTGGACTTTGAGATCTGCTTTAATCCCTTTCGCCGCCTGCAACAAGGTTGGGCGTGGGGTTACATAGTGGCTGTTGGCGTAAACCCTAACACCTTCCAGATCGGCGGTTTTTTCGCCAGTTAGCGGATCAAATTCCTGTACTGATTCGATTTCATCGCCAAAGAAAGATATCCGCCAGGCACGGTCTTCGTAGTGTGCTGGGAAAATCTCTAGTGTGTCACCACGTACTCTGAATGTGCCGCGACCAAAAGCAATGTCGTTACGGGTATATTGAAGCTCTACCAAGGATTTTAAAATATCGCGCATGTCGACTTCCTGCGCGACCTTTAGGCTTAGCGTCATTTGTGCGTAGGTTTCAGGAGAACCAATACCGTATATACAAGAAACTGAGGCAACGATAATTACATCATCCCGTTCGAATAGTGCACGGGTCGCTGAATGTCGCATGCGATCAATCTGCTCATTGATTGAGCTATCTTTTTCTATGTATGTGTCTGTTCGGGCGACATAAGCTTCTGGCTGATAATAGTCATAATAAGAGACAAAGTACTCGACCGCATTATCCGGAAAAAAGCCTTTCATCTCTGAATAGAGCTGGGCGGCGAGTGTTTTGTTGTGGGCTAAGATAAGGGCTGGTCTCTGTAGTTTTTGAATAGTTTGCGCCATTGTAAAGGTTTTACCAGACCCTGTTACGCCCAATAGAACCTGGCTGCGCTCTCCTTGGTTTAATCCATCGCAAAGCTCTTTTATAGCTTGGGGTTGATCCCCTGAGGGCGAGAACTCTGAATCAAGGCGGAAGGGTTTAGAGTCGTCTTTGAAAAAACTGTCTGATGCGCGTTCAATCAATGGAGAGGTCATACGTGTTCTGTGCCCTGAAGATTAAGAAAATTATTGAGGATCAGCTAGCTTGGTCTGCAACGACCAACTTTTGGAACAAAGACTGATCCATAATACCTTCGCTATTGATTAGAAGAATACGTGAATCCGGCGATAAGCCAAGAACTTCGCGCGTATCTTCATGTGTTGCTGTCATAATCAAAGCTGCCAGCCCGGCAATGCTTGATTCACCCGCTTTCAAGGCAGGGTCATCAAAAGGCGATTCTGCGATCAACTTCATTGTTGGGCCTGTGATCGCATCAGGTATCGTTATAAAGAAGTCTGCCCCACGAGATAGTATTTCCCAAGCGATAGGGGATGTCTCTCCACAATCTAATCCAGCCATAATGGTGTGAACATTACCGGTTTCTTTGTCTCCGCTTGCTCTGGTTAATTTCCCTTCAGCGGCAGAGGCATATAAGCAGGCTGCGTTTTCAGGTTCGACAATAACGATTTTGGGACGCCTTTCCCCTAGATGTAACCAAAAATAACCCGTTAATGCAGCGGCTAATCCGCCCACGCCAGCTTGGATAAATATATGCGATGGGGGGATTGCTTGGCGAAAGGGACGTGTGAAATATTCTTTCAAGGTTTCTTCGGCAATAATGCTATAACCTTGCATTATTTGGGCGGGAATGTCGTGGTAATCATCCCATGATGTATCAGAGATGATCTGATAATCGTTTTCTTCTGCTTCTTTTATGCAATGTCTGACGGTTTCGTCGTAACCCAGCGGCATCTGGAGTACTGTTGCGCCGTATTCTTCGATGGCTGCGATACGCGATTGGCTGCAACTGGCGGGTACATAAATAATAGCGTTGCAGCCGAAGATCTGGGCACCCCAAGCGACAGAACGCCCGTGATTGCCATCCGTCGCCGTCGCGACCGTCAATTCCGATGTAATGTCCCTATAGATGCCTTTGCGTAAGTCATCTGAATTGATTGCGATCTCTTTTGTTTGTTCTATAAAAGTTTTCAGAAATCTAGAAACAGCATAGGCACCGCCGAGTGCTTTAAAGGAGCCGAGATTAAATCTTTCGCTTTCGTCCTTGAAACTGATGTCAACGAGATTAAGTTTCTTTGAAAGATTAGGGAGAGAGACAAGAGGACTGATTTGATATTCGGGCCAAGCCTTTATTTCGTCATAGGCTTTCTGGCAGCTTTCTTTGGAGAGAATGTGTTCGAGTTCTTCTCCATAAGTCAGTGATCTAGATGCATCAGGATTAGGAAGCAGGTTGAATTGTGATCTTTTCCAGATTGAGAAATAGCGGTCCATTTGACTTAATCTTAAGTGTCCTGACGAATGTAATTGTATCCAGTTAAGCTTTTTTTTCGTGTAAGGAAAAGAGGTGAAAAAATTAAAGGCAGTTGTTAATTAGAATTATTCTAAAAAAATCTTGACTTCAGGAATTTCTACAGATTAAGTAGGCCCTGAAAATACCCTCTGCGCAGGGCTTTGCGCAATTAGATTTTGGCGCAATTAAAATTTGCATTAATACCGGCGCTCACATTGTGGGCATAATTATGAGGACGTGTAAGCATGCTTACGATTGGTGATAAGTTTCCAGAATACGCTTTGACAGCGGTTGTATCTAATAACCCAACGGATGGCTTTGTTGAAATCACAGACAAAAGCTACGAAGGAAAATGGAAAGTTGTTTTCTTCTGGCCAAAAGATTTCACATTTATTTGCCCAACTGAAATTGCTGCTTTTGGCGCAATGAACGAAGAGTTCGAAGATCGCGACGCGCAGATTCTTGGTGTTTCTACGGATAGTGATTTTGTTCACATGGCATGGCGTAAGGATCACGAAGATCTTAACGATCTTCCTTTCCCAATGGTTTCTGATATCAAGCGTGAGCTTTGCGAAGGTCTAGGAATTCTCGACGCTGAAGCTGGCGTTGCCCTTCGTGCCACGTTTGTCGTTGATCCAGACGGCATCATTCAGCATGTTGGCGTAAACGGTTTGAACGTTGGTCGTAACCCACAAGAAACCCTTCGTATTCTTGATGCGCTACAAACTGATGAACTGTGCCCATGTAATTGGAACAAAGGCGACGACGTTCTTAAAGTTGCTTAAGAACCAAGAGCTTTGACAAAAGGGCGGGATCGGGAAACTGAACCCGCCCTTTTTCAGTTAAGCGTATTGTTTGTTCCCGTTTGCCATAACCCTTTTGATTTTTATTCTGCTTTCCTGTGTTTTGCTTTTTAGCATTCTGTCCTGACGAATAAAGATCCATTCCACAAGCCCGAGATAAAGTGAGAACAAGATAGTGTCTATTAGTGACTTAAAGTCAGCAGTGCCTGATTATGCAAAAGATCTTAAGCTGAATATTACGAATGTTTTGACATCAACGTCCCTGAATGATCAGCAAATTTGGGGAACTGCCCTGTCATCTGCCCTTGCAAGTCGAAATGCTTTTGTTATCAAGGCAATTAATGCTGAAGCAAAAGAAAAGCTATCTGCCGAGGCTTATTCAGCGGCTAAATCAGCAGCGTCGATTATGGGGATGAATAATATCTATTACCGCTTTGCCCACCTCAGCGGAAATGAAGACTACTTAAAGCTACCTGCCAGATTGCGTATGAACATCATTGGTCGACCTGGTGTAGATAAAGTTGATTTCGAACTTTGGTCGTTGGCTGTGTCATCTATTAATGGCTGTGGCATGTGCATTGAATCCCACGAAAAGCAAGTTGCCGCAGGTGGAATTTCGAAAGAAGGCATTCAGGATGCAATTCGTATCGCGTCTGTGATGCATGCGCTTGCCGCGACATTTGATGGGGAAGATGCTTTAGCCGAGTAGGATAAGCAATCTAACTGTTCGTGATCGTGTTTAAGAAAGAGGCTCTTGGGCCTCTTTTTTTATTTCTGCTTTCTTTTGTTCTGTCATCCGTTGAGCAAGGAATGTTTCCGGGGACAGGATTGCGGCTAGGGAAACGGAAACTGTAGAAAGGGATATTAACAAGACCAAAAGAGCTGTAAGGCTAACGAAACCTGTTTTTGTCTCGCTTTTTTTGTCTAAATTGCGGACATATCCTGTTTGATGCATCCCTCTTATTCCTCGTGTTGGATTGAAACGACCTAACATCGTCAGGAATTGTATCTAATGTTGGCGTTTTATTTAAAAACTCGGCTAGTTAAGCTTTCTAGAGATCAAGTGTGACCGCTATTTAGAAGAAATGCGGCAATTTGGTGTTTTATAAATTTGAGGACTAATAGCCTTCTGGTCTGATGCGACAACAGCCCTTCTTTTCTGGCCTATCTCATTGATTAGCTAATCATATAAAATGGTTTTAAACTGCGATTCACTGTTGCGGTGTCTGTGTTGGTTATATTACGGTGC
>NZ_CAKZMP010000032.1 GCF_937128705.1 uncultured Kiloniella sp. | reverse complement strand
ATCGAATGATTCGAGATCATCATAGCCGCCCCCATCGTAATTCAGCTCGCTAACTTCTGCTGGATCACTATAGATACCGGGCAGGTAATCAGGATGCTCCTCGTCCTGAATAAGAACCACTTCGTTGGTAAAATCATCTGTGTCCAGTTTGGACTTTGCAGATGCTTTTGCGTCAGACGACTTTGCTTTGCTGGAACCTTCTTTCGTTTTTACAGCCATTGTAAACTCCTTCCAAATTCTTCAATTTAAAAAGGAGGACCTGAAATCAACGACGCCCCGAAACAGCTTCCAAACAATTATAATAATTGCCAATTCTGGATCATCAAAAAAGCGTCCTGTTTCTGCCTTTTGATGACTGCATCGGGGATGGTACAAATCTGATTGTCGAGCGTTTATTTTCTCCAGATATTCTGTTCCAGACATTCCAATCCAGATTGTCACATCTGAATTATCGCGTCTGGGTTACTCTGGCACATCTCTCGCACCGAGATGCCTTATAATGTCAGTATGTTCATGCCGTTCACGCACCCTGCTGTTTACTGGTTTTTGTTTATTGGCTATCGCTCTGTGGAATAACTTCGCCAGATAGCATTCTGATAAAGCGTGTCCCGAAAACGCATATGCCAAAAACATATATACCCGAAAGCATATCCCATAAGGGGTGCGATACTTCCTCTAACCCGATAGTTGGCTGCGGGCTTTGCTTTTGCCACCATCCCAGAGGGGACGGAATTACAAAACACCGTTTCACCGAACGACCAATTATCGAATAGCAAGCCAAGAGAGAGAATATAAAAGTTACAGACTGACGCTTTACACTTCTTGTCAGAAACCTATCTCTATTCAGATACCTCTTGCTAAGTTGATGGCTTCCCAAAACCATCGACAATAAGTAAACCACAGCTTGCGTTTCATGTGTTGTGAATAAAAAGTGAATAAAGTGTCCCCCAGTTTATCCCAATCTTTTCAATAACAAAATTAGCCAATCAAAAGCACTTGGTTTAACCGGGTTTTTCCCTTATTTTCAACTATCTCAGGAATCATCTTATCTGTATCTGTTCAAACTGTTCTACCAAATATAATCGCAAGGAAATAAAAGTGAACGAACTCATCCTCTATACCAGTGAAGATGGAAACACGCGCTTGAATTTGCGGGTAGACGCCGATACTGTCTGGCTAACTCAGCTGGAAATTGCTGATCTTTTTCAGACGACAAAACAAAATGTTTCCCTGCACGCAAAAAACATTTTTGATGATGAAGAATTGGTATTGATTTCAGTTGTCAAGGAATCCTTGACAACTGCTGCAGATGGCAAGTCATACAAGACAAAGCTATATAATCTAGATCTTATTTTGGCCATCGGCTATCGCATACGATCCCCCCGCGGTGTTCAGTTTCGCCAGTGGGCAACTACACACCTGCAAGAGTTTCTGGTCAAAGGCTTTGTCATGGATGACGAGCGTTTGAAAAACCCTGGAGGTTGGGATTATTTTGATGAGCTTCTGGCCCGCATTCGCGATATTCGCGCATCAGAAAAGCGATTTTATCAAAAGGTACGTGATCTCTTTGCTCTTAGTTCCGATTATCGTGTTCAAACAGAAGAGACCGGACTTTTCTTTGCTGAGGTCCAGAACAAATTACTTTATGCAGTAACCGAATGCACTGCAGCGGAACTTGTTGTCAACCGGTCAGACCCAACAAAACCCAACATGGCTTTGACAAACTGGCAGGGGGAAAGAGTTCGCAAGAACGACGTCGTTGTCGCCAAGAATTACTTATCAGCAGACGAAATTGATACATTGAACAGACTTGTTGTTATCTTTCTGGAACAAGCTGAATTACGAGTCAAGCAGCGCCAAGATCTCACTCTTGAATACTGGCGCAGCAATGTTGACAAAATGCTAGAATTCAATGAACAGGCGGTTTTAGATGGTGCAGGTTCAATCAGCCATAAACAGATGAGATCTATTGCTCACGATAGATATGATAGCTTTGATCAAGAACGTAGAGCAGTAGAAGCAGAAGACGCTGATAGAGAGGATTTAAAGGTTATCGAACAACTGGAACAAAACCTGAAAAATCGAAACTTAAATAATACAGAATAACACCCGGTGCGAAAAGAAACATAACCATACAAACAAATGTTACTTTAGCCCCCTCCCAACAATTTCTCGCTGACAGCTACTCACCAAAGCCAAAGCACAACGGCGCCTCCTAATCCTTCACCTCATTCTGCCTGAATGCCACGGACCCGATCACGACGACCAGCGCGAGCAGGACAAAGAGGCCAAAGGCAAAGCGCAGGGACGATATTTCAGCGATAAAACCAATCAGGGGCGGGCCGAGCAACAGGCCGCCGTAGCTGAAGGTCGCGACCGAGGCAATGGCTACGCCGGGGCTAAGCTGTTTGCTGTTCGCCGCGCGGGAAAAAACCAGCGGAAAGACGATGGAATAGCCCACCCCCATCAGGGCAAGCCCCAGATAGGTCATCCAAAGGCCCGATGCTGTGGCAGTGATCGAGCTGCCGATCAGTGCTGCGCCCCCGCAAAAGCGCAGGATGTTCACCGGACCAAAGCGGATGATCAGACGATCCCCGACAAAGCGCATGGCAACCATGGTGATGGAAAAGACCGTATAACCAAACGCGGCCTGTCCCTCACCAACCTTAATGACAGAGGTCAGAAACACAGCCGACCAGTCCGCCATGGCCCCCTCGCCCACTGCACAGGAAAAAGCCACCAGCGCCACCACCAGCAATGCCCCCCGCGGCATAATAAGACGGGGGCCTTTGGGTTTTGTCGTTTCTGGCTCTGGCTTATCTTTTTGGGGGATCAGTTGCTCTTTTGACGGGCTAAAAACGTTCGGTAATGCAGAAAACCAAATCAGAGGCGACAGGATCAAGGCAAGAATAAAGAACTGATGACCATAGCTTATTCCCTCCCAAGCCGCGATGGCGCCAAGCCCCGCGCCGATACCAGCGCCGACGGAGAAAAAGGCATGAAAGCTGGACATGATGGACCTGCCATAGTCGCGTTCGACCTCTGCCGCCCAGGCGTTCATAGCAACATCCATGGCCCCTAAGCCAGCGCCAAACAGAACCACCGCAACGCACAGCATGGCAATGACCGGGCTATAACCAACCATCGCGATGGACACACAACAGACCACAGCACAGACCAACGTCACCTTTGCGGACCCAAAGCGATCCGTCAGCCCCCCGGAAACAGGAAAAGCCGCAATCGCCCCGCCAGACATGAGTAACAATAACAACCCCAAATCCCCCGCAGAAAGGTCAAAGCTATGCTTGAGTGAGGGAATACGTGCCGCCCAAGATCCATAGAGCGCACCATTAAGAATAAACATGGCCGTAACAGCCCATCGCGGAGATCGCAGGCCTTTAGACTGAATGTGATCCCGCCCCTTTTTTGAGCTTTCTTTAGCCCTATCTTCTTTTGCTGGGTCTTGCCCAATTTCGTCTTGTTTTGTCGGGTCTTGAGATAATGTCGCCATGATTAAAAAAATTTCCCGAAATAAGATCCCAAACAAGACCAGAAACAAAAATGGTAAGAAGATGCGATATTCGATCGGATGCTGGCTTTAATACTGGGTTCAACACTGGGTTCAACACTGGGCCAAATACGGAGTTCTTCAAACATGGAGTATCTCTGTTTCGAACGCCGTAAAGCCGGCAGTAGCATTGGGCAGACCAGAGGTAATAAGAACATCAATATCAGAACAGGGCACGACCTGATGCGCCGATCTGCACCCCAGCTTATCCCCCGGCGCGAGAACGACAACACGGTTCGCATTTTCGGCCATGATCTGTTTGACCGCTGCTTCTTCCACATCATCCGCCGACAAACCAAAATCCGGGTCCAGCCCACAGGTTCCCAATATTGCAATATCTGCCAATGACTTCGACAGGGTACGAATGGCCTCTGCCCCCGTAGAAATGCCCCCCAAAGGACGTAAAATCCCCCCGACCAAAACGGTTTCTATGCGCTTTTCCAATAAGATAGTGGCAACCAAAGGCGATGGCGTGATCACCAATCCTCCGTACCCAATAGGAAGTTGCCGCGCGAAAAAAAGAACCGAGGTG
>NZ_CAKZMP010000031.1 GCF_937128705.1 uncultured Kiloniella sp. | reverse complement strand
ATCGTAGCCAGACACTCCCGAGAAAAGTCATCAATAACACACTATCTCTAAATGCAGTAATTGACTAAACTTCCCTACCCCGCCAACTTAAGTTTTGTTGATAGGTGGAATTTTTTGGGTACGACGATCAAATTATAATGAAGAATATTAGGTCACGAATAGAATGGTGCGGCAAAGAGGACTTGAACCTCCACTCCCATAAAGGGAACTAGCACCTGAAGCTAGCGCGTCTACCAATTCCGCCATTGCCGCATCGCCTAAAAGGCTCTGAATTCCCGATCAGTTACGTGCCCTGAGTAAAGCAAATAATTTTGATTATCAAAATTCCTGGGGAATCATTAAGTCTTTTAAAGCAACAACATACCAATTTTGGTGCGGTCGAGAGGACTTGAACCTCCACGGGCTATTAGCCCATAACGACCTCAACGTTACGCGTCTACCAATTCCGCCACGACCGCATCGCTGTTGCTAATGGGGATATATACTGATCCATTCAGAAAGGGCAAACGAAAAATTTCAAAAAAATGAAATTTGTTGTGGATAAACCAAATGCTACCAATTTCCACAATACGAAAGAGAATTCATAAGCAGCTTCTAAAAGTTATCCCGGATGTTTTAAACTAAGCTATCCACAAACGCATATTACTTATCTACGAACCTCATCTGGTAACATTCTGTTAACTTTCGTTAATTTACAAACTTGAAAGATCAGTTTTGGACACAGAAACATCACAACCTTTTTCTAATTAATTTTGATATGTTCTTTTTAACGCCCCGGAACGAGACGTTGGCCATACCATGCCTGTTCATGGTAACCCCCATTTGGCCGTCCCCCTGTTTTGTTCCGGGGCGTTTTCTATTTTCCAAGAAACTTCTATTTTATACTGATGGAGCCATTTATTTGCTATGATGCCTTTAAAAGCGAATAGCGGGGCTAAATGTCTGATAAAAACATAAGCATCAACCTGACGAAGGTAGCCACTGAATTGGAAAAGCGGAAAACAGAAATTTCTGATGTTCGCACATCCAGCCAGCAATCCAGAGACGTCGTCGAACTGGATCAAAGTAAAGTCGGCAGACTATCACGAATGGACGCCTTACAATCACAGGCTATGTCTCTTGAATCTGAAAGACGCCGACAGGTAGAGCTAAATAAGATAGCGACAACTCTCACGCGGTTACAGAACGGCAACTATGGTTATTGCCTTCGTTGTGACGAGGAAATTCAAATAAAGCGCTTAGAATTAGACCCAACAGTCACGCTTTGCATTGATTGCGCGACCAAAACAGACGATTCCTGATAACCGTCAAAAATAAAATACCCGGAATCAATCGTTCATGATTAACGCCCGGGCATCATAAAGTAGTCGCTAAATCACAATTTGAAACACTTTTAAGTCAATGCAAAAACTGAACTTAATGCTCAAATAAAATGATTATCTTATTTTGGTAAATCGTCTGCCAAAATAGCCATATTGAAAGAATAGGATAGATCATCATCTTCCTCATCTTTATATATAACGCCAATGAACTCACCACCAAGACTCACCTCGATAGAATCAGCCTTCTTAGTTTTTCTATCAAGCGCAATTGCCTCGTTCCCAAAAGTCTGACGCAAGTATTTTTCTACGCTGGTAATTTCGTTGTTATCCACGCTTCCGATCTCCGACATTAAATTTAAAGGACCTGATTAACGAAACATCAAGTGAACTAAAAGGTTTTTTTCCCTTTAAATCACCAAAAAATTCCTTATATCTATTAACACTTAGTTAATGTGTTTGTGTCAGGATGCAACTATGAATATTAATGCGACATCTTTCCAACCCACAGTTCGGTTCTCTGAACCTGCTGCTTCTATTGATCTCAGCGTTGCTGAAAAGAATTCACAAGCAGCTGTGGAAACAAAGCGCCCTGTTGAAAACAGCGAAGCATCTGCTGATTCTAAACAGTTTAATGCAAATCAGGATCGCGGCCAAAACTTGGACATACAGGTTTAAGTATTTAAAGCCTTACGGTAAGATCTGCTGCTTTTGACTTGAAGCAATAACCTGCCACTTTCGATTAACAAGCCTTTCCAGTGTAATTTTTCCTGTGTATGTTCCGTTAATCCATCCAGATTTTGGACGCTTCATCCCATTATAATACATGAATGACGCCTGATTATTCTTTAGAATTGTTTGGTTTGTTATAATCTCGCCCTTTGGATCTTTAAATTTCAATGTAAGACGATCTGCAATTTTAAGTCCCCAAAGCTCCCCCCAGAATACTAGAAATTCAGGGTTCTCACTCACAGATATTCTTTTTTGTTCACTATGAAATGCCAAGAGCTTTTGTTCAGGAGGCTGACTGGCAAAACCTACATCAACAATTCCCGTGCTTTTATATTCAAAAAAATTTCCATCGGGCAAATTCCACAAAGAATTTTTCGTCGGGGTTATACATCCAGATGGCTTTTCTCCGGTGAACGGATCTATCAGGCTCTTATTGTAGGACGTTTGAAAATGTAAATGCGGAAACTCGGTTTTCCCGCTTAAACCAACAATCCCAATGATATCACCAGCTTTAACCTTATCCCCAGAAGACACCGTAACGGACCCCTTTTTCAAATGCGCGTAAGTTGTTTGCCATCCGTTCAGGTGATCTATCACAACGTTATTGCCAACCTCTTGCCGATATACAGCTCCATCACCCTTTAATATATAATCACCGTCACTTGCATCGCTCCTTTGATGCAAAACAATGCCATCGGCAACAGCCAGAACAGGAACCCCTTTAAGGTATAAATCATAGCTAAGAACCCTGAAATCAGTCCCTTTATGACGCTCGTAGCTTAGCGTTCCACAGGTGTAGTCGCGATACCCCGTACCAGGACGCGCATCGACATAATTCTGAATGCTACATTCCAAAGGCACAGAGCAGTCAACAGGGCTTATAAAGCGTGGAGAGTTATCCGCGTTAGCGACAGCCCTCCCCAATGATAAAAAGAATAGCCCAGCAAGCATGATGCCTATGTAATATCCTGTGGACTGTCCCCTATCCTTCACCCTCATAACAACCGGATAATACGTCTGAGGACTAACGCAGCACCGCCAGCGGTTTCTTCAAGGAATTTGATAAAGTCCATGGTGCTCTCTTCCCCCGCGAGATCACTCAGCGACCGTATGATAATAAAAGGCACCTTATAGTGTTCCGCCACCTGTGCGATTGCCGCGCCCTCCATCTCAACAGCAAGGCCACCTAGCTCACGACAAAGCCTATCTCTTGCGACAGTACAGCCTATAAACTGATCGCCCGTTAAAATAGTTCCAGACGTAATGACAGGTTTACGGGCTTCCCCACCAGCAGCTTCCGCAGAGATAATTGGAAGATCGAAACCTTCTAGTTCTTGAAGCAACTTGTCGATAAGAATTGCATCCGCATCATAACCAAGTTTTTCAGTTGGCAGATGGATAGGTAAGTGTCCGGGTTGATAGGTCGTTAGCTTGTCAGACACAATCATCCCATAATCGTGCTGGATAAGCTTGGTTCCGATAATAACATCACCAACCCCAAGCTTTGGATCAACGCCACCAGCAACGCCAGAAAAGAGAACCACACGACAATTGAATTGCTCGATAAGCAAAGTTGTGACAACAGCGGCATTAACCTTGCCCATGCCAGCTTCGACAAGCACAGTTTCAACCCCATCAAGCCTTCCTTGAAAAAATGAAAAACCTGCTATCTGTTTTTCGCTCGTCTTTTCAAAAGCTGACCCAAAGTGTTGAATTTCATTTGGTATAGCGCAAATTAGACCAAGTGGTTTTTGGGGCACGTTTTTATCCTTTTAAGCAAAGAGCATTTTTTTCTGAGATACTTTATTCGAGTTATCGTAACAGACTTAAGTATTTCGACTTCCTCTAAAGTTATTATTCCCAGAGAAAGCGAACAAGGCTATTTCCAAAGAAAACGGACAAGAAAAGTTATGATATTTGGGAAACAGAAAAACAAAACCCCGCTAAAAGCGGGGTGTTTAGTACAGAATGGTGGGCCCTACAGGATTCGAACCTGTGACCTGCCGATTAAAAGTCGGACGCTCTACCAGCTGAGCTAAGGGCCCATTCTCAATTGCTTTCCGACATTAAAGTGTAATGCGGTAAGCGAGGCGGAAGATAGAACCACTTATTGATTCGGTCAACAGCCTTTTTGTCTTCAACCGTAAAAAAAGGAATATTTTTAAATCAGAAGAGACGGATTGCGCTTAAAAGTAGGTTAATCCTTGGATTTACGCATAATTTCAAACTTCTCTTCCAACTTTAATTTCGTTGCAGGACTAACAAAAGAGGCGATATCTCCACCAAGATATCCAATCTCTTTAACAAATCGTGACGAAATAAACTGTTGTTTTTCAGAAGCCATCAAAAATACGGTTTCGATTTCAGCATCAAGACGGGCATTCATCCCCGCCATTTGAAACTCATACTCGAAATCAGAAACCGCACGCAACCCTCGAAGAATGACCCCTGCACCAACTTCGCGGGCAAAATTCACCAGAAGATTGTCAAAGGGTAGCACTTCAATTTCAAACCCTTTGTCTCGTAGAGGAGCCGTATCGTGTAACACCATACTCACACGCGCTTCAGTACTGAACAACGGCCCCTTACGGTCATTGCGTGCAACAGCAATGACCAGTTTATCGACCACGCGGCACCCACGGGTAATAATATCCATGTGCCCCTTGGTTACAGGGTCAAAGGTACCGGGATAAAGCCCAACGTGTTTTTTCGTCATGCCCTAAGCTCTTCTTCGTTAGGTTGCGGGGATTACTCCCCGCTTTTATCTTCACCAGATGCTTCAGGCGCGTTTTCTGCGGTATCACTTTCTACCACATCAGTAGCTTCGACACCTTCTGCGCCTTCAGCTCCGTCGGCAACGGCACCTTCAAGGTTTTCGTTCTCGTCATCTTCGCCCTCACCGTCATCTGCCAAGCGTGAAACAGAAACGATTTTCTCATCGTCTGCGACGTTGAACAGGTTAACACCACGTGTTGAACGCCCTGCAATTCTAACGTCGTGCACAGGGCAGCGGATGAGCTTTCCTGCATCTGTTACCAACATAATGTGATCCGTCTCATCAATTGGGAACACGGAAATAACAGTCGTTGTTTTACCCTTGGCTCTTGAAAGATCAAGGTTACCAATCCCTTTACCGCCACGGCTGGTCACACGGTATTCATAAGAAGACGAACGTTTACCTAAACCATCTTGAGAAATGGACAGAATGAACTGCTCTCTTTCAGCCATGCTATCAAGCTGCTCCTGAGACAGTGTCGTCTCTAGTGCTGATGGATCAAACTCGCCCTCATCCGCGTTTTCACTGCGACGCTTAGCACTTGCGTAACGAAGATATTGATCACGGGTTTCTGAATCTGCATCCATATGATTGATAATCGCCATGGAAATAACAGAATCACCCTCAGCGAGAGAAATCCCTCTCACACCTGTCGATGTACGGCCAGCAAAGACACGAACGCCATTCACAGGGAAGCGAATACATTTACCACGCGCTGTAGACAGCATGATGTCATCGTGTTCAGTACAGGTCTGTACGCCAATCAATCTGCTGTCTTCATCTTCCAGCTTCATGGCAATTTTACCATTCGCCATTACACGGGTGAAATCAGACAGTTTGTTACGACGGATCCCCCCCGTAGATGTCGCAAACATAACGTACATTTCTGACCAAGCTTCCTCGTTTTCAGGAAGCGGCATCATTGTCGATATCGTTTCGCCCGGTTGCAGTGGCAACATATTCACCAGCGCTTTACCGCGTGATGTTGGTGTCCCAGGTGGCAGACGGTAAACTTTCATCTTGTAAACCATACCACGGGAAGAGAAAAAGAGAACTGGCGTATGCGTATTACAAACAAAGATCTGTGATACAAAATCCTCGTCTCTTGTCGCCATACCAGAACGGCCCTTACCACCACGACGCTGCGCACGATAAGTACTTAGCGGAACACGTTTGATGTAACCACTGTGACTAACAGTCACCACCATGTCTTCACGCTGGATAAGATCTTCATCGTCATACCCGAACACACCGTCCAGAATTTCCGTACGACGTGGCGTGGCATATTTGGCCTTCATTTCGATGAGTTCTTCGCGCAGGATACCAAGAAGTTTTTCGCGAGAAGCGAGTATTTCAAGATAATAACGGATTTGATCCGAAATATCTTCCAATTCCTTGGCAATCTTATCCCGCTCAAGACCGGTCAATCTCTGTAGACGTAGCTCTAGAATCGCACGCGCTTGTGCTTCAGAAAGGAAATAGTTGCCATCACCATCAACATTTCGGCCCGGCTCATCAATCAATTTAATAAGTGGTTCCACATACTTAGCAGGCCACGGACGGTCCATAAGCTGTTCGCGCGCAATCACAGGATCAGAAGCGGCACGAATGAGCTCGATGACCTCATCAATGTTCGCAACAGCAATCGCCAAACCAACCAAGAGATGCGCGCGATCACGTGCTTTATTCAGCTCAAAGATAGTACGGCGTGTAATCACTTCTTCGCGGAATGCGATAAATGCAGAAATAATTGATTTCAGATCCAACAACTCTGGACGACCAGAATTTAGCGCCAGCATGTTAGCCCCAAACGACGTTTGCAGCGGGCTATAGCGATAAAGCTGGTTCAGAATCACTTCCGGCTCGACATCACGACGCAGCTCAACAACGACACGAACACCGTGACGGTCACTTTCATCGCGAATATCAGTAATGCCTTCGATTGTTTTATCACGGGCAATATCCGCGATCTTTTCAAGCATTCTGGCTTTGTTGACCTGGAAAGGAACCTCGGTGACAACAATCGCCATCTTATCCTTACGGATCTCCTGAACCTCGGCCTTACCGCGCATAACAATTGAGCCGCGTCCAGTATGATAGGCATCGCGAATTGTTGTACGCCCAAGAATAACACCACCCGTCGGAAAATCAGGTCCGGGGATAATCTCGTTCAACTGATCAATGGATAGTTCTGGATCGTCCACGAAGGCACAACAAGCATCCAAGACTTCACCCAGGTTATGCGGCGGGATGTTGGTCGCCATACCAACCGCAATACCACCAGCTCCATTGACCAAAAGATTTGGATAACGGGCTGGAAGAACAATCGGCTCTTTCGTGGATTCATCATAGTTGTCTTGGAAATCAACCGTATCGCGGTCAATATCTTCCAAAAGTGCTTCACTGGAAACGCGTTGCAGACGAGATTCCGTATAACGCATCGCCGCGGGTGGATCACCATCCATAGAGCCAAAGTTACCCTGGCCATCAACCAGAGGCAGACGCATAGAGAAATCCTGCGCCATACGAACCATAGCATCATAAATGGCTTGGTCACCATGCGGGTGATACTGCCCCATCACGTCGCCGACGATACGGGCAGACTTACGATAAGCTCTGTTCCAGTCGTAGCCGGACTCTTTCATCGCATAGAGAATACGACGGTGTACCGGTTTAAGGCCGTCTCTGACGTCTGGAAGAGCACGCGACACGATAACGCTCATGGCGTAATCGAGGTACGATCGCTTCATTTCGTCTTCAATAGTTACCGGAAAAACATCCTGGTTATCGGATGATGTATCAGAGTTCGAAGTCACGTAATTATCCTGTTTCTGTTTAACAGAAAGGCCCTTTCAAACCGAGTACAGCACAACACTGGAACTCAACTTGTTTCAGGCTAAAAAAAAATCACATGAAATGTAACAAATTCATCGCGTAGCTACAACAAATTGTGTGTAAAAAGAGAGGGAAAAATTAAGTTCTACAGGATTGAATTTAAATAATTTTTTGATCTCAACTTTAAATCAACAAATTCTACTTTATTTTAATTTGTCAAGTCGCTAATTCACACCGTTTTATGCAGCACGTATCATGTCAACGTGCGGTATACCCGCATCATCATAAGGTTCATCAGAAACGGTGACATAACCCAGATTATTGTAGAACTTCTGTAAATGCTCCTGTGCTGAAATTTCAATTCTTTCAGCAGCTTCTTGCTTGGTAATAAAGCCGTGTGCCCGCTCCATTAATTCAACAGCGATCCCCTGCCCTCTGGCTATCTTCGCAACAGCAACCCGACCAATCTTGAAACAGCTTTGATCTTTAGGATCTTTCAGAATACGAACAACACCAACAACAGTATCTTCGTCGCCATAGGCCAGCACATGCCAGGCAACGGCATCCTGCCCATCCATATCCCTATATAAAGATTCCTGCTCCAGAACAAAGACATCGGAACGAAGCTGTAAAACCTCATAAAGCTGTTCCTTAGAAAGCTGCTCGAAATGTAAAAGATCAGTTTTGATCATTACCTTTAATCCATCATAGAAATAAAAAAGCGGCCCAAAAGAGCCGCCTTAATTGACTATATTCTAATATACCTAGAATGGAATCTCGTCGTCAAGATCATCGACTGGGGCACTGCCGCCTGTCGATCCGCCACCACCGCCAGAGGAACCACCACCGAAGCCGCCGCCATATCCGCCGCCTGAGCTACCGCTACCGCCAAAGCCACCGGCGTCACCGCCAGAAGAATCGCCAAAGCCACCGCCACCTTGACCATCGTTACGACCATCAAGCATTGTCAGTTCACCGCGGAAATTCTGCAGAACAATCTCTGTCGTGTATTTTTCAACACCAGCGTTATCAGTCCACTTACGGGTCTGCAATTGGCCTTCCAGATAAACTTTGGAGCCTTTACGCAAGAATTTCTCGGCAACATCGACCAAACGATCGTTAAAGATAACAACGCGGTGCCATTCGGTTTTGTCCCGACGTTCACCTGAAGTACGATCTTTCCAGCTTTCTGATGTTGCTATGTTCAAATTAGCCACACGCTGTCCTGATTGCATGGAACGGATTTCCGGATCACGCCCCAAGTTACCAACCAGAATCACCTTGTTAACACTACCAGCCATGGCTTCTTCCCTATGATTTACTTTAGAATCTAAAAAAATTGATCTGGAACCCTATCAGTCGGGTCGCTCAGAGCCAACGTCTAATAGAAGATGGATCTCTTTTCTGCAAGATGTTCGCATTTTATTGAAAGGTTTCAAGCAAAATATTCACCCTATTTTATAAAAAAGGATGCATTTTGTTCACTGTTCGTCCATATATATTCCAACGAGAACATTTGCAAAACATTTACAGGCGATAAAATGAGTTCAATACAGGAATCCCGCACTATTTCCGTTCGTGGCGCGAGAGAACATAACCTGAAAAACGTCAGTGTTGATTTACCCAGAAACGAACTCGTTGTTATCACGGGCCTCAGTGGGTCCGGCAAATCGTCTCTCGCCTTTGATACGATCTACGCTGAAGGGCAACGACGCTATGTCGAATCCCTTTCTGCTTATGCTCGCCAGTTTCTTGAGCTCATGCAAAAGCCGGATGTGGATTCTATCGAAGGATTATCTCCTGCGATTTCAATTGAGCAAAAAACAACCTCGAAGAACCCACGCTCTACCGTTGGTACCGTTACAGAAATTTATGATTACCTGCGCCTTCTCTTTGCGCGTGTCGGTATCCCCTACTCACCTGCAACAGGGCTCCCAATTCAAAGTCAGTCCGTCAGCCAGATGGTTGATAAGGTCATGGAAATGGAAAGTGGCACTCGCCTGTACCTCCTCGCGCCAATTGTCCGAGGACGCAAAGGCGAATACCGTAAAGAACTCGCAGATCTGCAAGTCAAAGGCTTTCAGCGCGTAAAGGTCGACGGAGAACTTTACGAGATCGGCGATGTTCCCGCACTGGACAAAAAGAAAAAACACGACATCGAAATTGTTGTTGATCGTGTCGTGGTCAAGGACGACATAAAAACGCGTTTGGCTGACAGTCTGGAAACCGCGTTGGGTCTTGCCGACGGTATTGCCTTTGCAGAAAATGCCAAAACAGGTGAACAGACAATCTTCTCTGCTCGTTATGCCTGTCCGGTATCCGGCTTTACCATTGACGAGATTGAACCCAGATTATTCTCTTTCAACAACCCCTTTGGGGCTTGCCCAGCCTGTGACGGATTGGGCAAAACCCTCATCTTTGACGGCGACCTGATTGTTCCAGATCAACGCGTCTCCCTTAAAGACGGTGCAATAGCCCCTTGGGCAAATTCGACTTCTAAATATTATCTGCAAACTCTCAAGAGTCTGGCAGAACATTATGGTTTCGCCCTTGATCTTGCATGGAATGAGCTGCCAGAAAAAATCAAAAACCTGCTTCTGAATGGTTCGGGTAAAGAAGTTATCGAAATGACCTATACCGATGGCAACCGGAGTTACCAGACCAAGAAACCTTTCGAGGGGATCATCCCCAATATGGAGAGGCGTTTTCGGGAAACAGACAGCGACTGGGTCCGCGAAGAGCTATCAAAATACCAAACGAAACAACCTTGCCAAACCTGCGATGGTCACCGCCTAAAACCCGAAGCGCTCGCCGTCAAAATTGGCAAAAAGCACGCTGGTGAAATCGCCCAGCTTTCCATTGCAGAAGCCGCAGAGTGGTTTAATAAAATCCCCAAAATACTCAGCGACAAAGAAAATGAAATCGCAGTTAGAATCCTCAAAGAAATCAATGAAAGGCTCTATTTCCTTGTAAATGTCGGTCTCGATTATCTGACACTTTCCCGTTCTTCAGCAACCCTGTCTGGTGGGGAAAGCCAACGTATTCGTCTGGCGTCACAAATTGGCTCGGGACTGACAGGCGTTCTCTACGTTCTGGATGAACCTTCTATTGGGTTGCACCAACGAGATAATGCACGGCTATTGGAAACACTGCGCCGCTTGCGGGATCTTGGTAATACCGTTGTTGTTGTCGAACATGACGAAGATGCCATTCGAACCGCAGATTATCTCGTCGATATGGGCCCGCGAGCTGGAAAACATGGTGGTCAGGTTGTTGCCTGTGGAACACCGGATGAAGTGATGGCAACGGAAGCAAGCTTAACGGCAAAATATCTAACAGGTGAAGTTTCCATCACCCTTCCGGAAAAACGCCGTAAAGGCCATAAAGGCCAAAAGATTAAAGTCCTGAACGCTAACGAAAATAACCTGCAGAATGTATCTATAGAAGTTCCTCTTGGCACTTTCACCTGTATCACAGGCGTTTCCGGTAGCGGTAAGTCAACACTGATCCTTGAGACTTTGTATAAAGCCGTTTCACGTAAGCTGCATAATGCCAAAGGGCAACCAGGCAGCCATGATTCCATCGTAGGGCTAGAGTTCATCGACAAGGTGATTGATATTGACCAGTCCCCTATTGGCCGGACACCACGATCAAACCCTGCGACTTACACTGGCGCATTCTCACCAATCAGAGACTGGTTTGCCGGATTACCCGAAGCCAAAACCCGTGGCTACAAACCCGGTCGCTTCTCTTTCAATGTAAAGGGTGGTCGTTGCGAAGCCTGTCAGGGTGACGGTGTCATCAAGATCGAAATGCACTTTCTGCCTGATGTCTATGTTGAGTGCGATGTCTGTAAGGGTAAGCGCTATAACCGAGAGACACTTGAAATTCTCTATAAAGGTAAATCCATCTCAGATGTTTTACATATGAATGTTGATGATGGATTGGAGTTCTTTAAAGCAGTTCCATCTATTCGCAATAAGTTGGAGACATTGCAACGAGTTGGACTGGGGTATGTTCAGGTTGGGCAAGCGGCCACAACGCTTTCTGGCGGGGAAGCTCAGCGTGTTAAATTGGCCAAAGAGCTTTCCAGACGAGCAACAGGGAAAACACTCTATATCCTCGATGAGCCAACAACTGGCCTTCACTTTGACGATGTAAAAAAGTTGTTGGAAGTCCTGCAGTCCCTCGTGGATCAAGGAAATACCATCCTTTGTATTGAACATAATCTTGAAGTTATCAAAATCGCCGACTGGATTATCGACATGGGACCAGAGGGCGGTGACAAAGGCGGACGCGTTGTTGCCACAGGAACACCTGAAACCGTTGCAAAGACAAAAGGCAGCTATACAGGTGAATACCTAGAACCTTACCTGAAATAAATAACTTGATGGAGACCGAAAACACCCTTTTATAATCACTATCTCACAATGCCCGGTGTTTTCGCCGCTTCTCTCTTCAACCATTCAATAAACGAGCGGAGAGCACCCCGTAACGGATCGTTTATTGAATGATATACAATATAATAAGGCCAGTCAGAAACTTGCTTTTCTTTAAACGGTTCTATCAATCCACCTTTTCGAAGCTCTTCGTTAATTAAAATACTCCGACCTAACATAAAACCTTCTCCGTTAATGCAAGCTTGTATAGTTAGGTTACTATCGGTGTAAAATTGTATCGGCTGTATCTTCGTTGAAGGAATAATACCTTCTCGAGCTATCCAACTAGTCCAATTAAGATTAGTCTCATCTTTACCAAATGTATGATCGGCAAGAAGCGAGCATGCCCCAATTTCAACTAGAGATGTTTTATTTTTCTTCCAATACTCTGGACTACAAACAGGCGTTACATATTCGTCGAATAATTTCTCTGACTGACATCCTGAATACGACCCTGCACCTGATCTAATAGCTATCGTTAGTTCTTTCTTTGTGAAATCTACTAGATCAAATGAAGCTTCTACCATTACTGAATAATCAGGATAAAGCGCGGAATATGTCGGTAATCTATTAATCAACCACCTTGTCGCTAAAGACGGAATTATACTGAGCTTAATTTCGTTATGATTAACTTTCTTTTGTGTGTGAAATATATTTTTTTCAAGAGTATCAAAAACTGAATTTATCTCATTTGCAAACTCAACACCTTCTCGTGTTAAAGAAGTTTTATTTGAAGACCGTTTTAAAAATTTAACCCCCATCCAATCCTCTAGGATCGAGACTTGCTGACTTACAGCAGAAGAACTCACTTTCAACTCTAAAGCAGCCTTTGAAATACTGCCATTTCGGGCAATAGCATCAAAAGAACGTAAAGAATTTAGTGGCGGTAATTTTCTCATCATGAATGCTTATTACGCTTATAAAAATCGAATTATTTCAGTGAATAATTATGACACCAAAGATCGTAATTTATTTCTCACCAAAAGAAAATCTAACCGTGCGATTAATATTTGGTGGGGACCTTTTTTGGTTTTTATCACTTATGGTTATTTTATCTACAGATAAATCGAAATAGGTATAAAGTTCATGAAAATTATTGGCGTTCGAGAGAATTTACCAACAAGTCATAAGAATTGTTTCATTGAAAGCAAAACAAAAACAGCCTCCCCAGAAGGAAGAGATTTATTAGTCAGAATTGATGCTATCTCGATTAATCCTGTTGACTGTAAACAAAGGCAGATGATCGAAGGATACCTTGAGGAGCCTCGTATTTTAGGTTGGGATGCCTGTGGTGAAGTTATCAGTGTTGGCAAAGATGTCGAGAACTTCGAGCCCGGAGATAGAGTGATATATGCGGGAGATATTACTCGACCAGGATGTTACGCGGAATTCCAACTCGTTGACGAGCAGTTGGTAGGACCAAAGCCAAAAGGCTTAACAGCAGAAGAAGCAGCTTCTTTACCCTTAACATCCCTAGCAGCTTGGGAGGCATTATTTGATAGATTAAGTTTGGATCAAGACAAAGCCAAAGGACAGGCTATCCTAATAATTGGGGGTAGTGGTGGACTAGGTTCTATGGCAATCCAATTTGCAAAACGATTATCTCAGTGTAATACGGTCATTACAACGGCATCCAGAGACACTAGCCGCGACTGGTGTTTTAAAATGGGTGCGGATCATGTTTTAGACCATTCCAAAGATCTTAAAGAACAATTAGCTGCTCTTGGTTATGCAACGGTTCCATACATTCTAAATTGTAATAATAACCTCCCCTATTGGGAAATCATGAGTGATATAATATCTCCCGAAGGTTCGATTTGCTTAGTAGCAAGCACAAAAGCAAAGTTAGATTTAGATCTCTTTATGAAGAAAAGCGTTCAAATTAACTGGGAGCTTATGTTTACAAGGTCAATTTTCTCAACGCCAACGATGTCCAAACAAGGTAACATATTACGTCGCATATCAGAATTAGTAGAAAGCGGTATAATCAGACATACTCAAACGAGCAGAGGCGGAACAATTTCAGCAACAACACTAGCCAAAGCACATCAAACTGTTGAAAGCGGTCGAATGATTGGAAAACTCACACTTACTGGCATAAACACGTGAACAATTGTGATGAAGATAATCCAGAATAAAATTAAAAGTCAGGATATAATTCAGTATTAATTTATCAGGTAAACATAAGAGCTGTCCTTGTTTAGACAGTTCTTATGTCCCTTGTTTTAAGTATATTTATGAATCAATCATCTAGCGTAAAGATCTCACGTCGCTCTTCAATACCACGCAAGGTATGCTCTCCCATTGGCATGCATTTACGTCCGACGATTTCAGCAAATTCTTTGCTCATGAGGATGCGCTTACCAAGCTCTTTGGTCAGCGCTTCCAGTCTCGCAACCTCGTTAACCGCTGGCCCGACTGTTGTAAATTGCAGTCGATCAGGTAAACCAATATTGCCGAACATGACATTTCCCACATGAAGCCCGAGACCAAACGAGGCTTCGCACTTACCATTATCACAAGCACAGGCATTTAGTTCTTTGATACGCTCAAGCGCATCATATGCTGCCTTCACGGCCATCTCACCAGTTTCAGCTTGTGTTCGATCATCTGTAAAAGGAAAAATTCCCAGAACAGCATCACCAATCAACAAAAGAACATCACCGCCATTATCGATAATGGCCCCTGCCGTACTTTCAAAGTACCCGTTGAGCAGATCCAGATAGTCTTCTTCCGGCATCATATCTGCCAGTGCGGTTGAGTTCCGAAGATCGCTGTACCAGATAACGGCGTGAATTTTTTCACCGTCACCACGCTGAATTTGCCCTTTAAGAACTCGCTGTCCTGCATTACGACCAAGATATGTCGTCGAGATGTTATGGGCAATCTGCGAGGTGATAATTACCTTACAAGCAACAGCCAGACGGTTTTGTACGCGAATAAGTGATTTTATATCCGTATCACTCAGACCGGCTTTGATATCGCTCGACCAAGTTCCAAGAATGCCTCTGCCATCTGTATCACCAAGGGATTCCTGATCAAAATGGATCGCATAACACAAGACGTCTGTATAGCCATCATCACGAAGCTCTTCCATAAGCTTGAAGTCGTGGATAGCCCCTTCGCCGACCAGCCTTCTCCGAAGCAAACCAATCTCTTTACTCAGCATGAAATAGAACGGACTTCTACGCCACTCTTCCGAAGCAGAACTTTCATGTGACATGCCAACAGTTTTAACGCCGTTACCAAGCTCCCAGGTCAACCCCATGGCACTGTACAAAGGATGCAGCGTACGAAACGCAATGTATCCCCGGGCAATAGGTAATCCCGCAGATCTCAGCCTTAGGCAGCAACCTTCAAATAACTGTTCGATCGTGGTATCGCGTAGTGCCTGAGCCATAACCCAATCAACCACAGAGCCGATCAGACTGTCTTCGTCGCCACCACGTCTAACGCGATCATCTATTCGTTGCATGAAATAAAGAGCTCCGGTTTATTATGTTATTATGGATTATATGAAAGAAAATATGTTTATCTAAAACATATGGGTGCAAAGCTGCTTTTTAGTAGATATAACACAAAAAATTTTATTATTGCAGACGCAATGAATAGTAAAGAGACAATCATGAGCAAGAGTGACTTAAAAGAAATTCACGTCGTCGGTGGTGGTATGGCCGGAACGGAAGCAACCTGGCAGATTGCACAGGCTGGTATTCCGGTAATTCTTCATGAGATGCGCCCTGTTCGAAAAACAGAGGCACACCAAGGCGAAGGTCTTGCCGAATTGGTCTGTTCCAATTCATTCCGGTCTGATGATTATGAGAATAATGCCGTTGGCCTGTTGCACGAAGAAATGCGCAGAATGGACTCTCTCATTATGTCCTGTGCAGCAAAACATATGGTGCCCGCAGGCGGTGCGCTGGCTGTGGACAGAAATGATTTTTCAGATGAAGTCACCAAGCGCCTTGAAGATCATCCTCTCGTAACCATCAAACGCGAAGAAGTTTCTGCCCTTCCGCCAGAAGAGTGGGATTCTGTCATTATCGCCACAGGGCCTTTGACATCGGAAAGTATGAGCGACGTTATCGGCTCTATCACAGGCGAAGAATATCTTGCGTTTTTTGATGCGATCGCGCCGATTGTTTACAAAGAGTCCATCAATTTTGACAAAGCTTGGTTCCAATCCAGATACGACAAGGTTGGTCCCGGCGGCGATGGTGCTGACTACATCAACTGCCCAATGAATAAAGAACAGTACGAAACATTTATTCAGGCACTAATTGATAGCGACAAAACAGATTTTAAAGAGTGGGAAGAGAACACGCCCTATTTCGAAGGCTGTTTGCCAATTGAAGTCATGGCGAGCCGCGGTGTTGAGACCTTGCGCTTTGGTCCGATGAAGCCTGTTGGCCTCACCAACCCGCACAGCGAGGAAGAGCCCTATGCTGTTGTCCAGCTGCGCCAAGATAACAAACTGGGGACCATTTATAATATCGTTGGTTTCCAGACAAAGATGAAATACGGCGCGCAAATGGAAATCATCCGTGCGATTCCCGGCCTTGAAGAAGCTGAATTTGCCCGCCTCGGTGGCCTGCATCGTAATACCTTTTTGAAGTCACCTAAGTTACTTGATCATTCGCTTCGTATGAAACCAATGCCACGCCTCAGATTCGCCGGGCAGATTACTGGCGTTGAAGGCTATGTGGAATCAGCGGCATCAGGCCTCATGGCCGGGCGATTTGCTGCCGCGGAACGTTTGGGCAAAGATCTGCCTGCGCCACCAATCACCACAGCGCACGGCGCACTGATTAATCACGTCACGGGTGGTGCTGATGCCAAGACCTTTCAGCCGATGAATGTAAATTTTGGTATTTTCCCGAATATTCCCAAAGGGCCAGGTAAGAAACTTAAAAAGAAAGATCGCAAGCCGCTCTATTCCAAACGAGCCCTCGAAGATTTGAAAACCTGGCTGGATGAAAATCAATAAGACTTAAGAAAGCCAGTTAGCACTCATAAACCTGAGTTCGAATAAAGAAGGTCGCTCTCGTTAGCGGCCTTTTTGTTCAAAATCCTTTATTAATAACGGGAACAAATATTAGCCCACATCAACTTCCACGTGGCAGAAGATTTTGGACGATGAAGTGAGACATCAAAAGGATCGTAATTATTACTCTCCAGCCTTTTGATATACTGATCAGCCAAAACCCCGAGTAATAGAGGCGATTTCGCCTGTTTAGGTATTTTACCAGAAAAACTTCGCGCCATGCTCAAATGTTTTTTGACAGCTTCGGTCAGAACCTTGCTAATCTCACATAATTCTGGCGAAGATTTTAGCTCGAAAAGCGTAGAAGTATTCAATCCGTGCTGATTGATAAGATCCTGAGGCAGATAAATTCTTTTTTTTGCTGCATAAAAAGGAGTGGCCCGAATAATGCCAAGCAGCCCCCAAGCAATGCCCATGGATCGACAAACCTGTCCAAGGACTTTACTGGCCTCTTTATCCTGTTCGCATTTTTCAATCGTGATATCAGTTGCCAAACTCAAGAGCTCGGCAGAGGTTTTTCGAACGTACCTTTCCAAAGAAACAAGATTCTGTGGAACAGTATTTTCCAAGTCAAATTCTCTGGCATTAATAAATTCATCAAGCTTTTCACGCTTTAACCCATGGTCTTTCACGGCTCTCGCTAAAGCCTCGACAACCAGATGTTTACGGGGTTTACCCTCGAAGATTCCTTCAATAGCTTCACGCCACCATTGCAAGCGAATCATTCCTGTCAGCGGCTCACTGACAACCTCTGCTGTTTTGGCTATTTCCTGATTGAAAGCATAAAGCGCAAAAAGATTTGCGCGGACGGTATCATCTTTTGCAAAAAGACACGTTAAATAACGATCATAGTCGTTCTTCTTAATGTCGTCTCCGCAAAAGGATAGGCCAGTATCATTCGACATTTGGTTTGTGCCCGCAGAAAATTTTAATCGACTGCGATTAACGCAGCAGCAACATTCCGACCTTCAGAAAGAAGCACGTTATAAGTACGACAGGCAGCGCCAGTGTCCATCGCATCTACAATTAGACCTTTATCTTTCAAGCTATTGCGGAAAGTGGGGGTAATGAATTCGCCTTTAGCGCCGCATCCAATAATCAACACTTCGATCCCGCTCGCTTTTTCGACAAAGGGGGTAAGTGTTTCCAAAGACACATCGGAAAAACTTTGTACGGCCCAGCTTTCAGTCAAATCTGGTAGCACAAGAATAGAACCTTCATGGTAATGGTCGGACACCATAAATCGACCATTACCATACTTTTCGATAATCTGTTTTCCTTCTGGAATTTTAAGCGATATTTCCACGAAGGTTAACTCCTAACTGGCTTTGTCATTTTCCGGAACGAACTCGATCTTCTGACCATTCTCGTCCACAAGTCCCTCTTCCTCTTCTTCTGGAATGGATGGTCTGACATTCGTTGCAAAGAGCAATGGAACAGCAAGTCCAACAGAAGAATAGGTACCGATGGTAACACCCCAGATAAGACCGAGGCTCAAGCCTCTAATCACTTCTCCGCCGAACACAAACAGCGCAATAAGTGCCAAAAGGGTTGTGACAGACGTCAGGATTGTCCGGGAAAGCGTTCTGTTAATCGACATATTAAGAACATCGATAACTTCCATCTTCTTATAACGACGTAATTCATCACGTACCCGGTCAAAAATAACAACCGTATCGTTAATTGAATACCCCGCAATCGTTAACACAGCAGCCAATGTTGCCAAGTTGAACTCATATTGGGTTAGTGCAAAGAAACCGATTGTCGTAATGATATCGTGTGTCAAAGCCAACAAAGCAGCAACCGAGAATTGCCACTCAAACCTGAACCAGATATAAAAAGCAATACCCAACAAGGCAAAAAGCGTGGCCAATGCGCCGTCTTCTTTTAGTTCGGCACCAACCTTTGGACCAACAAATTCGACACGACGATATTCTTCAACCGCACTGCCCAGCTCATCCTTTACCAGCTGAATAGCCTTCATCTGTTCTTTTTCATCACCATCCTGTTTTTGGATGTTGATCAGAACGTCAGTTGGTGCACCAAATTCCTGAAGGCTAATTTCCCCCAGACCAAGCGCCCCTATTCGGGATCTGAGAGAGGATAAATCAGCAGGCTCTGATGTTCTGATTTCAATCAGAATACCGCCGCGGAAATCCACCCCAAAATTCAACCCACGGGTGGCCACTAACACCAAAGACAAGGCAATCAGAAGAACAGAAAAAGCCATGAAGAGCTTTCTCTTACCCATAAAGTTGATATTGAGATCTGTTGGAAGCTTTTTAATTAACGCCATGATTCCAGCCTCCTCTTATATACCAAGCGACAGCGGCCGACGACGGCGCAGCCAGACAACAATAAGCAATCGGGTAAACATAATCGCAGTGAACATAGATGTAACAATTCCGATGGTCAGGGTTACAGCAAAACCTTTAATTGGGCCTGTACCGAACTGGAACAACAATACAGCCGCGATAAGCGTCGTAATGTTTGAATCCAAAATCGTTGCAATCGCGCGTTTATAACCCGCATCAACAGCCATAACAGGTCCGCGGCCGTTACGTATTTCTTCACGAATACGCTCAAAAATAAGTACATTGGCATCCACAGCCATACCGATTGTCAGAACAATCCCGGCAATACCCGGCAACGTAAGTGTTGCCTGAAAAAGCGAAAGCACGGCAAC
>NZ_CAKZMP010000030.1 GCF_937128705.1 uncultured Kiloniella sp. | reverse complement strand
TCGCGGGCACTGCCGAGGAAAATTGCGGCGCGGCTGCGGCGGAATTTACCCGCAACCACACCACAGAGGCGCGTCAGATCATGAACGCGGCACTGACGCCGAACCCGGCTGAATACACCAGCGTCATCGTTGCGAATTCTACGCTGACGCAACTGATGAACGATGGGCTGGTGCGCCCGCTGAACGATCTGGTCGATAAGCATGGTGCAAACATCCCCGATAACCTGAAGATCACCATCGACGGCAACATCATGGCGATTGCGTTCATGGCCAATTCGCAGCACCTGTTTTCACGCACCGACATCCTTGCCCAGGCAGGAATCGACAGCGTACCTGGCACTTATGATGAGGTTATCGCTGCGGCCAAAGCCATTCGCGAGGCGGGGATGATGGAATATCCCATCGTGATGGACATGAAAGCCGGCTGGAATGTGGGTGAATCCTTCAACCTTGCGTTCCTTGCCCACGGTGGTGAGTTCTTCAAGGCGGGTTCCGCAGAGCCGACAGTGAACAGCGAAGCTGGCGTTGCCGCGCTGGAGACTATGAAAGCTTTGGTTGAATACGCCCATCCTGATCACCTGACGCAAGCCTCAAACGAGACTCAGGCGCTTTGGGAAGCCGGCGAAGCCGCGCTTGGGATCATGTGGGGCTCTCGTGGTGCGGCGATCCTCGATGACGAAGGGTCTTCCGAAGAAGTGATATCCAACACTGTTCTGTCTGCGGCCCCATCGGTCGAAGCGGGCGGCGTGCCCGGTGCGACACTGTGGTGGGATGGTCTGACCATTTCGACAAATGTCTCTGACGCCGAAGCAGAGGCGTCGTTCGCGGCCCTTGCAGGCGCTTTGACTGCCGATATGGTTGCTGCCAATAACGACGATGCGGTCTGGCTGCTGGATGGGTTCAAACCGGGTGCTGCGGCAGCTGGTGTAGCTGCAACTGCCAAAGGCGGCGCAGCCCCTTATCCGATGCTTCCGCAAATCGGTCTGTTGCACAACGCGCTGGGGGCCGAGCTGTCGGACTTCCTGCAAGGCAACGAAAGTGCTGAAAAAGCGCTGGCTGATGTTGAAGCGGCCTACACGACTGCTGCAAAAGAAGCGGGTTTGACCCCTAAGGTGGTTATGCCTGTTGATCTTTTCGGTCAGCCAGCAAACTATCCTGTATTGAGCGCGATTGCTAAAGAAAATGAAATGATAGTCGTGGCGGATGCTGCCCAGAGCTTTGGGGGGGCGTTGCATGGGAAGCGTGTCGGTGTTTTGGCTGATTACACGACAACCAGCTTTTTCCCCGCGAAGCCCCTGGGCTGTTATGGGGATGGTGGCGCAATCCTGACTGATGATATGGACAAGGCTGAAATCCTCAAGTCAATTCGTATTCATGGCCAAGGCTCAGACAAATATGACAATGTGCGGTTGGGGGTGAATAGTCGTTTGGATAGTTTTCAGGCTGCTGTTCTGATCGAAAAGTTGTCGATATTTCAAAGTGAGCTAGAGGCGAGAGATCGGATTGCAAGACGTTATTGTGCCAATCTTGGAGGGCATGTTGTCGTTCCAAATCTTATAGTTGGCGGGTTTTCTTCTTGGGCGCAGTACACGGTGAAAGTCAAAGAGCGTGACCGGGTTGTGCTTGCGCTTAAGGAGCGTGGTATTCCTACCGGAGTTTATTATCCTCAACCTTTGCATACTCAGAAGCCTTATAAAGTAGCACCTCTTTCCAATGGGGGGCTCGCTGTTTCGGAAAAACTTTCAAGGGAAGTATTGAGTCTACCAATGTCTTCTTATCTTGATGAAGAAACTCAGGATTGGATTGTTGCCTCTGTTAAGGTGGCGCTAGGCGCCTGGTAGTAGTTTTATGGATAAGCTCTTCTTATGTAGGAAAAGAATGTTGCAGTTATGTGGCTGTTCTTAGAAACGCCATTGCGGTTGATATGTGTTTCAGGGGAGCATATTGTGAGTCAGTTGAGGTTGTGGTTGTTCGAGATCTGGAGACAGAGGCGCCGGTTCGGTATTCGCGCTTTTAATGCTTTCTACAGGGGCTTGAAGGGGATCATTCCAAGCTTCAAACATCTCCTGAAGGATAATCTACCTGAAGCAACTGTGAATTTTTTGGCCAATAACCTGATGCCGGAGAAAAGGCGGTCTCCGCGTAATCGCCGCTATATTCGTACAGGGCTTTCGCGTGTTGGCTTGCTCCGTGAAATGGAGAGACGCAACGTCCGCTATGTGCTCCTGCGATGGTTTGAGGGGTTGCCAGACTGGCCTGAGGGGGAGGATATGGACTTCCTTGTTCACAGTGAGGATATTGAGAAAATTCAAGATCTCTTTACTCTGGCGGGTAATGATATGCCGGTGGATCTATTCTCTCATGATGGATCTAAGGGATTATCCTACAGTGGATTGCCTTATTACCCGCTTCCCTTTTCAGAGAGATTGCTGAAGGGGGCTGTTTTGACAGAATTGCGCGCGCGCGTTCCTAATTTTGAGATGTACTTTGCAAGTCTAGCCTATCATGCGGTTTACCATAAATTTTATAAATCTGGGTTGCCACTTGAGAGTGGGGGCGATGCTTGTAACGATAATCCGGAGAACCCCTATCCTGAACTACTTTCTGAGATGGCTCGCACATTAGGGTTGGAGCTTGATTGCTCTCTTGTTAGTTTACATGCTTTTTTACACGAAAATCAACTTGCTCCCACTTTTGACTTGATGAGAAAGCTAGAGGGAATAAATCCTCACCTCAGCCCATTGATGAATGACACTGGAGGCGTACTTTCTTTGGTGCAAGGCGAAGTTATAGCTTTTGTTGTTCGGCAATGGACTTTGGATAACGGATTATACGAGGATTTACGCAAGGAGCTTCAGGTCAATTTGAAGTTAGAAATTTTGACTGAGATCTACCTTGATGGTGATCAGAAGCAGCGTGCCAACCGAGGGATCCGAGGTGGTGATTGGGGCAAAGGCCCTCATAAAATTGCCGGAGGCGGCCCTGCGGTTCTATTGCTTTGCTTTGATTATCATCCTGTCGAGGCTTCTTCTGAATTGAAGCTTATCCATCCCCATATTCGAAATGCGAATATCTCTAGATTTAAAGGCCATCTGCGAAAGTATGTTGAGGAGAGAGTGCTTATTACCAAGCATGCAAACCCTATACACTCTTCGGATGATGAGTATGAAGCTTGGCAATATGCTGAGATCATTGCGCCTGATGAAACAGCTTCACTTAAAGAAAGGGTCTCAAGGATAAGGAAAGCTTACGAAACAGTCTTGCCGGTCATTGATCTGCTGCCTTCGCACCGTCGTAGAGCAAAGCTTGAGGTCGTAGATTTTGACGGCATAAAGGCTGTTAAAAAAACGTTTCGCTTGTCAGAACTTGATTACTTCCAGAGAGAACTGGAAATACTGTCCCTCTTTTCTAAAAAGAGTCCTCTTATTCCGGGTGTCCTTGCTCGGGGAGATAATTATTTCATAATTCCATATTTTGAAAATGCCTTGGAGGGGCTTTCCTTAAGCGAACAAGATCGCATTCTAAAAGGTCGGGGGGCTGAAATCGTAAGTGTCTTGAAGCTGTTTTATGATGAAGGCTATGCTTTGATGGACTTTAATAGAAATAATGTACTCATTACTCCGCAAGGGAATCTTGTCATAATCGACTTCGAATACGCTCATCAGTATATTGATAAACCAGAAAATTTTTGTTTTTCATATGATATTGTTGGTGTTCCCAAAAAAAATGATGGGAGCTATGTGGATGGGTTAATTGAACCGTGCTTGACGTATAAGGACTCTTGGGAACCTATCCTTGGCCCGTTAGATAAGTATCTTCGTCAATTAACCTGAAGTTTGGAATAAAGTGATAACGCAGAATAAATTTGATATCTCTGTTACAACAGAGGCTCCTGATGATTGGGATAGTTGGATGTTAGCCCAAGGACACTGCTATGCGGGGGCACGTCAATTGTCATGTAGGGCAAATATCTATGATATTGAGCATGAGGGCAAAACTTATTTCCTGTTGTGTGAGTGTGATGGGGCTCGAGAAGCTGCGGTATTAGCCAGTTGGATACCCTCAAAGAGGAACTCCTTTCTGCACCGGGTGCTCACCAGATTTCTGGGCGTTGGAAATGGAGTCTTGGAGGTTTTTGAAGGACCCGTCGCTAAAACGAACCGCCATGGGGAGTTCTCTCAACTTCTGGCCGCGGTGGATAAACTAGCCAAAGATTTGAGGGTCAGTTCTATTAGAATTTCAGTTATTCCATTTGGATATATTAAATCAAAAGAGAATTTTTTTGCCGATGGGATGGAAGCTCACGGTTACATACGCCATGATTGGTTGACGTCAGTCGTAAATTTGGAACAGGGGGGGGGGACGCGTTTCAGTCTCTGCGCCGCAGTGAGCGCAAAGCTATTAATAAATGTGTGAAAGCTGGTGTGTATCTTCGTAAATGTGAAACTAAATCCAGTTTCATTCATGACTTTTGTGAAGAGTACTACAGTGAGAGTTGGAGTGAAGAGCGGCTTGATCGTATGGAGCGGCAATGGGATCTGACTGATCATCAGTTCTATTCATATTATGTAGCCGTTTCAAAAAACGAGGAGATCCTTGGTGTCTTAGGTACCTACAATTTTAATGGGTATATTACGGAGCGTTTAAGCAAGAGAACATCTGTAGGAAAGAAATCCAATTTGCCTGTCCAGGATTTTTTGCACTGGGCAATAATGGAATGTTGTCGAGGTGCGGGGGATCAATGGTTTGATCTAGCGGGGTTTTCGCCAACTCCGCAGAGTGAGGGGGAGAAAGGTATTAGGTTTTTTAAAGAAAAATGGGGTGGCGAGCTTAGAGAGGCTCCTTTTTTTCTAAAAGACTGTAGGCCATCATGGCTTGCACTGTTGCGTAAAATTTTACCTGTGTAAGATTCTGGGGAGGGGTAAGTTGAGTTCTTTGATTACCAGTACTTTTGTCCAGGATGTTAAATGGCTAGCCCTAGCTCAATTGTTTATGCGTGCAAAGGGGTTAAT
>NZ_CAKZMP010000029.1 GCF_937128705.1 uncultured Kiloniella sp. | reverse complement strand
ATCAACAGCTTACGATCACCCGCCAGAGTATGTCAGAGAAAGAAGCCACACTTTCTATAACCAGCCCATCAGGAAAAGTAACCAAGACCACACTCAAAGCCAATACGCATGGCTACGCCTCAACAAGGATAGAGGCAACTGAACCTGGCCTTTACACAATTAATGATGATATCCATACGGTCGTTGCCCAACAAGCACTCAGCGGACCCGAGCATGAAAGAGTACGCGCAGATCCCGCACCGCTTGCCTCAGTCATAGGAACAAGCAAAGGCGGCATATATCATCTTAAAAATGTTACCCCAAATTTACGCCTCGTAAGAGGGAATGGTGCTCTCACCGGAAAAGAATGGGCCGGGCTGCAGGCACAAAAAGCCGAGAAGCTAATTGGATCAACACGACACCCGCTTCTTCCCCCGTGGATTTTCTTATCCCTATTACTCTTAACAGCATTCGGGGCCTGGTATCGCGAAGGCCGTTAGACTTTTTGAATAACCCGTTCTTCGTAGGTATTTTCCCAAGGCACTAATTCCCCTTTGGGAAGGATGCCAAAGGGCATATTTTGAAGTGACAGTACCTGAAACTTATCAGCACTGACAGGGACAGGCATCTCAAACCCAAGAGGTTTAGCAAGATCAAAACCGTAGGGCGCATAATAAAGGTGCTCCCCGACGACGAAACACAAACGGTACCCCATTTTGCGCGCTTTATTCAGTCCATGTTTGACGAGGGCTTTTCCAATACCCTTGCCCTGTAAATCTGGCTGCACCGCCAAAGGTCCCAAAAGGAGAGCTGTTTCATCACCAACAAGTACAGGCCAAAAACGGAGTGTTCCCAGTAATTTTCCAGAAGAAGGCGCCCGTACCGAAAAGCTTAAATCAGGAACAGCAGAAACATCAGTCCGAAAAGAATAAGAAGGACGGGATTTTCGTTCAACTCCAAACGTCAAATCCAGTAGTTTATCAATCTGTGCTTCATCCGTAGAATTTTGAAGGGTAATCGTATAGTCACACATGGTACATCCTGCATTAGTGCCAGCTCTAAGAGCCTGTACTTTTATTTATCAAAGACATCTTTTTTGCTAACTGCTGTCTTTGGTAGTGCAGGTTGACCTGATACTCAGGTCGCTGAACGGTCCATCTCGACACACAGACTAACAGCCCAGCGAACAGAAGTTCGAGGGCAGGTGCGTCGTCGTCGGAGGTGTTCACAACAGTTGGGCATCTAAATGACCAAGCCTTAAAAAAGTAAATACGATTTGTATATCTTCGATATCACGATTTTTTACCGTGTCAAAGCAAGAAAATATCGCAGATGCTTTTTTCATAACAATCGCCCATAAAAAATCAACGATTCAGATTTGACTTATTCCCATAGAAATTTGCAATAAAGTCTATAAACACACGGGCTTTAGGCGAGAGATTGCGATTGATCGGATAGACAACATATATTGCGTTATCTGTATCCACTTCCCAATCTGGAAATAGTTTCACCACTCGTTTTTGATTTATCGCTTCACGAGAAATGAAATCTGGCATACAGGCAAAACCAATGCCCTCTTCGACAGCAGAAAGAATAAAATCTCCATTGTTCGCCGACAGATTACTCTTCAACGACACCCTAACAGTCCCCTGTTCTCCTGTAAGTTTTAAGTCTGTAATTCTATTCAGGTTTGAATAATGCAGAAAGTTATACCCCGTCAGTTCTGAAGGGATTACTGACCTGTATCTTTTTTCAAAATAGGATGGGGCAGCAATAATACTCATTCCACAATCAGATATTTTCTTGGCAACCAGCCTTGAGTCCATCATCCGCCCGATACGAATGCCAACATCAAAACCATCTTCGACCAGATCAACCATTTGATCATTAAGAACCAGATCTATCTCTATCTCGGGGTAGTCCTTTCTAAAGCCAGCAAGCATGGGGGCCATACACTTGATCCCAAAAGACATCGGGGCATTGATTTTCAATAACCCTCTGGGTGTCGCAGATAATCGAGAAACTGCATACTCTGCCTGTTCGGCGACATCCATAACGGCTTGACACTTTTCAAAAAACAACCTGCCAGCTTCTGTCAGAGAAAGACGCCGAGTTGTACGGTTTAATAATCGTATTCCCAAGCGATCTTCAAGGCGGCTCACCTGTTTAGATACTGCGGACTTACTAATGCCCAATGCCTGGGCTGCAGCTGTAAAGCTTTCATGTTGAACAACCGAAGCAAAAACCGCCATTTCATTCAAATTCATCTCTTGCCCTTACCAGCCACTGTTTCCACAAAGAAACAATATTGTTCTTGATTCAGCTATTATAAAACAAAAGTGATATAACTATCTATAGCTTAATAGTCATTTTTAAGTGTATTGGAGACCCCGATGATTGACATCAGACCATTTGATAGTTTGGGCCGATTTCAGAATGAATGGTTAAACGCCCATTATCATTTCAGCTTTGCAAACTATATGAATCCTGAAAGAACAGGCATTGGCCCTCTATTGGTTTGGAATGATGATGAAATCCAACCCGGTGGCGGCTTTCCAATGCATGGACACCGGAACATGGAAATCATCACCTATGTACGATATGGTGCTATTTCTCATGAAGATCACCTGTCAAACAAAGGGCAAACACCCGCAGGCGATATTCAGGTGATGACGGCTGGCAAAGGCATCATTCACAGCGAATATAATCACGAAGCTGAAATAACCGGACTTTATCAAATCTGGATTCAACCTTCAGAAACCTACCTTAAGCCTCATTGGGATCAAAAAACCTTTTCCCAAGCTGATTACGCGGGTGGTTTTCTACCACTGGCGTCCGGAGAGAAAAAATATCCCAATGCGTTACCTATAAATCAAAACGCTACTCTTTACGGGACGCACCTGAAAGAGAATGAAGAGATAAACCAACCCATAGAGAAAGACCGACTAGGCTACCTTGTGGTTTCAAAAGGTTCGATCGAACTCAATGGTCAGCAACTGAATGAGCGAGACGGTGCAATGATCGCGAACGAAGAAAACTTAAACATCAAAGCCCTCGGGAACGCAGAGTTAATTTTTGCGGACCTGCCAGATACGGTTCAATAAGACAAAAGAAAAGGAACAGATAAATGGGAAAACTCGTAGATGGCCAATGGCATGATGTCTGGTATGACACCAAAAGCAGCAATGGTAAATTTCAACGCAAAGATGCCCAGTTTAGAAACTGGGTGACGGCGGACGGATCCAAAGGCCCCAACGGAGAACAAGGCTATCCTGCCGAAAGCGGGCGTTATCATCTCTATGTAAATCTAGCTTGCCCTTGGGCACATCGAGCCCTGATTTTCAGAAGTCTGAAAGGTCTAGAAGAAGTTATCTCAGTCTCTGTCGTTCACTGGGAAATGAAAGAAAACGGCTGGGAATTCAAACCCGGGGATCTTGGCTCTACCGAAGATCATCTTTATGGGTCTGAGTATCTCTATCAAATCTACACAAAAGCTGATCCGAACTATACGGGCCGGGTTACCGTTCCTGTGTTGTGGGACAAAAAAGAGCAGACAATTATCTCAAATGAGTCTTCTGAAATCATCAGGATGTTCAATAGCTCCTTTGATGCCTTTGCGACAAATGATGTTCCAGATTTTTATCCTGAAGATATG
>NZ_CAKZMP010000028.1 GCF_937128705.1 uncultured Kiloniella sp. | reverse complement strand
AATATTGTTGAGCGTTTCTTTTGTAAAATGAAGGATATGAGACGGCTGGCAACAAGATTTGAGAAAAAGGGAGCAAACTTCCTAAACATGCTATTCCTATTCTCCATAAGATGTTGGATCAATTGAGTCCACACCCTAGACATTTAATGATAGGAAGGGTTTGACAATAAACACCCTTCCCTAGCATTCACAGTTTTATCCCATCATTCGTTCAGCTTGGGGATCAAAAAGCGTTTCAGTATACATTTTGGCTTTGAGCCTCATTCCAAGGACTTCGATTTCCACCTCAAGGCCGTCCTTGGCGATCTCTGTTGGCAGAAACCCGTATGCTACTGTTTTCTGGCTATAGTGGGCATCCCCCCACACATCAGCGTCGATGGCCTCAACAACAAAGGTACAAAGCTTTCGACTTGCCCCTTCTTCCTTTTCTCTCAGAGCCGCCGCTTTACCTATAAAGTTTGCTTTTGATTAAACCAGAAAGTGCCTATTACATCATTTCACCAAATACAAAAGCCAATTCAAAGAAAGTTCAGGTCTTTCGCGATTGGGTTTTGTCTAATACACCATCAAGGCCAGAGACTTATCAGGACTCTAAATAATGGTATCGAGCCACGGTATTAATTTTAGAGACCGTAGCAATTTAAGTTCTATTGCTGGGACTTCGCCTTGGCGACAGGTGGCGTTTTGTAATGTTCCAGATAGTTATCATTAGATGCTTCTGGTGTCAGCTCAAACAGACGTCTTACTTCAGCCAATTCCATAATGCCGCCGGGGTTAAACGCAACCTTTGCATCTGCTCGCATTTTCATGGCACCAAAATTAAAGTTAGCACTGTGATTTTCCCGCACCAACTGGCGAATTTCATTTAAAACCATTTCACGCGCCCCCGGAAAATCTTGCCAAACTTCAAGTTGCTCAGCAGTGGGGCGATTAATTAAGCCCTGAACATTACGAGCATTATCATAACGCTGACGGGCCGTTCTGCCATGCATCGCAACGATACCGCCCGGGTCCAAGACAACAACCCGCCAACGATCTGTACCCTTTAATTTTTCAAAGGAATAATTATCTGGTTTCACATCCAACCAAGCCAGACCACGACGATTAAGCTCTCTCAAGGCTTGATCCAAAGCAAGGGATTGTCCTTTTGTCATCTCGCCCCCCTGCTTGTTCATAATATCTTCTGCTGTACCGCGTTCCATTCGCTCGTTAATTTCAACTGATTGAGCGTCTCTTACCTCAAAATATTCAGTACTTGTTTTTGTGACGTCAAACCGAGCAAATCTCTGGACGATGCGAATAAACCGTGTATCAACCAGTTTTTCCAGCGCAAATCGACCAAATTCATCAAGAACTCTGGCATCCCATTTCTCGGCCACAGTAACACGAACAATACGAGCTTTATTACCTGCGTGTTGATAGACATGGCTCGTCGAACCACTTCCCAAGTGTTTACCGAGCGGCAAGAAGTGTTCGGCCCCACTCGGGTCTGTGAAATTAAACTCAGTTTGCGCCCGTGCTGTCTGATCTAAGCGAGAAACATCAACCTTAATAGCCTCACCACCAATTGGCTCGCTACTGGGTGCCTTTGGCGCTTCTGCAGATGGCACCTCGACAGCAGAGGCCTTTTCAACCTTAACAGGTTTATTGGTCTGAGGCGCCGTGGCTTTATCTGGGTCAACATTATCATTGGCAAATTCCAACTCCCCGCGCTCGCCTTTAGGATTGTTAGACGCAACTTCACGTAATCCGGACGCCTGATTATAAAGAGCAGCTGTCAGAATATTGGCCGCTTGCTGAATATCTGATAAATACCGTTGTCCTGCTTCATTATAAATCGCTTCTTTCTCCACATCCGTCAGTTCCCGGTTGAGCTCTTTTGATCTTGCATCAATTGTTTCTTGCGCCAAAATCTCTTTGACCTTATCGATATCCGCACGGTTATCATTTAGCTCAACCGTTTCTCTCACTATTTTTTCGAATGATCCCAACTTTAATCCGGCAATCTGTGCAGCATCCAAGGCTCTGATAAAATATTTTGCACCCTTTGAAGCCAATTTTGACGGATCACCGGAATGCGTAATTTCTTGGAGCATATGAGCAATTTGCTCAAAATAGGATTGACGTCCTTGTTCTGGCGTTAATTTTATTTTTAATTCAGGCGCGGTATCAGCGAGCAAACTCTCTGCCGTAATAGAACGTTTGGCAGCTTGTATCGTAAAGACCACATGTTCTATGGCGGCTTGAGTATAGTATGCCTCTTGCGCGAAATAGAGGGCCTTCGATTGCGCATTCCGTAACTTCTGACGCAAGCTCTCTTTTTCAACTCCAGATGCCTTTTCAAAAGCCGTTCTCAATTCCAGAATATCTTTGAGAGCACTTTCATATAGTCTGTTTTCTGCAGTAATTTGCAGATCAACTTCCTGAATTGGATTTTCTTTATCATTCTTCAGAAGTTCTTTCTGCGCTTCAATGGCATCCCGATACTCAGCATTATATTTCTCTGCCAATCGCAGAGATTCTGTAACATCTGCCCTCTTATTTTCCGCAGTGTTTTCCAATATCCATTTTTTATGTGCATCCCAGGCTTCTTTTGGAAGAGCCTTCCGCGCAGACAAATGAGCAAAGGCATCTTGGAAGAGAACGTCCCCCTTACCGGCCTCTATCAAACTCTGGATGGTTTCTGTATAGGCGTTGGTATCAAGAACCAACCCAGTTTCACGGCCCCCAATTTCACTGGCAAGTTTCCACCGACCCGCAAAACGGGCATTAAACAAAATAACGCCCAGCGCAGCTTTTGGGCCAACAAAACTTATATCATAATCACTGGTCAGATTTTCAGACCCAAATGCCTGAACTTCACCTCCTATTTCCTGAACAATTTCATTGGCAAGATTATCCACAATCTGGCGACGAAGATTAACAAGTTTGCGCATGTCTTGCGCCGATAGGTTACCATTTTGGTAATCTTTACGAGCAGCATCCCAATTCCCGTTATAGGTCTCCATCAGAATTTTTGTTGGCTTATCAACAAAGAGAAGCCAGTCGATATATTCAATATGTCGGATCTGCGCTTCACGAAGTTGGCTTACTTTTGTTGTAGGACCTGTCCCCGGTACTGGTGGCTTGCCAATTGTCTCTAGCCATTGATTAATTCTGGCTTCGTTCAATCGCTGTAACGGAGATTTCTTTTTTCCTTCAAGAACTTTACCCGTTCCTTTTAACAAGACAATCGTCAAAAGATTTCCAAGATAATCATCCTGACTGATCTGATTACCTTCTAACAAACCATTCAAAGCCGTAAGCACAGCGGCCTCACCGAAAATAGCCGTCTGTTTCAATATTCCAGCCAGTTGTTTCCGGCCAATATGCTGCGCAGCTTTGGCGATCCCCTCTGACCCTTTCCCAAATCCTTTTAAAGCCCCTATGATTAATAGATTATGCGCATATTCTTTGAGAAGAGTTTCACTGGACCAATACCCCTCTTTCATGAGCAGAGCAGGATCGAGAGCAACCTGCGAGGTTCGATTGAGGAACGTAAATGCTCCAGCTTCCAGAGCCAATCCGGTGCCGTAGGCAAGCGCTTTCCCGCCAAGTGATCGCACAGCGCCAGCAGCCAGTACTTCAGCCGTTGCCCAACGACCAAATTTCCCAGCAACACCACCGGGAATGGCTATTGTCGCAAAAAGTTCACCAGCTTGCTTAGCATTTAAGAAACGGTCGATTGTGGCTGCTGTTCCTGTTGTTGTCTTCTTTACAAACTCGCTACCGACTTTCGTGGGGTCCAATACTATTTGTTTAGGAATGGTATAAACACCATCCTTCAGGAAACCATGTGTCCTGAGGACTTCTTTATCCTTCTCACTTAACTGACTTGGAAGATTATGCCCTGCACGGATCAATGCTATATTGAGCTTTTGGCTTTCCGCGATCACTTCTTCTAGCTCGGCCTGAGTATCACTCATTCCCCCAAGAAGATTTGCGGCTCTTGCCGGTCCGGCTTCGTACCATTCAATATGTAGATAGCTTACAAAGCTATTGAGTTCTCCGGCCAGAGAAGCTTCCCGTAATGGGATCATGGCACGGAAGAGACGTTGTGCATCCTCATCAATCAAAGCGGCCTGATATTCTTCGACCAGCAACCGCTGTTGATTTAAAACAATTCGACCTTCCAGCTCGTTTGCAGCTCCTTTCATCAAGCGGCCTGTTTGCCCCAGCTGTTCAAACATCTCCAGAAGTGGGTTGGATGTCCCGACCAAGTCTTTGAGATATTTAGCCTCAGCCTTGATTAGATCTTCATAAAGCTTCCCTTTTTCAGATCTACTCCGCCTAGGGTCTTCGTTAATAAGATCGGCCCGACGTTGGTCGAGATATTTAAGTTCGGCATCATCCATAGCCATCACAAGCCAATGATTAAGGTATTTCTTTTCATTCGCTTTATACTCCCGATCTCTCGGCGTATTTTTATGGTTAGCAAGCGTTTTTTCCCGTAACCCGCGCCCCACGGTAAAGTTACCTAAGTTTTTACGCTCCTCCCAAATTATGTCCGCTGATTTTCCATTGGCATACACACCCGCTACCGTGCGTTGTATGGCAGTTATTTGCCATTCACGATGATTTTCAGGAAGGAAAGAGCCGTAGTTCATACCGTACATTCGATAATCAGGAGGCGTAAAGTTTCCGGCGTTTTCAATATAATAATCCTGCAGCCCATCCCGAAGAGCCCGCAAGTTATTTAGCTGTGTGATCTGTTCTTCCAGATTGATTTTGGTTGTTTCATTATCTCTAAGAACATTTCCCAAGCCATCAAAGGCTTTTAGAATTTGTGCTTCTTTTTTATCAATATCTTTTGTCGCAGCAGCAACAAGCTCGGTCATTTTTTTCACACGTTGTTCAGGTGGCACATTTAAAAGATCTAGCCTGATTTTAAGTTGCGCGAGCGTACGGATTTCCAGATTTATTTGACTTAGGCCCCGAAGGTGCGATGCTTTCTTTTCTTTGACACGGGCCATTTTAGAAGCCGTCGCACTTCTTTCTTTCACATATTCATTGAGCTTCTCATTAACCGCTTCACCTGTTGCCTTGAGGAATTGCGCGAAAACTTTACGTTGCTCATCCGTTAACTGTGGGTCTTGGGATCGCATACGGACACCATCCAAAAGACGTGTAATTTGTCGAAATCCCTGCCCTATTTCTTGGGGGCCATGCTCACTCAACAGCTTCGTGATCTGTTTCTTAAGAGCATCTTCAGCAATATCATACCGTCCGGAACGAATGGCATCTCGGGCAATATTTCCCAACTCACTGGCATAGGTCGCACCCTTAGCCAGACTTGCCTGCCAGGCAATGGCTTTATCGATTTCCTGTATCAAGCGATTGCTAGAGGTCATCAGGGCTTTTTTATATCGATCCCCAAGCCCTTCGGTCGCCATAAGACGCTTTTGAAATTCTTGGATTTTCTTTTTGAGATCGCCATCATCCTGACCACTACCAAGTCCACTCGCAAGAACTGAGATCTCGGCAAAATCTAATTGTACCAGAAGACGATTTTTCGTTGTTTCATCAAAATCTTCTGCTTCCCAGAGTATCGCAATCAGGGCTTTAGCCTTAGCGTGATCCCCCTGCTCCACATATCCGTTCAGCATGATGCTACCGACTTCTGCGCCGATCGTGGCAGGTATATTACCAAGCACAGATTTGATATCTGCTTCGGTAACTTCGGCCCCTTTTCTTGCCAAGGAAACTCTCGCCTGAAGCGCCAGAAGTGATGGATCTAAAGGATTCTTATCTAGCCCCTTAGAAAGAAGAGAAGTTGCTTCGGCGAGATTACCTTCCCGAAGCAGCCTCTCAGCCCAATGTAGCGATATACCGGCAATGATTTTTGGATCTTTGTTTTGCTCAACAAATTCCTGCAATGCCTTTTCCCGCAACTTGCGCAGATCTGCCAGCTTACCTAGATTTTCTTTCTCACTTTCATTCAAAAAGCCATAACGCCGCTCTATCTGCGTCACAAGATCAATTAACGCCAGCGCTTTACTTTGATTGATTTTTGCGTCTGCACTTTCCAGATTTTTGAGTACATCCAGCGCCTCGACAAGCTGTCCTGAGTTCACCAGATTACGAATTTGTTCCAACCTGGATGCTGCATATTCTTTACGAATTTGTATCTGAGACTTTGACTCTTCAGAAGAAAATTGCTGCCCATAAACAGTGGCGCGTAAATCATTTATACTAATAAGCTGTTTAGTGAGCGCCGTAGTTAAGTTTGTTTGTTCTCGTCCCTTTGGCACTGTTGTTCTGATAGTATGTAACAACTTTCTACTATTGGTGTTTAGCTCGGAAAGAATAGAATTGAGATTTTCTTTTTCGATGCCTTTCAGACTTTTACTCAATCGGGTTAACTGACGTTCCAATTGTGCAATTAACGGCGGTAATTCTTTAAGATCTGTTCCGGGAAGTCCGGCGAGATGGACCAGAGCAGACAAATCATTCACCAAGGACAAAGAAGTCGCAGTCGGCTTATTTATGTTTTCGTAATGGGCTTTAGTCAGCCGTCTCCGCAAAGCATCATAAGAGGACTGTAAGTAAGCTGTCTCTTCTGCGTTAACGCCTTTCTTCCGGGTTGAAAGTATCTTGGAGAGAAAATTAAGCCGCGGCAACTCATTAACAGTATCTTCCTTTTCTTGAGAACCAAGTTCCCTATTGATGCGTTTAAACAATGCATCGATCAGAACGGCTCCATCTGGCTTAAGATTATTATCGACCAATTCATCCAAGGCTTCATCCAATAGTTGCTCTGTGACTTCTGCCCCAAATTTATGGGTCATTTCAGCGATCACAGACGGCAATATTCTCAAGGCTGGGTCTTCTTTTGAAAAAGCCGGCAACACATCTTTGTTTAACCAGGTAACTAATGACCGAACAGCATCAAGTTCAGCACGTTCCGGTGTTATATTTTCGTCCGTCGTGTAACTTGCTTTTGTTGCTTTTAGTCGTTGC
>NZ_CAKZMP010000027.1 GCF_937128705.1 uncultured Kiloniella sp. | reverse complement strand
TCGCCTTATATCCCACGCTTCTTGTGCTATTACTGATTTTGTCGGAAAGTTTCATATCGTTCCTTGGTCTCGGTGTTCAGGAACCCGATACATCTTGGGGAGCGTTGATTTTTGAAGGTGCAGGGACCATGCAATATGGAACCCTCTGGCAGCTTGCTTTTCCCCTGTTTTTCTTCGTTATAACGCTTTTTGCTTTCTTCTTTGTGGGCGATGGTTTGCGTGATGCTCTGGATCCAAAGGATAGATAAATGTCGTTATTAGAAGTTGAAAATCTATCCGTTAAGTTTAAGACAAATGATGGAATTGTTAGTGCTGTTAATGATGTCAGTTTCTCTATGGATGCCGGCAAAACATTGGCCATTGTTGGTGAAAGTGGCTCGGGCAAAAGCCAGACAGCCTTTTCTATATTAGGTCTGCTTGCGCCAAATGGTATATCTACTGGATCTGTAAAGTTTGCTGGCAAGGAAATTCTCAATGCGCCCCTTAAAGAATTGAATAAGGTTCGCGCAGAAGAGATTGCGATTGTCTTTCAAGATCCCATGACCTCTTTAAATCCTTATATGCGGGTTTCAGAGCAAATGGCCGAGGTATTGATCTATCATCAAGGGCTGTCAAAGGCAGAGGCTTTTAAGCAATCTGTTGCCATGCTAGATGCGGTGAAAATTCCAGATGCTAAACGTCGAGCTAGGTTGTACCCGCACGAATTTTCCGGGGGGATGCGTCAAAGGGTTATGATCGCTATGTCTCTGTTGTGTCGTCCTAAGCTTTTGATTGCGGATGAACCAACCACAGCATTAGATGTGACGGTTCAGGCCCAGATTATGGATCTTTTTGCTGATATCCAAAAAGAATTTGGGATGGGGGTCGTTCTTATTACTCATGATCTTGGTGTTGTTGCAGGTTTTTGCGAAGAAGTACTTGTTCTTTACGGAGGACGCGTAATGGAGCAGGGACCTGTCGATCCCGTCTTTGAAGAGCCATCACACCCTTATACCCAGGGATTATTGAGGGCTATTCCAAGGATAGATAAAAAAAGTGACGCTCTGGATACCATACCTGGCAGCCCCCCAAACATGTTATTGCCACCAAAGGGGTGTCCCTTTGTCGCCCGTTGTAAACACGCGGATGATATCTGCGGAGCAATACTGCCTGACTTGTGTGAATTAACGACGGGCCGCCTAAGGGCGTGCCATCAACCGATGGAGAAATTGGTATGACGGCACCATTGTTAAAAGTCGAAGATCTACGGGTAACTTTTAGGTTAAAATCAGAAGGTGATATGCCGTGGATCAAGCAAAAACGACTTCATGCTGTTGGTGGGGTAGATTTTGAGCTTAAACAAGGCGAAACATTAGGGATTGTTGGTGAGTCCGGGTGTGGGAAATCAACATTGGCACGTGCCTTAATCCGTATGGTGAATGCCCAAGGCCGTGTTGTTTGGATGGGAAAAGAAGAACTTCTGGGGTTAAGTAAGCGCCAGATGATGAAGTATCGCTCTGAAATTCAGATGGTTTTTCAAGATCCCTTGGCTTCCCTTAATCCCCGGAAAACAGTCGGGGAAATCATCGCAGAACCTCTCAGGACACATAACCCTTCTTTGTCAAAGAAAGAGATTGTTGCCGAGGTTAAAGCGATGATGGAAAAGGTTAGTCTGTTGCCTAACCAGATCAATCGTTATCCTCATGAGTTTTCTGGTGGGCAGTGTCAAAGAATTGGGATTGCCCGCGCCCTAATCGTTAAACCTAAAATGATCATCTGTGACGAACCTGTTTC
>NZ_CAKZMP010000026.1 GCF_937128705.1 uncultured Kiloniella sp. | reverse complement strand
AAAAGCAGCGACAAGAATATCACGCACAAAACCAAGAATACGGCTTAACCCAGTAAAACCGCTTACTGTCGCCAGATTACGAACCAAAGACATTCAGATACTCCGCATAGAACTCACAAAGGGAGTTTCACTTCACTACCTGTAAACTCACCCTCATGCCCACACCTTTGTAGAGGAAGCGGTTAGGATTTGGAAGAGGCTGATTTTACAGAGACATAGATACAAAGACATAGAAGATGACAAAGAATATCTCGGAAGTTTATTGAAAAGCTGCTTTCTATCTTCTTGTTAAACCTCAGCAGTATCAGGAAGTGGTGTACCAAAACCGATATCAATATAGTCTCTTTGATTAACTTTGTGATAATTTAATTGCTTGTCTGGATTTTGATGCCACTCAATGTTCTCAAGCACATCGTCAACAAAAACCAGATAGTGATAATCCCCACTATCTGAAGTAAGGGGATAGCCAACCGATTCAGAAGCATGTTCCAGCCCTGATTCGTACCGCCCCTCAAGGATCACCCTCATACCACAGGGAAAAGAAGCTATTTTGAAGAGCTCATTATAGGCGTCATCCCGACGCTCTTCCGAGACAAATTCAACATAATCCCGTCCTGTTGGATCAAACCCGATACGATCAACGATCCCCGTACCTACCAGACGAAGTAGCGATTGCCCAGGTGTGCTCAGATCATGTATCAAGATATGTGATAGAATCGTTTTTACGGCAGCAGGGTTGAAATCACTTTTCTTTGGAATAGTTTGACCACTTGAATATTTCAGTTCCCACCAATAGTCATGCAAGCGCTGACAACGCGGGCTTGTGAAAACCAGTGGTGAAACTGCATTCATATACTTAACTCGCACCTAAACTGACTTACTCCATTCAGTATATCCCAAAGAGAGTTAATCAAGCATTGAACACTTCCAATAATTTTTTCTGGATATTTTTAACTTTTTGTTCTGACGAAACCTTGTCACCCAAAGCTGACTGAACATAGAAAACATCAACCGCCCGCACACCATAGGTCGCAATACGCGCAGAATGAACTAGCAAGCCCAATTTGGTCAAAGCCTGCGTCAGATAGTAAAGTAATCCAGGTCGATCCTGACCATTAATCTCCAAGACGGTATAGCTTTCACTTGCTTTATTATCGACCAGCACCCGGGGCTTTACCTTTAATGCATTATGAACTCTGCTTGGTAATCTGGTCGGAAGATTCTTAAGTAATTTTGCCGTTTTTAATTCACCCGTTAGGGACTTTTCGATTGCCGTTTCCAACGTTGCCAAACGTTCCGGATCATTAATCATCCCTTTGGTATGGGCATCCGCAATATAAAAACTATCTAATGCCATACCGTTTTTCAGCGTATGAATCGTTGCTCCTTCAATAGAAGCACCAGATACAGCCAAAGCCCCTGCAACCCTGCTGAACAAGCCGGGGTGGTCTGCTGTATAGATTGTGACCTCTGTAATTTGGCGATAGGTATCAACACGAACTTCGGATGTATAAGGAGATTTATCGTTTTCTGCCTTGCGAATTAGTTCAGCTCGACGCTTCTGGGTTTCTGTATCTGTTGAAATCCAATAAGAAACTGTTCCAAGTTCAAGATGCTTGGCAACGTCCTGTGCAGGCCAATGGGATAGCTCTTTTGTCAGAACTTCCCACGCCACTTGAATCCGTCTCTCTTGACCCTCTGCAGCTAATCCACCCGATAAAAGCTCTTCGGTACGCCAGTAAAGATCACGTAACAAAGCAGCTTTCCAGGCATTCCAAACATTCGGCCCCACCGCCCGAATGTCAGCAACAGTCAGCACCAGTAACAACCTCAAGCGTTCTGGAGATTGAACGATCTCGGAAAAATCCTGAATAGTTTTGGGATCATCAATATCCCTAGAGAAAGCAGTCTCACTCATGGTCAAATGGTAGCGAACCAACCATGAAACAGTCTCTGTTTCCTCTGGTGTCAGCCCCATCCGAGGGCAGATTCTTTGTGCTATTTTAGCCCCTTCAATGGAATGGTCACCTTTCCTACCTTTGGCTATATCATGCAGGAATACAGCCACATAAAGCACTTTACGTGACAGGATTTTGTGAACCACCGCACTTGCAATTGGGGCTTCTTTCTTCAGCGTTCCTTTTTCAATCTGATGTAAAATTCCTATCGCAAACAGCGTATGCTCATCCACGGTATAATGGTGGTACATATTGAATTGCATCAAAGCGACGACACGCCCGAAGTCAGGAACGAAACGTCCTAAAACACCGGACTCATTTAATCGGCGTAACGTTTTTTCAGGGTCTTTGGGCGACGTCAGAATATTTAGGAACAGGCGACTGGCGGCTTCGTCCTGACGGACATTTTTTTTAATCAAACGCAGAGATTGGGTAATTTTGCGCAATGCTGCAGGATGGATATCCAAATCGTGTTTTTGGGCGACATGGAAGATACGTAACATCTCCACAGGATTTGTTTCGATTGAATCATCCTGACGAAAAGTCAGGCGATCCCCCTCTAAACGAAACTTTTCGATGGAACGTTTGCGCTTGAGAAAAGGAAGCGGAAGACGGAAACCCGATCTACGATTATGTTCAGCTTCCAAAGCTGCACAAAAAATACGTGTGAGACCACCAACCTCTTTTGCGACGATAAAGTAATGCTTCATCATCCGCTCAACACCCTTGGTTCCGGCGTGATCAGTATAATTCATCCAGTCTGCAAGGTCACGCTGCACATCAAATGACAAGCGTTCTTCCGGTCTGTTCGTCAAATAATGTAATGCACAGCGTAAGGACCACAAAAAAGACTGTGCTTTGGCAAACTGACGAACTTCCTGTCGGGTGAAGATTCCTCGCTCCGCAAGACTGGAAATATCATCGACCTGATATATAAATTTCGCAATCCAGAAAAGGGTATGCAAGTCTCTTAATCCGCCTTTACCCTCTTTGATATTTGGTTCCAGCGTATAACGGGACCCCCCGACTTTTTTGTGTCGCTCACTTCGTTCTTTAAGTTTTTGTTCAATAAATTCAGCCCCATGACCAGAGCGAACAACCCGGTCGTAAGTTTTTCTGAGCTTGGTGTATAGCGCGTCATCTCCACAGAGATAACGAGCCTCAAGAATGGCTGTATTTATTGTCAGATCGGAAAGGGAGCTTCGGATGCATTCCTTTACGTTGCGAACAGAATGTCCAACTTTGAAATTGAGGTCCCACAGAAAATAAAGCATGGCCTCAACCACCTGCTCTGTCCTAGGAACACTCTTGTAAGGTAACAAAAACAGTAAATCGACATCAGACTGTGGTGCCAATTCTCCGCGGCCATACCCCCCAACTGCTACGACAGCAAAACTTTCACCTTTCGAACGCGATCCAATCGGATACATCTCTTCATCAACAAATTTAAAAACAAGCTTCAGAATTTGATCAACCAGAAAACAGTTCGCACGTACAACCATTGTTCCAGAAGACTTTTTATCAAACCGCTTGCGGACCTCTGCATGCCCACCTTGTAATGCATCCCGTAAAAGTGCGAGAACTTTATTACGTTTGACCTGTCCCGTTTCATCAACCGCACATATTTCAGCTATCGCAGCTTCAAGCTTAGAAGCAGGAAAAATAGCCGTTTTGTTCTTTACGTCCTGATGATACGCATAATCGAGAGATGTTATCGGCATGCCGTCCTGCTTTTATACCTTGTGTTATTATTTAATGTCCCTTGGATTTTTGAAACTTTAGGAACAATAGAAACCTACTCTTTACCAACGGCCTTAAGCTCATAAAGTAAATCCAGTGCCTGACGAGGCGTTAGATCGTCCACATTTATTTCACTTAAGCGTTGGTCAACACCGGAAGCACTTTGATCAACTTCTGCTTCTGCCGTCGTTGTTGGCAAACTGGCAAAGAGAGGGAGATCTTCGGCAAGATGTGTCAAATTCCCAGCTTGTCCGTCTTTTTCCAATGTCTCCAGAACCTGCTCTGCACGGGTAACCGCGGCAACAGGCAATCCGGCCAGCTTGGCCACATGAATCCCATAGGATCGATCCGCAGCACCATTTGTAACTTCATGCAAAAAGACCACTTCACCCTTCCATTCCTTAACGCGCATGGAATGGCAGGAAAGTGATTTGAGCTTTGATGTTAAACGGGTCAATTCATGATAGTGGGTTGCAAATAAGGCACGTGATTTATTGGTTTCATGCAAGTGCTCAACACAGGCCCACGCAATAGACAAACCATCATATGTGGCTGTACCACGCCCAATCTCATCAAGAATAACCAATGATCGCTCTGTCGATTGATTGAGGATAACAGCCGTTTCCACCATCTCGACCATAAATGTAGATCGCCCGCGGGCCAGATCATCGGCGGCGCCAACACGACTGAACAACCGGTCGATAGATCCGATATGTGCTGCCTCAGCCGGTACAAAAGATCCCATCTGCGCCAAAACCGCGATCAATGCATTCTGCCTGAGAAAGGTTGATTTACCAGCCATGTTAGGTCCGGTAATCAGCCATAAGCGCTGTTGATCTTCTAACGAACAGTTATTGGCCACAAAAGGCCCCTCGGACGTTTTGGACAAAGCAGCTTCAACAACAGGGTGACGCCCGCCAATTACATCAAACGCCAGACTGCTATCAACTTTGGGACGATTCCAACGCTCACTAACAGCTAGTTCCGCCAAAGCGGCATTAACATCCAATTCTGCGAGTGTACGCGCTGCCAAAGCAATCTCATCAGCTTGTTCTACAACTTTACCAACCAGGTCGTCATAAAGTTCCAGCTCAATGGCCAAAGCCTTGCCTGCTGCACCTGAAATTTTTTGCTCAAGATCAGAAAGCTCGACCGTGGTAAAGCGCATTGCAGAAGCAAGCGTTTGGCGGTGGATAAATTCTGAGTCAGCATCGGTATTAACTTTGGAAGCGTTTGTTGGACTGACCTCAATAAAATAACCAAGAACGTTGTTATGTTTGATCTTCAGACTATTAACACCCGTGACTTCAGCATATCGCGCCTGAAGCCCCGCAATTAACTTACGGCTATCATCTCGTAGTTGTTTGTATTCATCCAGATCAGGCGAAAAGCCTAGGGCGATAAACCCGCCATCCCGTGCGAGCAACGGCAAGTCTTCTCGTAAAGCCCGTTGAAGCATATTACAGAGTTCCCGGTGGTCACCCAGTCTCTCAATGCAATTTTTTATACCCTCAGGCAGGCTATCCAACTGTACTCCGCCCAGCATCGACTTTAATTTGCCAGCTTCAGACAAAGCATCCCGGATGCCAGCGACATCACGCGGCCCCCCGCGTCCGACGGTTAAACGGGACAAACCGCGCTCAATATCAGGGCATTGACGAAGACTTGCGCGCAAATCCTGACGAAGTCCATCTTCTTCGACAAACCATGACACCATATTCAGACGATGAGAAATTGCTTCCGGCTGCGTTAAAGGGGCCGCCATACGCGCGCCTAATAATCTGGCCCCCGCACCAGTCACGGTCCTGTCGATCGTTGCGAGCAGACTTCCCTTGCGCCCCCCCGTCAACGCTTGGGTCAGTTCCAGATTTCGTCGGGTCGCTGCGTCAATTTCCATAACAGCATCACTACGGACCCGCTTGGGCGAAGACAGACGGGGCAGTTTGCCCTTTTGTGTAAGTTCAACATAATCAAGCAAAGAGCCTGACGCGGCCACTTCAGCCCGAGAGAATTCTCCAAAAGCATCAAGCGCCTTTATCGAAAACACATCCTCCAAACGACGGCGGGCGTTTTCGCTATCAAACCGCGATGATGGAAGCGGCGACAAAACGGACCGCCATTCATTAACTACATCAGCTAGCTCTTCACGCGAAAACAAGCGTTCTGGTAGCAGAAGCTCACCGGGATTAAGGCGCGCCAAAGCGGCAAGAAGGACGCCATTTATATTATTGTCCGAAGCAGCCAAAGGCTGGGTATAAAAATCGCCCGTGGACATATCCAGCCAGGAAAGCCCGTAATCACCAGCGGCATCAGTTAAAGCCGCAAGATAGTTGTGGCTTCGTGCATCCAGAAGTTCATCTTCTGTAATGGTGCCCGGTGTGACCAAACGGACAACACCCCGTTTAACAACCGATTTTGCCCCACGTTTCTTCGCTTCGGCCGGATTTTCCATTTGTTCGCAAATTGCAACCTTGAAGCCCTTGCGAATCAACCGTGATAAATAGCCCTCTGCCGCGTGGAACGGTACACCACACATCGGGATATCATCTCCCTTGTGATGACCTCGTTTGGTCAGCGTAATATCTAGAGCTTCCGAAGCTTGCACCGCATCATCAAAGAAAAGTTCGTAAAAATCACCCATGCGATAAAACAGCAATGAATCTGGGTGATCTTCTTTAATCTCCAGATATTGCGCCATCATTGGCGTTACTTTTTCAGCAGCCTTGACCTTTGATGCAATCTTGGGTCTTGACCCAGATTGATCTTTCGCTGTTTGGTCCGGTGCAGATTGATCAGCCTTTTTGCTTTCTTTATGACCAGAAAGCACAGAGTTCGGGGTTTCTTGGTCCTGGTCGCAGGGAATGGTCTTTGTTATTTCAGTCACAGAAAGGCAATACTCAAAAAAAGAAAACAGGGTGGGGAAAATAACACACTCGCATTGCTGAGCAAAGAATGCTTACCCGATTTTCGTTTTTAAAATTTTTGAGCTGTCAGCAGTCTAATTCACCTGCTTTTTCACACTCATGTCAGTACGTTTAGACGGGAAAACTAACGTAACTTTGGTCCCCTTGTTAAACTCACTCTCTAAAATGAGCTCACCGTCGTGTAATTCCATCAACGTTTTCGACAAGGGAAGCCCCAGGCCGGTTCCTTCGTGTTGTCTTGTAAGGTGGCTATCAACCTGAATAAAGGGCTTTAAAACTTCCTTAATTTTTTCTTCAGGAATACCAATTCCCGTATCTTCAACAGAGATAACTATTTGGGTTTTTTCATTCAACCAGGCTGACAGAACAACCTCTCCACCTTCGGATGTGAACTTCACTGCATTACTCAACAAGTTCAACAACAACTGCCGTAATCTGGTATTATCACCGAGAAGATAAGGACAATCAGGACTGACATTTGATTTCAACGTTATCAGATTACGTTCAGCACGATTATTTACAATTTTCAGACACGCAGATACAGCCTCCTCAATATCAACAATTTCTTCAACCAGACTAAGTTCGCCGGCTTCAATTTTTGACATGTCGAGAATGTCATTGATAATTTCCAGCAACAACGATCCACTGCTATAAATATCTTCAGCATAGGCCTTGTATCGCGGTTCTTGAATTTTTCCGAGCATCTCGTATTTGATCATTTCTGAAAAACCAATAATCGCATTCAACGGCGTCCGCAGCTCATGACTCATATTTGCCAAGAAATAGGTCTTTGCCCGGTTCGCTGCTTCCAATCCTTGCACGTAAATAAGCTGCTGTTTTTCATGCTGTTCAAGCTTATCAATCATCCGGTTATATCCCTCAATGAGTTCACCAACCTCATCTTCGGACGTTACAGGGATCTTATGACGAAGTTCTTGCTTATCGAAGGATGCAAAACCTTGGCCCAAGTCCTGAATTGGTTTGATCAAATAACGCCGGGTTGCAAAGAAAAGAACGCCTGAGAGGCCAAAAACAACAAGGATACCTTCGGGAATCTCATCCACAAAATTGTTCCACAGCTTTGTGGATATATCCGTATAGGCAACAACAAGGATAAACTTACCAATTTTGCGATTAACAAAGGGATCCTCATAAATAATATCGAGGGTATAGCTTCTATGCGTCTGCAAAGTTGTATCTGCGACTTCTTTTTTCGCTATTAAATTATCTTTTTCATCATAGACCTCAGCCCTATAAACCTCAGAGAATTCAATAAGGCTGCCTAAGTGCGATTCAATTGCTTCCAGATCAAAATTCCAAAGATACCCTGAAACGACATTGGCCTGAGTCGATGCCAAATTATGCCACTGTTCAGAAACCATGGTCTGTTCTTCTTCGAAATCCAGATAGCTATCCACAAAAGATTCGACCATCGTGGCAATAAGAACAGCAGGAACAATAAGATATAATAACTTGGCATTAATTGTTTTTGCAGATTTAAACATAAGAAAAACCCGCAACATAACTTTGTTTATAAGCTAAGCACTCAATTGTATTTAACGTTATGTCCCCAATCATCGAGGCTTTATATCGCTGAAAAAGAGTCTGCATAAATATTCCGAGCCAATGCCAAGTAATTTACCAACAAAGATTAAATGCTTTCTTCTATACACACTCAAGAGGCTAAATTCACATTCGAAGTGCAACACTGGTATATTCCGGAGTTGCGATGGGAAAGAATTATGATCAGCTCGATATTGATGAGCGTTATGAGCTTTATCGGCTTTATGAGTCGGGAATCTCAGTTCGTGCGATTGGTCGTTTAATGGGGCGCTCGGCCTCGACGATCAGTCGAGAATTACGTAGGAACTCGTTTCCAAGGGGAGAATATAAGCCTGGCTCGGCTGATCGAATTGCCTTGTCCCGGTGCCGGAGGCTATCTCGGATAGAGTGTCTAAGCCCACTACGATCATACATCAGCGACGGCCTTGCGATGGGATGGTCACCGGAGCAGATTGCAGGCAGGCTCAGACTTGAAAGATCAAAACATATTGTTTCAGTCGAGACAATCTATCGCTTTCTTTACCGCCCGGCCATTCGTCGGGCAAAGCTCTATCGGTTCTTGCCTAGAGCCAAGGCCAGCCGAGGAAGGCGTTATTTCAAACGCCGTCGCGCACCGATAGAAGGACGCCGCTCAATACACGACCGCCCAGAGGCTGTAACCTTGCGCGAAGAATTTGGTCATTGGGAAGGCGATCTGATGCAATTCCGCACCCAGCGAGGTAATCTGCTGACGCTCTCTGAAAGAAAGACCCGGTTTACACTTGCAGCTCCTTTGAAGAGCAAAACAGCGGAAGAGACAGGGGACCTGCTCATTGCACTCCTGAATGCCTTTCCTCCAAAAGCACGCAAGACAATTACTTTTGATAATGGCGGAGAGTTTGCTCATTACCATAAGCTTACGTCTGAGCTTGGCATGGAGGCCTATTTCTGTGATCCTCATTCGCCTTGGCAGCGGGGCCTGATCGAAAACACCAATGGTATCCTCCGTAGGGATATGCCGAGAAAAACAGATATGAAAAACTACAGCCCGCAAGACATTGATGAATTGCTCTGGGCCGTAAACTCAACACCAAGAAAATGCCTCGGATACAAAACACCTGCGGAGGCATTCATGCAAAACATGAGGTGTTGCACTTGATTTGTGAATCCAGCGAGAAGATCTTTTTAACAATAAGATAGAATTAATTAACTCTCTCTTATCAAAACGCGATTTGCTTATTTCTTTTACCCTTATTTCGCGTCAGTGAAAACAATCAGCTGCGCATATCGCTAATTTAATTAGTCCAACGAGGACTTTTTTGAACAATTTCTCTTCCAATTGGCTTTTTTGCAATGCAGTATATCCTTAAGGACCGCCTAACAGGTTTCATTCATATCAAAACAAGACCAAAATCACCCTGACGACGACACTTATTTATTATTATAGCGGAGAGCAGACCCGTGCCTAAGCACAATTCCCGAACCACCGACGCAGATGCGCTGGACTTTCATGCCTCGGGACGTCCCGGAAAACTGGAAATCAAAGCAACCAAACCCCTCACAACACAACGAGATTTGTCCCTCGCTTATTCCCCTGGCGTTGCTGTGCCTTGTTTGGAAATCGCCAAAAATCCCGCCGCAGCTTACGACTATACCGCCAAGGGGAACCTTGTCGCTGTAATATCAAATGGCACTGCCGTTCTCGGCCTTGGTAATCTTGGTGCTCTTGGTTCAAAACCTGTGATGGAAGGTAAAGCCGTTTTATTTAAACGATTTGCAGATGTTGATGGCATTGATCTCGAAGTCGATACCGAAAATGTTGATGAATTCGTCAACTGTGTTCGCTTTTTAGGGAAGACTTTTGGCGGGATTAACCTGGAAGATATAAAAGCGCCAGAATGTTTTATTATTGAACAAAGACTTCAGGAACTCTTGGATATTCCTGTTTTCCACGATGATCAACACGGGACCGCGATTATTGCCGCAGCCGGCTTGTTAAGTGCCCTTGATATCACCGGTAAAGACCTTAAAAAAATCAAGATGGTCGTGAACGGTGCGGGATCAGCAGGTATTGCCTGTACCGAGCTTGTCAAAGCTTTGGGTGTTCCCCACGAGAATATTCTACTTTGTGATACAAAAGGCGTTATTTATCAGGGCCGTGAAGCAGGAATGAATCAATGGAAATCTGCCCACGCGGTGCCGACAGATGATCGCACCCTCGAAGACGCTATGCGCAATGCTGATGTGGTTTTTGGGCTTTCCGTCAAAGGCGCTTTTTCTCCTGAAATGATTAAAAGTATGGCCCCAAACCCGATTATCTTTGCCATGGCTAATCCGGATCCAGAAATCACGCCAGAAGATGTCGCACAGGTTCGGGACGATGCTATCGTCGCAACAGGCCGTTCCGACTATCCAAACCAAGTTAACAACGTTCTTGGCTTTCCCTATATCTTCCGTGGTGCACTTGACGTTCGCGCATCCAGTATCAACATGGAAATGAAGGTTGCGGCAGCAAAGGCACTGGCCGCACTGGCACAAGAGGACGTGCCTGATGAAGTCGGAAAGGCTTATGCAGGCAGACAGCTGAAATACGGACGGGACTATATAATTCCCGCACCTTTTGATCCTCGTCTTGTTGCCGTTATTCCAAGGGCCGTTGCCGAAGCGGCAATGGAAAGTGGCGTTGCCGGTAAAAATATCGAAGACCTAGACGCTTATGAACGCGAGCTTTCTGCGCGTCTGGATCCTGCCGCAACAACATTTATGCGAATTGCACAAAAAGTACGTAACAACCCAAAACGTGTTGTTTTTGCAGAGGGCGAAGAAGAATCAGCCATTCGTGCGGCGGTAACCTATTACAATGCAGGATATGGTACACCATTGTTGGTTGGTCGCGAAGAAACCATCAAAGATACAATGCAGCTACTGGGTATCAACGGAGACTTCATTGAAATCCACAATGCCAGTATTTCCGAGCACCGTGAGCGCTATACAGATTACGTGTACAACCGCCTACAGCGTAAAGGAAAACTCTACCGTGACTGCCAGCGCATGGTTAATCAAAACAGGAACATCTTTGCCTCCTGTCTTGTAACTGATGGTATTGCGGATGCCATGGTCACAGGCTTGACCCGTAGCTTTGCGGTATCACTCGATGATGCAATGAGAGCAATCAATTGCAAACCCGGCAAACGTGCTATGGGCATGTCGATGATGATCATCGATGGTAAAGCCATATTCGTTGCAGATACATCAGTCAACGAAGTGCCTACCTCTGAACAGCTTGCCGATATTGCCGTTCAGGCCGCATCACATGTTCAGGCCATGGGTTACGAACCACGTGTTGCCTTTTTAAGCTTTTCTAATTTTGGCAATCCAACCCGGGAAACGACAACACGCATCAGACGCGCGGTTTCTGTACTTGATACAATGAATGTTGGTTTCGAATACGAAGGGGAAATGCAAGCCAATCTTGCCTTGGACTTTGATCTCCAAAAAAGATTGTTCCCTTTCTCTCGTCTCACCGGGCCTGCCAATATTCTGATTATGCCAGCACTTCATTCTGCCAATATTACCACCAAGCTTATCCAAAAAGCAGGTGGCAGCACGGCCGTGATTGGGCCAATGCTGGTAGGTCTTGAAAAGCCAGTACAGATTGTTCCTATGGGGGCAACAGTAACCGACCTTGTGACCATGGCAGCATTAGGTGCCTATGAATCCATTACAAATGAGATGGAAGAACCCTTTCTCTAATTTGAAAAATTAAACATATTTGTTACGGTTTTATGAACTCATCAGTGGCTTCTGGATTTACATAACCAGAAGCCACTGATTTTAAACAATTTTCATAACCGTCTTCAAACTGTCATGAAGACAAGTTAAGTATAGGCGGAAATCACGACTTACTTTCCGTATTATTCGCTAACACAATCGGGTCAACATGCCAGTTCGTCAGGACAAATATAATCGACTATTTACGTCGTCACTCATTTTATCATCCCCGGCCATTGCCGTCCTGTTTGCGCTCGTCATTCTTCACCTTGTGGTCTGGCAAGCAGCACTGATATCAGGTTTACTCATACTTGTTGGCACCAGCTACATTCTAAATAGCCACTACAGTCACGTTGAACGTCTGAAAGAATATATTACTGCCCTTCGGCAATTAAAAGGTCGAGATGCCCTACCAGAACCACCATCTGCAGTGGGCAGCTTTCTATATCCCGAACTTAATTCAACCTTGTCTCGGATGGCACAAGAAAGACAGCAATACAGACGCCAACTAGAAGATGTCACTGATGGCAACGAAGCAATTCTTCGCTCCTTACCCGATCCCTTGATCATGTTGGGCACTAAAAGAAAAATTATCCGTGGCAATCCCGCAGCTGAGACAATATTTGAGGATAAATTAGCCGGAAAAGAACTCTCAACAGTCTTGCGGAATCCCTCCATCCTCAACACCATTGATGAACTTGAAAAAAGCCAGAAAGATATTTCCAGATTCGTTGATTTCAAGATTCACGGTCGCGTTGAACGCTATCTCCAAGCACGCATTGCGCGCATGCCCGAACAGACATGGGACGGTACAAAGGTTATTATTAGCCTTCACGATTTAACATCGGCAAAACGCGTTGAACAAATGCGAGAAGATTTTGTCGCCAATGTCAGTCATGAACTTAAAACGCCATTAGCAAGCCTGATGGGCTTTATCGAAACGCTCAAAGGCCCGGCCAAAGACGATCCTGACGCACAGCAAAAATTCCTCAAGATCATGCAAGATCAATCAGAACGTATGTCCCGCTTGGTATCTGATTTACTATCTCTGTCTAAAATCGAGTTACTTGAGCACACACCACCAACCAGCGTGACTGATTTGAGCGAGGCCATGACCACAATCATCGAAGGGCTACACACTCAAATTCAAAATAAAAACATTACCATCCGCCGGGATATGGATGATGTTGTTCCCGTCCTTGGTGACACAGAGGCACTGACACAGGTTTTTCAGAACCTTTTAGAAAACGCTGTTAAATATGGGCATCAAGGAACGACAGTAACGATTCGCTGTAAATCTTACGGTCCTGGTAGCCAAGGAATGCGTCGTCTTGGTCGCCCGTCCGTGGCAATATCTATCATTGATCAAGGTGATGGCATTCCCCGGGAACACATACCGCGCCTGACAGAACGCTTTTATCGTGTTGATGCCGCTCGGTCCCGAGAACTTGGCGGCACAGGTCTCGGCCTTGCCATTGTAAAACACATCGTCAACCGTCACCGCGGTGTTCTGACTATCGACAGTGAAGTTGGACGTGGATCAACATTTACAGTTTACTTACCTCAAGCAGCGATTACAGAGGGACAACGCAAACCAATTAATATCAACGAAGTCAATTTCTGACCCTAGACATTCTTGATAAAGATTGGGTTATTTAACAAAAGCTTCAAATTAAGAGATCCCGGAATTTTCTTGGGATCTTTTTTATTATGAAAAATATTTTCTTATATATTAATGACTTAAACTAAATATATTTTAAACTTACTCGTTTTTTCACCTAAATACGAGTAATAAAACTGTCACAGTAGAGTCACAGAACTATAGCTCTAGCCCGATATGTTTTGCCTCGCCGAATGATCGGCAGCGCATATTATCCCAGTGACGGTAAAAACAGTTCACGCTGAGGGGATCCCGTAAAATCGGGATATGCGTACCTTGAGATTTATTAACGCTATATAGCGGAGACATGAACGTGATTAAAAAAGTTCTCACTGCGACAGCACTAGCTGGAATGATGATGGCAGTAGCTGGCGCTGCTCAAGCACGCGACCAGATCCGCATCGTCGGTTCTTCTACAGTTTTCCCATTCTCAACAACAGTTGCTGAAACATTCGGTAAAACAACCGGTTTCAAAACGCCTGTTGTTGAAAGCACCGGTTCTGGCGGTGGCATGAAGCTTTTCTGTGCAGGTGTTGGCGTTGAACACCCGGATATCACAAACGCTTCTCGCCGTATCAAAGCTTCTGAATATGAAAAGTGCACCAAAAATGGTGTTTCCATCACAGAAGTAAAAATCGGTTTTGACGGTATCGTACTTGCAAACTCTAAACAGAGTGACCGTCTGACTCTTACTAAAAAACAAATCTTCATGGCTCTTGCTAAACAGGTTCCTGTTGACGGTAAGTTGGTTGACAATCCATATCAGAAATGGAGCGACATCGACTCAAGCCTGCCAAACAGCAAGATTGAAGTTCTAGGCCCGCCACCAACATCCGGTACACGTGATGCTTTTGTCGAGTTGGCTATGGAAGGCGGCGCAAAGAAGTTCGAAAGCCTGAAAGCCCTTCGTAAAAGCGACAAGAAAGCTTTCAAAGCAATCGCTCACACTATTCGTGAAGACGGTGCTTATGTTGAAGCTGGCGAAAATGACAACTTAATCATTCAAAAGCTTGAAGCTAACCCACAGGCTGTTGGTATCTTTGGCTTTAGCTTCCTTGACCAGAATGCTGATAAAATCCAAGGGTCAATCGTTGAAGGCGCAGAGCCAACATTCGAAAACATCGCTGCTGGTGACTACGGCGTGTCTCGTTCTTTGTACTTCTACGTGAAAAAAGAGCACGTAGGTTCTGTACCTGGTATCCAGGAGTTTGTTAACGCTTTCACAAAAGAAGATGCTTGGGGTGACGAAGGTTATCTTGCTGACAAAGGTCTGATCCCGCTTCCTGCGGCTGATCGTGAGCAAGTTAAAAACTCTGCCCGTGGTCTTCAATCTTTGAGCATGTAAGCTTATAAGACTAATCTGGAAAGCTGGTGACTTGACATCAAGTCACCAGCTTCTAGTCAGTTCAGTTTAAAAAAAGTGGATTCCCTTACGGGTATATAATCAAATGGAACAGTTGGCTCTCTTTTTCGCTTTGCTTTTCCTCACAGTACTGGGTTTTATCCTGGGAAAAGGGCGGGCAGTAGCGTTATCTGGTCATTCAGATCAGCCTCTGCATTCTAGACTACCCTACTACGGCCTATACACCGCCTTGTGGTGTGGCCTGCCAAGCCTTCTTATTATGGCTAGCTGGATGATTTTTGAGCCGCAAATTGCAGAAATGCTTGTTGCCTCACAGTTAAAAGAGAGCAATGGCTCTATAACACCAGATCAACTAACGCTTTACATTAATGATGTTGTCAATCTGGCCTCTGGTGGCATTTTGAGCCGCGAACCAGACGCTGCCCTTTTATCCGCAGCAGATAATTATTCACTCTTTAGACAAATCAGCTATTTTGCCATGGCTGTTGTTGCTATCGCATTTTCTTTACTTGCTTTATTCACAAGTCTCAAAAAAATTAACCCGGAACTGAGAGCAAGAAATCAGGTTGAGAAAGTTATCTCAATCATCATGATGGTCTCGTCCCTTATTGCTATTCT
>NZ_CAKZMP010000025.1 GCF_937128705.1 uncultured Kiloniella sp. | reverse complement strand
AAGGCCTAGCGCATGAAGACCTGGTTTCCAGGTGCCTTCCATTGCATCCTTGAATGCGTTATAGGCAGCAACATCTACACCTTTGGTCATGGAAGTTAGCATTGTTCCTGGCTGTATATGGTTTTGGTTTGAATCCACACCAATTGCGTATTTACCTGCATCTTTAGCTGCTTGGTAAACACCGATACCTGTTCCGCCAGCAGCGGCAAAGATCACATCAGCACCTTTATCAAACTGGCTTTTTGCAAGCTCGCTACCTTTACTTGGGTCGTTCCAAGCTGATGGTGTTGTACCCGTCATGTTGCTATAAACCTCGGCAGAATTAACCGCGTATTTAGCACCTTGAGCATAGCCACAGGCAAATTTACGAATAAGCGGAATATCCATGCCGCCAATAAAGCCAACTTTTTGGTTTTCGGATGCCATCGCAGCAAGAACACCAACAAGGAAAGATCCTTCATGTTCTTTAAAGACAACGGACTGTACATTTGGCAGGTCAACAACTGAATCGATTATTGTGAAACGAATATCTGGATATTCTTTGGCAACTTTTTCAATAGCGGGGCCTTGAGCAAAGCCAACACCAACGATTGGGTCCGCGCCACGTTGTGCCATTTTACGAATAGCCTGTTCACGTTGTGAAGGATTCGTAACTTCAAATTCACGATACTTAATGCCAGTTTCTTTTGAAAACTTTTCTACGCCGTTATAAACGCCTTCGTTGAAGGATTTATCGAATTTACCACCCATGTCAAAAACAACGGCTGGTTTTATGTCTTCTGCGTGTGAGGCTGCAGCCGTTAATGCAATAATTGACGCAGCAGCCGTCTGGAATAGCTTCTTCATTTGAGAGCCCAATCCCTGTTTATCAGTTATAAAAATCTTTTTTGCCTTAATCCGATATCTACTCGGACTCGGGTATGTATGGTGAGGCAAAAAGCTAATATGTTCAACTAATCCTTATTGTCAAAGATCAAAAATTTGTTCAACTGGTCAAAAAAAACTGAAATTTAATCGCTAAAATAACAACATATTCAATTTTCATTAATTTTGTTGGGGTATCGTCATCATCAAATACGGGGGATTTTTGGGAGTAAGAGATGAGTAATAACGATCCAAGAAAAGAATACGCTGCTGAACGAGGAGTTCGACTTCGTAGGGGATTGTCACCGAATGCCAATGTTTCAAACATGCAGTTGTTTGAATCTATTAATGAGCTGAGGTCCGAAATCGTTGCCTTGAAACAATCAAATGCAGCTGTTCGGCATACATCTGCTCAGCAAACCGATGCCGAGAAAAGCTTTAACGACGCGGAAGACGTTCGTGTCGAAATTGCACAAATGGTTCGGATGATTGGGAAGACGAAGAAAGAGATCGCCCAAATCAAACACCCTGATGATGTTGATGATCCCTTTGCCCAGTCAACCAATGAGCTTGATGCGATTGTTATGGCCACGGAAACAGCCACAAATAGCATTTTGGATGCGAATGAGCAGATCGAAGCAACCGTAAATGAACTTTCTGCATTAATGAGCGATGATTCGGATGTGCAAACGGCTTGTGACAAAATTGCTAATCATGTGATTACAATTCTTGAGGCTTCAAACTTTCAAGATGTTACAGGTCAACGAATGACGAAAATTATTAATACGCTTCGTTTTATTGAAGATCGTATTGTATCGATGATTAACATTTGGGGTGCCGAAGCGTTTATGGATCTGCCGGTTGGTGTCGAAGATGGTCGAGAAGGTGATGATCAGCTTATGAACGGTCCTGCAGCCGAAAACGAAGGCATTACACAAGATGACATCGATGCGTTATTTGATTAAATAATTACGTATCATAGTTGATGAAACAAAAAAGCGGGGAATGTTATTTTCCCCGCTTTTTTTATGAGTTGTCGAGATCTGTCGCGAGCTGGTTCAGGATATGTTCTGAGGAGCTGAATTGAATGACGAAACCATCTGCAAGATGTCGGATGGTTTTCCCTTCAAAGCGTCCAAATCCTTCAATATGTAGCTCGAGGGTTTTGCCGAGTTCGGGACGGGCTGGAGAATCTAAACATACTCCACCACCAGATATATCAAAACATTCAGTTTTTTCCCAATGCTCATTGATTTTTACCAATGCCAGGATTGATTTTTGATATCTCTTATGACGACGGCGGTCTGTCTTATCCGTATCCAAAGTCTGTCCCTTTGTTATTTATACAAATTTGATCAGCATAAATTTGAGCAGAATCTCGTTAACTTTGTCTTATTCGGTGCGTTGAATAAGGTGGTACCCAAAAGATGTTTCAACGACACCACTGGTTTCACCGACTTCCATTGAGAACGCGGATTCTTCAAATTCCGGAACCATCATTCCTTTGCCAAAGTGGCCGAGATCACCACCTTCATTACCTGATGGGCAGTCAGAATGTTCTTTTGCCAAATCAGCAAACGCAGTGCCGGCTTCGACCTGGGTTTTCAGATCCTGGATAAGAGTTTGAGCTTCTTCTTGTGAACGTGTTGCTGTAGAACGCATAGAGCCTTCGTACATAAGCAGGATGTGTGATGCACGAACTTGATCAGACATGGTGTTTCTCCGTAAAAGTGTTTATCCATAAAAAAACCGCACATTGTGCGGGGTAAGTTCCCCTTATACATAACGTGCGGTTCTAAATGAGCAATGTCTGATTTTACTTTTTTTATGTAATATTAAATTTTTGCAGGACGTCAGCAAGGTCGTCACCAAAGGTTGTTCCCCGACGAATTACACCGACATTCATTGGTAATTCCTGCATGTCTGGATGATCAGATGGCAAGCTTGTCAACACAGCGACGTGCGATTTTTTGGTCGATGGCATTGCCTTCAAGGCGCAAGCGAGATCAGCCCCACCAAGTCGTGGCATAACCATAGAGGTTATGACGAGATCCGGCTTTGTTTCCAGAATCATTGTGATTGCTTCCAGAGGTTCCGTTAGTGACGTAACACGATATCCGCATGCTGCGAGTTCACGAGCCACAACCTTGCCAGCAGTTTTTTGCGGGATCACAAGCAAAACTTCTGTGTTTGTAATTTCGATGTCTTCGACATTAAAAGTAATCTGGTGCGGCATAGAGCGCACAACTTCGGCAATGTTTTCTGCTGGTAAAGCTTCGCCGTCAAGCAACGCGGAAATCTTGTCACTATAGGTTTGAAGGTCTTGAATGTGTTTGGGTTCAAGATCTGTTAGGCCGGAAAGATATTCATCCAGCCTATGGGTTATGGCTGCTAAGCCCGGTATATTTACTGATTTTGCCTTAAATCTTAGGTTAGACGAATCTTGCGCTAAACGTTCAGCAGCAGTTTTCCCATCCAGTCCGCCTGTTCGAACTTGCTGAAGGTTGACTTCCAGACTGGATGCCACATCTCTTGCTTCATCCAACATTTCGCCTTCAGCGAGTTTATCTGCTTCTTCTTCGCTGATAACAGAACCCGAATTCATTTTCACACACCTAACATCTTTAATTAATATATTATGCCAAAGATAGAGTGAATGGGTTAATGCTCTGCTAATATTTCAGGTAGTTCGCTGGTTTTTTTGATTTTTTAGCGGTCTCGTATTTTCTGAGATATAAAAAATAAAAGCTGCTCATAATTGACCAGAGCAGCTTTTATTTATTCGTATTAATGATGATTTTTTATGAAGGCTTACCCTTGTAAAGATCTTTAGGATCTATCTCAATGTCCGAGGTTTCTTTGCAGTCGCCGTTTTCAGAAACTGAAAAATAAAAACAACTCCGGCGACCTGTATGGCACGCGACGCCGTGTTGTTTAACTTTTACCAATACGGTGTCTCGATCACAGTCGATAAGGAAATCAACGAGTTCTTGGTGCTGGCCAGATGTTTCGCCCTTTTTCCATAGCGCCTGACGTGATCTTGACCAGTAACAGACACGACCACTGGCGAAAGTTTCTTCGATAGATGCTTTATTCATCCAAGCCATCATGAGGACATCTTCCTTAACACTATCTTGGGCGATAGCAGGTATAAGGCCTTGGTCATTGAATTTGAGGCTGGATAGAAGGGTATCAAACTTAGTATTACTCATGAATGGGATTCCTAGGATGATAATTTTTCAAAGCCAGCCTCTAGATCCATGATGAGATCATCAGGGCTTTCTAAGCCGATATGCAGTCTTATTAACGGTCCGGCAGCAGACCACTTTGTTGCTGTGCGGATGGAGCTTGGATCACTTGGGAGAATAAGGCTTTCATACCCACCCCAACTATAACCAATTCCATAAAGGTTCAAGCTGTCAACCATCGCGTTGACGGCTGCCTTTGACGTTGGGTTGAGGATAAAGCCGAACAGGCCGCTTGCCCCTGTCATATCGCGCTTCCATATCTTGTGACCAGGATCGCTTTCAAGGGCAGGGTGAAGAACAGAAGAGACTTCTGGGCGCTTTGAGAGCCAGTTAGCCACAGTTAATCCGCTTTCATGGTGCTGTTTCAAGCGGACCGCCATTGTTCTTAAGCCGCGTTGGGCGAGGTAAACATCATCGGGGCCAGAGCATTGTCCTAAGTGAAAAGTGGTTTCTTTGATTTTTTGATAGAGCTCTTCTGTTGTAATAATCAGCCCTAACATGGCGTCTGAGTGCCCGACGATATACTTCGTACCAGCGTGCACAGAAATATCCACACCAAGTTCAAAGGATTTGCAAAGCAGGGGGGTCGCCCACGTATTATCCATGATCACCAAGACGCCTTTATTGTGCGCAGCTTTGGTGATCGCTGGGATATCCTGCATCTCAAATGTGTGCGAACCGGGTGATTCTGTGAAAACAAGGCGTGTGTTCGGGCGAATTAGCTGTTCAATATCTTTACCGATGAGCGGGTCGTAATAAGTTGTTTCTACGCCCATGCGTTTAAGAACGTCTTTGCAGAAAAAACGAGTGGGGGCGTAAACTGAATCTGTTACGAGAATGTGGTCGCCGGATTCTACAACACTCAGAATTGCTGTCGTAATGGCAGCAAGGCCGGAGGATACAGAAAAAGCACCATACCCACCTTCTAATTCAGCAATCGCATTTTCCAAGGCAAAGACTGTCGGTGTGCCCTGACGCCCATAATTCATTGTTCCTTTGTCGAACTTTGTCGCAGCCCTTTGTTCCATTTCTGCTGTGTCTTTAAAGAGAATGGTAGAGGCATGATACACAGGTGGGTTAACGACCCCAAAGTTTGCCATTGGATCCCGACCAAGTTGGGTAACTTTAGTTTCTGCGGCATATTTATTGTTCGACATTAGGATTTCTCTATTACCGTATTATGATGTTTATAGTGGACGTTATTTTGTGAATGGCAGCATCACGATAGAAGCAGACGATTGCAAGTAATTCTGTGAAGGCCGGAAAGGTGAGGTTTTGATGTGTAACAATTCAGAAGGATTCTTTTTTAAGAGGTTATACGCCGTTTTAAGGATAAAAAATCAAAAAAAAAGACAAATTAACCATGTTTGAAATCTGTATGTACAAATTTTTTGCAGAAAACGAAGAAAGTTTGAAAAAGTAATGTGTGTCTAATTTGTTGATTTATAAGATTTTTTTCAATAGCAAGGAAAATTGTCCCCTAACAAAGTAAAAAATGCTGTTTTCTGAGAGGCTTAGATAGGTTACTGGTTATACATGTTTATTGCGTTGATGAACAATTTGTATGCCGATGAAAAATTAATCGGGATGTCCTGTTTGCGGCGTCTTAAACAAACAATAAACGTGTTAAACAGCAGGGAAGACACAAAAAATGAAATTCGGAAAAGTCCTGTTTGCGGCCGCAGCGGCCACAGCAATGACAACAGCAGCTCAGGCTGGTACTCTTGACGATATTAAAGCTCGCGGCGAGCTTAATTGTGGTGTCGCAACACCTCTACCTGGTTTTGCTGCTCCTAACGCAGAAAACGTTTGGGAAGGTCTTGACGTTGATGTATGTCGCGCAGTTGCAGCAGCTGTATTGGGCGACCCAATGAAAGTGAAAATCACTCCCACGACTTCTAAAGAGCGTTTCACCGTTCTTCAGTCTGGTGAGATTGATCTGCTTGCGCGTAACACCACGTGGACACTTTCCCGTGATGTTAACCTTGGTTTTGAGTTTGTAGGCGTTAACTACTACGATGGTCAAGGTTTCCTCGTAAACAAATCACTCGGTGTTTCCAGCGCGACTGAGCTAGACGGTGCTTCTGTTTGTGTTCAGACTGGTACAACAACTGAGCTTAACCTGGCTGACTATTTCCGTGCTCAAGGCATGAAATACGAAACAGTTCCAGTTGCAACTGCCGAAGAAGGCGGGAAAGTATATGACGAAGGTCGTTGTGACGTTTACACAACAGATGCTTCCGGTCTGTATTCTCTTCGCTCCACACTTTCCGCTCCTGATGAGCAGATTGTTCTTCCAGAAATCATTTCCAAAGAGCCATTAGGTCCTCTCGTACGTCACGGCGACCAACAGTGGGGTGATATTGCCCGCTGGACTCTTAACGCGATGATCATTGCTGAAGAACTTGGTGTGACCTCTGAGAACATTGACGAGATGGCTTCTTCTACAAACCCATCTGTTCTTCGTCTTATTGGTGCTGAAGGCAACATGGGCGAGCAGCTTGGTCTGGACGCTAAATGGGCATACAACGTAGTTAAAAACGTTGGTAACTATGGTGAGTCTTTCAAAAGAAACCTTACTGATACTCTGAACATCGAGCGCGGTATCAACGCTCAATGGAAAGATGGTGGTCTTCTTTACGCTCCTCCAATGCGCTAAGTCGAGACATTAAAGCCTGATTTAACTTTGCGTGGGGCTGCCAGAATTGGTGGCCCTACCTTAGCTAAACAGGCTTTAATTTTAATAAAAATAAGCATTTAGGAGGCAGTATGTCGGCTGAAACTGCACAAAATGCCCGTGGGTCGGGTGGAGCATCGCTCTTTTCGGATCAGCGGTTTAGATCGCTTTTCTTTCAGGCTCTTGTAATAGGCCTGCTAGGCGCATTCCTCGTATTCATCGTTTATAACACAGCGCATAATATTGAAAAACGCGGTATTCAAACCGGTTTTGCTTTTCTTGATGCTGCCGCTGGATACGATATCGCCATTTCTCCCTTTATGGAATATACAGCAACTCATACACATGGACGGGTATTCCTTGTTGGGTTGTTCAATACACTTCTGGTTTCCTTCTTAGGAATTATTGCAGCAACATTTTTAGGTGTTTTCCTGGGTGTTTTGCGTCTATCACCAAACTGGTTGGTGAGTAGAATTGTTTATTGTTATGTCGAATTTACTCGTAACGTTCCTCTGTTGCTGCAAATTCTTCTCTGGTATGCGATTTTCCTCGCTTTGCCTTCCGTAAAGCAAAGTATTACAATGTTTAATGATATTATAATCTTGAACAAACGTGGTCTTGTTTTACCAGAACCGCTACCTGGTGATGGGTTTATGCTTGTGCCCATCGCATTGGTTGTTGCGATTGTTGCGAGCATCTTTTTTGCGCGTTGGGCAAAGAAAACTCAGGCCGCTACTGGTAAGATATATCCTGTATTTATGACAAATACAGCGATGATTATCGGCTTGCCACTTCTTGCTTTTGCTGTGACGGGGTTTCCTCTTGATTTTGCATATGCTGAATTAAAAGGCTTTAACTTCAAAGGTGGTGTGGTTATCAAGCCTGAATTCACTGCTCTTTGGTTCGCGCTAAGTCTTTATACAGCAGCCTTTATCTCTGAAACCGTTCGTGCGGGAATTCAATCTGTTTCTCACGGACAAACAGAGGCATCTGAGGCATTGGGCTTACGTCCAAGTTGGACAATGCGCCTGATTATTCTGCCCCAGGCTCTTCGGGTGATTATTCCTCCGATGACCAGTCAATATCTTAACTTGACCAAAAACTCATCACTTGCGGTTGCCATTGGGTACCCGGATATTGTGCAGTCTTTTGGCGGTGTGACATTGAACCAGACAGGGCAGGCGATTGAAGTGATCTTTATTACCATGCTCGTATATCTGACAATTAGCTTGCTAATTTCAGCATTTATGAACTGGTATAATAACCGCGTTAGTTTGGTAGAAAGGTAGGAGGGGCAGATGAGTGTAACTGAACAACAATATGCTCCTGGTGAGCATCCTGATCTTCCTCCGCCTTTGGGCGAAGCCGGATTAATTGCATGGTTTAAGAAGAGATTATTTTCAAGTGTTGGTAATACAATTCTAACACTGGTTGCTGTCTTTTTTCTTTACCATGTTTTATCTGCAATAATTTTCTGGACCTTAACGGGGGCAACCTTTACGGGGGAAACGAAAGCAGATTGTGATTTAGGTGGCGCGTGCTGGCTTGTGATTGGAGATCGTTTCCATCAATTTATGTATGGGCTTTATCCAACTGATCAATATTGGCGGCCAAACCTTACCTTTATCTTGATGGTTGTTGCCATTGTTCCGGTATTATTTGATAACATACCGCATCGTGGGAAGTTTCTTCTGTTCTCAGCAATATTTCCTTTTATTGCTTTTTACCTCCTGAGTGGTGGTTGGGGACTGGAAACTGTTGATACTGATGAATGGGGTGGGTTGTTACTAACCCTTGTCTTGGGGGTTACTGGTATTGTTGCCTCTTTGCCAATTGGTATTGTGTTGGCGCTTGGGCGTCGATCCAATATGCCGATTGTTAGGACACTGTGTGTTTGCTTTATCGAGTTTATTCGCGGTGTACCTTTGATCACCATTCTTTTCATGGCGTCGAATATGTTGCCATTGTTCCTGCCTGAGGGCGTGAACTTTGACAAGTTACTTCGTGCTTTGATCGGTGTTGCCTTGTTCTCTTCCGCTTATATGGCAGAGGTCATTCGTGGCGGTCTTCAGGCTATTCCGAAAGGTCAGTATGAAGGTGCAGATGCTATGGGGCTAAGCTATTGGCAATCCATGCGTTTAATCATTCTTCCACAGGCACTTCGCATTGTTATTCCAGGAATTGTGAACACATTTATAGGTCTGTACAAAGATACAACACTTGTTTCAATTATCGGTTTGTTTGATTTGATCGGTATTGGTCTGGTGGCTGTTGCAGATGTTAAGTGGCGTGGTTTGGCACCGGAAACGTATGCCTTTATTGCGCTGTTGTTCTTCATATCCTGTTTTGCAATGTCGCGTTACAGCCTATGGCTTGAAAATAAACTTCACACTGGTCATAAAAGATAAGGAGCCCGTGGTATTATGAGTAATGCAAGTACCAATACCTCGAAAAAAACAGATGAGGTGGCTATCCAGCTGAACGGTGTTCACAAATGGTATGGCCAGTTTCATGTGTTGAAAGATATCAATCTGAACGTTCAACGGGGGGAGCGGATCGTTATCTGTGGTCCTTCCGGTTCAGGTAAATCCACATTGATTCGATGCATCAACCGCTTGGAAGAGCATCAGCAGGGCGATATTATCGTTGATAATATTGAACTGACAGGAAATCTCAAAAACATTGATGCGATCCGTCGTGAAGTTGGTATGTGCTTCCAGCACTTTAACCTCTTTCCGCATCTAAGTGTTCTTGAAAACTGTACTCTTGCGCCTATTTGGGTCCGCAAGATGCCGAAGAAAGAAGCCGAAGAAATTGCAATGCACTATCTGGAACGTGTTAAAATTCCAGATCAGGCAAGTAAATTCCCTGGACAGCTTTCTGGTGGTCAGCAGCAACGTGTTGCTATTGCACGTTCTCTTTGTATGAACCCACGCATCATGTTGTTTGATGAGCCAACATCGGCTCTTGATCCTGAGATGATTGCTGAGGTTCTTGATACAATGATTGAGCTTGCTGAAACAGGCATGACAATGCTTTGCGTAACCCACGAAATGGGATTTGCACGTAAAGTTGCGGATAGAGTTATCTTTATGGATGGCGGTGAGATTATTGAGCAAAATGAACCAGAAGAGTTCTTTAATAATCCTCAATCGGAGAGAACACAGAAATTCCTGAGCCAAATTTTGGCACATTAATAATTTCTGTTTTCTCAGGAAAAGCGGCCTCAGATTTGGGGCCGCTTTTTTTATGTCGTAATTTTTTTGTGTGATGTGATTGGGGTTGTTGAAGATTGACCTCAGATTTTTCTTTTCTGACAACAGATCAATAAAGAAAAGGTCCTAAAAATAGAGATGAAAAAACCAGCTGTGAAACACAGCTGGTTTTTTTATTGTAACTATCTAGATGCTTTGACAGTTGTAATGTCGCGTTATGAAGCTTAACGCTTTTCTACAGGGATAAAATCACGTTCATCAGAACCAAGATAAAGCTGACGAGGTCTGCTGATTTTATGGCTTGGATCTTCGATCATTTCTTTCCACTGCGCGACCCACCCAACGGTTCTTGCCAAGGCAAAGAGAACTGTAAACATAGATGTTGGGAAGTTCATCGCTCGGAGAATAATACCTGAATAGAAATCAACATTCGGGAATAGTTTTTTCTCGGCGAAATACGGATCAGAAACCGCAACTTTTTCAAGTTCCATTGCAAGTTCAAGAAGCGGATCGTTGATACCGAGCTCTTCAAGGACTTCATGACAGGATTCACGCATCACAGATGCACGTGGATCGTAATTTTTATAAACACGGTGACCAAAGCCCATCAGACGGAATGGATCATTTTTGTCTTTTGCCCGTTCGATGAATTTTGGAATATTGTCTTTATGCCCAATTTGTTGAAGCATGTTGAGAACAGCTTCGTTTGCCCCGCCGTGAGCAGGTCCCCAAAGAGATGCAATGCCAGCCGCAATGCAAGCGAATGGATTTGCACCACTTGAGCCTGCGATACGTACTGTGGAGGTTGATGCATTTTGTTCGTGATCTGCATGTAGAATGAAAATGCGATCCATTGCACGAACAAGCGCGGGGCTTGCCTTGTATTCCTCACATGGAACAGAAAAAGTCATGTGAAGGAAGTTTTCGGCATAGCTAAGATCGTTCTTTGGATAGACGAAGGGCTGACCGATAGAATATTTATAGGCATAAGCAGCAATTGTTGGCATCTTCGCAATAAGACGATGTGATGCTATCAAACGCTGTTGTGGGTCGCGAATATCAGTTGAATCATGATAAAACGCAGAAAGAGCCCCTACAACACCAACCATAATTGACATCGGATGCGAATCACGGCGGAAACCGCGGTAGAAATTCAGCATCTGTTCATGGAGCATTGTGTGGTAGGTGATTTGATTTTTGAACTCGTCAGATTCTGCTTTCGTCGGTAGTTCACCATTCAGCAGAAGATAACATGTTTCCATGTAGTCACTTCCAGAGGCTAAATCTTCAATAGAATATCCTCTGTGGCGCAATATCCCCTTGTCACCGTCAATGTAGGTAATAGAGGAATCACAACTACCCGTTGAAGTGAACCCTGGATCATATGTAAAACAACCAGATTCGCTGTAAAGTTTCCTAACATCGATAACATTTGGTCCACAAGTTCCCTGAAGGATCGGCATATCCCAACTGTGTCCGGTGCGGTTGTCCGTAACGGTAACGCTATTTTTGTTGTCGGTATCTGACATATTTGGAACCTCTGCTCTTTGTTATTATTCTGGTTTGTTGCGCAGCAGCATAATACTTTTGCTACTTAAGATCAAATTGTGCGCTGCAATATTTTTAATTATTTATAACCTCAAATTTGATCTGTAATTCGGTTGAGTGATTCGTCTTTTCCCAATATCTCCATGACTTCAAATATTCCCGGAGATACATTGGAACCACTTAGTGCAGCGCGTAAAGGCTGGGCAATTTTTCCGAGTTTTAACTCAGCCTCTTCGGCAAAGCCTTTTACCGTAGCTTCCAAGGGTTCTTCTTCCCAAGTTGGAAGGTTCTGAAGAATTGGTAGCAGGTTGCTTAAATTCTCTTTGCCTTCAACTGATAAAAGTTTCTTGGCTTTATCGTTTAGTTGCAAGGGACGACTTTTAACGTAAAAGCCAGCACTTTCGGCGAGATCGATAATCGTTTTTGCGCGTTCTTTCAGGCCAGACATTCCTTTGACAAGAACAGCTTTCTGGTCTGCAGATATAACAATCTCTTCTTTTGCGGAAATGAGAGGAGAGATAATATCAGCGAGATAGCTATCATCCGCATTACGGATATAGATGCCATTCAGGTTTTCAAGCTTTGCAAAGTCAAAGCGAGAAGGTGATTTACCTACGCCATCAATATCAAACCATTTAATTGCTTGTTCGGTAGAAATGACTTCTTCGTCGCCGTGCCCCCAACCTAAACGTAATAAGTAGTTGCGTAGGGCTTCTGGCAGATACCCCATTTCATCGCGATAGGCCTCAACACCCAAAGCACCATGTCGCTTTGATAGTTTAGCCCCATCTGCGCCGTGGATAAGAGGTATGTGAGCAAAGTATGGGAGTTCCCACCCCATTGCTTTAAACAGCTGTGCCTGTCTGAAAGCGTTTGTCAGGTGATCATCGCCACGTATAATGTGCGTGATCCCCATATCGTAATCATCAACGACGACAGATAGCATGTAAGTTGGTGTACCATCTGCTCTTAGCAATACCATATCATCAAGTTGGCTGTTGGCGACTGTAACGTCACCTTGGACTAGATCCTTGATAAGGGTTTCGCCTTCTTGTGGCATTTTCAGGCGTACGACTGGTTTAACGCCTTCAGGTGCTTCAGATGCAGGGCGATCACGCCAGCGGCCATCATACTTCATTGGACGACCTTCGGCACGTGCGGTTTCACGCATTTCAGTCAGCTCTTCAGGGCTGCAATAACAATGATAGGCTTTGCCTTCTGACAAAAGCTGTTGAGCGACCTGCTGGTGTCGTTCAGCGCGAGAAAACTGGTATGTAATCTCATCGTCATGGTTAAGCCCCAGCCAGTTCAGACCGTCTATTATGGCCTCGATTGCTTCCGGAGTTGAACGCTTGCGATCAGTATCTTCGATACGCAACAAATATTTTCCGCCATGATGTTTGGCGAAGAGCCAGTTAAAGAGCGCTGTGCGTGCGCCTCCAATATGAAGAAATCCAGTAGGTGAAGGTGCAAAACGGGTCACGACCTGTTTCGTGGAATGGCTCATGAAGATCTTCCGATAATCCAGAGGTTTTGGGTGCTAGTCTTAGTGAGGGTTATCCGGTGTTTGCGAAGTTCTGTTAAACTTTCGACCTGGATAACAAAGACTGGGTTTCGCCGAGGTTTAACACATTGTTGCCTATCTCGCAAATAGGCAGGTTTAATTTGTATAACTTTAGTATACCGCTGATGAGTTATTCATGCACAAAAATAAAGACATATCATAATTGGTTTGAGTTGAAGAAATATGATGTTTTTCCCTTTTATTGTAATACACTGGGGAGAGGGGGATAATTTTCGTGCTGTCAGAGTTGTTTGCCAAAGAGCAGGGGGCGTTTGCCAATTGGTTACCTGTTTTTATTGGGACAGGAATTGGTCTTTATTTCTCGCTGCCTTTTGAGCCAAGTTTACTGTTATCTCTCATTATTTTTCTGATTTTGTTGAGCGCGATAGCTGCCCTGTTTTATATTTTTCCTACTCCCGATAGGAATAATGCCAAAGGCGCAATTTATTTACTGACCAGATATATTTTAATTGCTGCCTCCCTCGTTTTATTGGGGCTTGTTGCTGCAACCTATCGGACTGATCGAATAGCTGCGCCGATAATTGAGCGGCAATTCGGTCCCAGTTACTTCGAAGGGCGGGTTGTTCAGATAGAGCCAAGCTCCCCAGGGCAGAGGTACTTGTTGGATAATCTATCGGGAAAAGCTTTCAAATGGCTCAGTACGCCTCATACCATACGATTAAAGTCAAATCTTCTTCAGGAAGATATCCATATCGGAATGCGTGTGAGGGGTTTGGCCGTTATCCAGCCTCCGGCACGACCCAGTATCCCCGGTGGATTTAATTATGCAAGATATGCTTATTATCAACAGATAGGTGCGGTTGGTTATATTCTTGGCAAGGCAGAGATACTCGAAGAGCGAAGTATGAAGGAAAGTCCGCATTTCCTTGAATACCTGAGTATGGTGATAGCAGAAACTCGTAATTCAATTGTCCGAGATGTGGGGAAATATATAGAAGGTGATCAAAGGGATCTTGTTGTAACTTTTCTAACGGGGCAAAAAAGAGGACTCTCTAAGGTAACAAAAGAAGAAATTCGTAATGCGGGGCTAGCTCACTTATTGGCAATTTCCGGATTACATATGGGGTTGATGGCCGGGATTGTTTTCTTTGTCATTCGCTTTGTCTTAGCTTTATTTCCAAGTCTTGCATTAAATTATCCCATCAAAAAGATCGCGGCGGTCGCTGCAATCGTTTTCTGTTTCTTTTATTTGTTACTCATTAATCATCCTCTGTCAGCCCAACGTGCTTTTATTATGATAGCAGTAAGTTTGGGCGCTGTGGTGTTCGATCGTAAAGCCCTTTCCATCAGAACGGTTTCCGTCGCGGCGTTGTTCTTGCTTCTGATTTACCCTGAAGTTTTGATCTCAGCCAGTTTTCAGATGTCGTTTTCTGCGGTTCTGGCGCTTGTCGCTTTTTTCGAGAGGTATTCTCATAAAAATGTTGAACAGCATTTTGTGGGAAAAATGCTAAATGGGATAAAACTTACTTGTTATTGTTCCCTTGTAGCCTCGATCGCGACGGCACCTTTTGTTCTCTATCATTTTCATAGCCTGCCTTTATACGGAATTCTTGCTAATTTGGTGGCCGTTCCCTTCACGGCTTTCATCCTCATGCCATTGGTTTTGATATGTTATGTGTCGTTTCCTTTGGGATTGGAAGGATGGGCAATTCAATTGCTAGGGCATGCTTTTGAATTTTTATTATGGATTTCCCGTGCCATTTCTCAAATTCCTTATGGAGAATGGAGGTTAAGTGCTTTTCCAGTCCTTGCATTGGTTATTGTAACATTAGGTGGCATTTGGCTTTGTCTTTTTAAAACTAGACTTAGGTGGTTCGGGATCATTCCTGTCGTATTTTTTGTTATTTTTATCAATATGTTTTCTTCTGATCCTGATATCTTAGTTGACCCCAAAGGACAATTAATAGGTATTGCTATCAATGATACGCTTTATCTCAACAACACGAGACGGTCGAGGTTTGTCGCTCGGATCTGGAAACAGGACCTTGCCCTAAAAAGCGTTAAGCCTTGGGAAGAGCTACCTCGTACCTATTTGAAATGTGACGAAGAAGCTTGCCGCATAAGATTAAAAGGTGTGAAAATCTCTTTTGTAAAGAACGGTACAGCTTTTCTGGAGGAGTGTAATCAGGGGCAACTACTTGTGGTGCCTGGGCTGAAAATTCCACGATGGTGTCGGGAAAATGGCGCAGACCATAGTTCCCTTTCTTTGGATAAATGGGGCTTGAGGAAGGGTGGAGTGCATAGCATATCAATTATGCAGGGCACCCCGAACATACAAAAGGTTAATAAAATTACCGGTGATCGCCCTTGGAGTAGAAGTGAATAGTTTTTAATTTAAAGTATTGAGAACGTCGAATAATATACTGTTAATGATATGTTCTTAGTAGGCCAACAAGCTTGCCTTGTACTTGAACTCTGTCAGATTCATAGGTTTTAGTTTCATAGGCAGCATTAGCTGGTTCTAGTTCTATTTTGCCACTTTGGCGTCTGACATGCTTAAGAGTTGCTTCTGCATTATCAACAAAAGCCACACCTATTTGACCATTTTCTATGGTATCGCATCTTTTGATCAAAACAGTATCACCATCAAGAATGCCTGCTTCGATCATTGAATCCCCCTCAACTGTCAGGGCATAGTGATCGCCACCGTTTAGAAGGTTCAAAGGAACGTCAACGTAATTATCGGGATCATTTAGTGCTTCAATCGGTGTACCTGCTGCAATTTTCCCATAAAGAGGGAGCTGTACAGTGTCTTCGGATGATTGATTGGCCGCTTCGATGTTTTCATTAAGCAGGCGATTGTTTTGCTGTTTTAGGGCATTAAATTCCTGAGCTTGCGGAACAGGCCCTAAATCTTCTGGTAGTCTCAGAATTTCAACTGCTCGCGCTCTGTGCGCAAGCCGTCGAATAAAGCCTCGTTCTTCCAGGGCTGTTATTAGGCGGTGAATGCCTGATTTTGATTTTAATGCCAGTGCGTCCTTCATTTCATCGAATGAAGGCGAAACACCTGTTCGAGATAAGTGATCCCGAATGTAAAGCAATAGCTCACGTTGTTTCTTGGTCAGCATTAAAATTCCCCCGAAATACAGAACTGGATTTCTGTAGAACAAAACAAAAACATAACATTTGTTCTACTTTGGTTCTCGTTTCAGGTCAAGCTGTTTTGCGTCTTTTCTTACCGTTAAAGCCGAATTATCTCTACTTCTGTACCTTTGGCTACAGGCGAAGCGAAGGGGGCGCGAATCACAAGGCAGTCAGCCTTGCGAAGTAGGTTTAACATCGCGCTGTCCTGCCGCTCAAAAGGCGTGGCTTGTAGTTGTCCTGATGAGTTTGTTGATAACTTTGCTCTTAAATAATCCTGACGCTTATCATTTTCACCCAAATCTTGAGTGAGTATAGCTTTTTCTACCTGTAAGTTATCAGGGTCTCTACCTGTCATTTTCCACAGGGCCGGGCGGGCAAAAATGTAAGCGCATACAAGTGTTGAAACCGGGTTTCCGGGAAGACCGATCATCGGTGTTTTCCCGAGCTTACCAAAGATAAGAGGCTTTCCCGGGCGCATGGCAATGCGCCAAAAATCAATTTCCAAACCTTGTTCACCAAGTACGGAACGAACAAGATCGTGATCGCCAACAGAGGCCCCACCTGTTGTTAACAAAAGATCAGCGCCTTCTGCTCCCTTGGCCATCGCTGAAAGAGCTTCTTTGTCATCAGGGGCAATACCAAGCGATATAGGTTCACCGCCGCATTCTCTAACAAATGACATAAGAGCGGTTGTGTTCGAGCTGATGATTTGATTGGGGCCGGGTGTTACGCCGGGCAGGACAACTTCATTTCCAGTTGCCAGTATTGCAACTTTAGGCTTCCGATATACCTCTAGCCAGGGGTGGTTCATGGCTGCTGCAAGTGCGAGGTCTCGTGCCGAAAGTAGCGTACCTTTTTCAAGGCCGATTTGCCCCTCGCTAAAGTCCAGTCCAGCGGGGCGAATGAAGCGACCAGGTTCTTCGCTTTGTTTAACAGTTACCTCTTCATCGTCATGATCGGTGTTTTCCTGAATAACAATACAATCAGCCCCAAGTGGGACGGGGCCACCAGTAAAGATACGAACTGCTTCGCCGTCTTGGAGTTGAGCCTCGTAGCTTCCACCAGCCGGGGCTTCGCCCCTGATTTTAAGTGTTACAGGAACAGATTGAATGTCAGAGGATTTAACGGCAAAACCATCCATGGCAGAAACATCTGTCGGAGGTTGTGTTAATCTGGCCTTGATATCTTTTGCGAGAACCCGTCCCAAGCCATCGTGAAGGGAAACAGTTTCGGGGGACAGTTTTGTAAATCCTGCGAGTACCCGTTTTAAAGCTTCTTCAACCAGTATCATTATTTTGCCTCGTAGGTGCCTGATTTACCACCCGTTTTTTTGATAAGTCTGATGTCTGTAATTTTTATGCCCTTATCAACTGCTTTGCACATATCGTAGATAGTCAAAGAGGCAATTGATACAGCGGTCAGTGCTTCCATCTCGACGCCAGTCTGTCCCGTTAACTTACACGTTCCAATAACTTCAATCGCGTTATTGTCTGGGTCCAGAGTGAAATCTACCTTCACTGAGGTTAGCATCAGAGGGTGACATAGGGGGATGAGGTCAGGGGTTTTTTTTGCCCCCATGATACCGGCAAGACGTGCGATGGCGAGAACGTCACCCTTTTTGAAGCCGCCTTGTTGGATAAGTTGCATTGTTTCAGGTTGAACCAATACCCGCCCTTTGGCTGTTGCTGTTCTAGTGGTCTCGGTTTTATCCGAAACATCAACCATGACAGCTTTACCCTCTTGATCGAAGTGAGTGAGTTCGTTTCCTGATGACATCTCTTTATCCAACTTTAGTCTGCGATTTCAGTCATTTTATAGTTTTGCTAATTTATTGATCGCATAACAGTTTCCGGGGAATTAGCGGAGCCTATTGCTTTAGAAGGTTAATGGTGGCTGCCGTAACATCTTCCTGACGCATTAATGATTCCCCAATTAAAAAGGTTGTCGCGCCAATTGCTTGCATCCGTTTTAAATCTGTTGGGTTATATAAACCGCTTTCAGCAACAAGAAGTTTGTCCTGCGGAACCATTTTAGACAGTTCTTCTGTGGTTGCTATATCAACCTCAAGTGTTTTCAGGTTTCTGTTATTCACCCCAAGAAGAGGTGACTTTAGTGTATTTAACGCTCTGGTCAGTTCTTCTGCATTATGAACCTCTACCAGCACGTCCATTCCAAGGTCAAAAGCAAGGTTTTCAAGTTCGCTTGCCTGTTGATCCTCTAATGCTGCCATAATCAGGAGTATGCAATCTGCGCCAAGTGCGCGGGATTCAAAAATCTGGTAGGGTTCAAGCATGAAATCCTTGCGCAGAGCCGGAAGGTCGACAGCGGCACGTGCGTCGAGCAAATATTGATCGGCACCTTGAAAGTAAGGTTCATCCGTTAGGACTGAAAGGCATGTTGCACCACCAGCTTTGTATGCTTTAGCCAATGATGCGGGGTCGAAGTCTGCTCGAATGAGGCCTTTGCTTGGCGATGCTTTTTTGATTTCACTGATCAGGCCATACTTGCCTTGTTCGTATTTGGTTTTCAGAGCTTGGTAAAATCCGCGCGGAGTATCTTGGGATGCGGCTTTAGCTTCCAACTCAGAAAGAGAGGTTTTTTGTTTTCTGTCTCGTACAAATTCGAGTTTATCATCACAAATGCGTTTTAGAACATCACTCACTAAGTTGTTTCCTTGTTTGTATATGAAGCCAAACCGTCAAGCTTTGCGAGGGCGGCACCGCTATCAATTGACTTTGCTGCCATTGCAGCGCCTTCTTTGAGGTCATTCGTCATCCCTGCAACGATTAATGCCCCGGCTGAGTTCAAGACTACAGCATCACGATAAGCATTCTTGGTTCCGCTGAGCATTTCCCGCATTGCAGCGGCATTAAAGGCTGCATCGCCACCAATAATCTCTTCTATGGGGGATCTTTCCAACCCGGCCATTTCAGGGATTATCTCAAAGTTTTTGATTTGTCCTTGATCCAGCTCAGAAATATAACTGAGGCCGGAAATTGATAGTTCATCAAGCCCTTCAGCGCCATGCACAACCCAAGCCTTTTCGTGTCCTATGGCCTGTAATACCTGTGCTATCGGTTCTACCCATTCTCGTCCGAAAACACCTGTGATTTGGCGAGTTACCTTTCCGGGGTTGGAGAGGGGACCCAGAAGGTTGAAGATTGTCCGGGTGCCAAGTTCTGCCCGTGTTGGGCCAACGTGGCGCATGGCAGAGTGATATAAAGGGGCCGCGAGAAAAGAGGTTCCATTTTCTGCCAAAGCTTTTTCAACGGCATCAACACTTGCTTCAAGACCAATACCCAGCGCCCCCAAAACATCGGAAGCGCCACTTTTTGATGAAGCGGCTCTGTTACCATGTTTTGCGACTATGGCACCCGCGCCCGCAACAACAAAAGCTGTTGCTGTTGAAACGTTAAGCGTGCCTTTTGCATCACCGCCTGTACCACAGACATCAATGGCACCTTTTGGTGTTTTGATGGTCAGCATCTTACTGCGCATAGAGCGCGCCGCGCCCGTTATTTCATCAACAGTCTCACCTTTGACTCGCAAGCTCATCAATAACCCGGCAACCTGTGCGGAAGTGGCTTCACCTGTCATTAGCAGATCAAAGGCAGATTCCGATTGCTGGGCAGTTAGATTGTTGCCGTCAGCCACGTAGGCGATAAATGATTTTATGTCGCTTAGTTCCCCTGACATGGAACAAGCCTCCTTATTGTTTATTCTAATGGCTCAAGTCGATGAGACTTAATCAAAGCTTGGCTTTGTTAAACCGTCAGAAAATTTTTCAAGAGATCATGGCCTTTTTCAGAGGCAATGCTTTCGGGGTGAAATTGAACACCATGTAGCGGGAGTTCTTTGTGCTGAAGCCCCATAATGACGCCATCTTCGGTCCAAGCCGTAACTTCCAGGCAATCAGGCATGCTGGCTGGTTCAATTGTCAATGAGTGGTAGCGCGTGACCGTTAGCGGATCTGGTAAACCTTTGAAAACACTTTTTCCGTTGTGCTTAATAGGGCTGGTTTTACCGTGCATTGGGCTTGGGGCACGAACAACATTTGCCCCGAAGGCCTGACCAATTGATTGATGTCCCAGACAAACACCCAATACAGGAATTTTGCCAGCTACCCTTTCAATAAGCTCAAGGCATATACCCGCAGAAGAAGGATCGCAGGGACCGGGAGAGATAACAATACGTTCCGGGTTAAGCTCCAATACCTGATCAACAGAAATCTGATCGTTGCGTTCGACAGAGATCGTCGCGCCCAACTCCCCAAGGAAATGGTAGAGATTATAAGTGAAGCTGTCGTAATTATCGATCAGTAATAACATTTCGGTACACGGGCTTTCGCTGATTTCTAAAGTTAGATTGCAAAAGTTATAGCAGCAAGATTATGCCGAAGAAATAAGGAAAAGCCTGATTTATTTTAAGATTTGATTTTTTTATAACTCTTTTATAACTCATGGCTTGACCTTCCTGTAACTGTAAGCCTCATATTTGCCTTATTAGCAAACCAGAAGCGTGTATTTTTATGTCAAAATCCATTGAGTTAACTGTTAAGGGAATGTCCTGTGCTGGGTGCGTTCGTTCTGTTGAAAAGGCGCTAACCGCAGTTGAGGGGGTAATTAGTGCGTCCCCGGATTTGATGAGTAACACAGCAACCGTGACCTTGGCGGGCTATGTTGATCAAAATTTATTGTTAAAAAGCTTAGCAGATAAAGGTTATCAAGCTTCTCTTGTGCCAGAAGTAAACCCATATGATGAAGTTGGTGGCGAAGCGATTGATCCTGAAACTTCAGATATGCGCTTATTCCTCTTGGCGTTGCTTTTAACATTTCCATTGGTGGGGCAAATGGCTTTCTTGCCATTTGGCATTAACTTTTCCATTCCGCCTTTGATACAGTTTCTCTTGGCTCTACCAGTACAAATTTTTGCAGGTGCGCGTTTTTATAAAGGAATCTGGCAGGCCGTAAGGTATGGACAGAGTAATATGGATACTCTTGTCGCTATTGGTACATCTGCTGCTTTTGGATTATCTGTTTTTATTATGCTGGGCGATTATTCTGAATGGATGTCCTGGTCATCACATTTGGCACACGCGCTTTATTTCGAAGCATCGGCCGCCGTCATTACGCTTGTTCTTCTGGGAAAGGTTCTTGAAGAAAAAGCCAAAGGGAAAACCAATAAAGCCTTGGACGCTCTCATTCGACTTCAACCGTTGAATGCAACAGTTCTTCGTGATGAAAAACAACTGACCGTTCCCGCTGTAAAGGTTTTGGCCAATGATATTGTTATTGTCAGGCCGGGTGATGTTGTTCCTGTCGATGGCGAAATACGCAAGGGAACGAGTCAGGTTGACGAGGCTATGATCACGGGTGAAGCAATGCCCGTTGCCAAAAATATCGGAGACTCGGTTATCGGGGGTACGGTGAATGGCGAAGGCGTGTTGCATCTAGTTCCGACAACTCTTGGGACAAGCTCTCGTCTGTCTCAGATTATTGAGCAGGTTAAAACAGCGCGTAGTACCAAACCCAGAATACAGAAGCTGGTCGACAAGGTAAGCGCCGTCTTTGTTCCCGGGGTATTGTTACTCTCATTGCTGACTTTTCTGGGGTGGTGGACCTTTGGTGGTGTTGGTATAGAAATCGCGATTATCAACGCAGTTACTGTTCTTGTTATAGCCTGTCCTTGCGCGTTGGGGCTTGCAACACCTACGGCAATCATGGTCGGGAGTGGTCAGGCCGCACGAATGGGGATCTTGGTTAAAAATGCCGATGTGATTGAGAAATTATCAAAAGCAACCACAGTGGTTTTTGATAAAACGGGTACTCTGACCGAAGGACGTCCGGAAGTTATTGCAACTACCTATCCCACTAATAAAGATAATGCAGAAACCTTATCTGTAGTTCTTGGGCTTACGAAAGATAGTGCGCATCCACTATCGAAGGCAATTGTTGAGTACATTGATGATGAAATTAAACCGAAGGAATTTGAGGAAATAACAGCCGTTCCAGGACTCGGTCTTTCCGCGGTGCTTTCTGGTGCCACCTATTTACTGGGAAGTGAGCGCTATATGCAACAAGCAGGAGTGGCGCTTGATCGTTGTTATGACTTTATCGAAGACAATAATGCACGTGGAGCATCAATGGTTTGGGTTGCGAGAAAAGAAGTCGATGATGCTATGACGGTTATTGGCGGTTTTGCATTACAGGATAAAATAAAATCTGAATCGCTTAAAACTGTTCAAGCCCTGAAAGGTAAGGGAATTTCTGTTGTTATGCTCAGTGGGGATCAGCAACTGGCAGCTCAAAAGGTTGCCGAGAAATTGTCTATTGAAAAGGTAGAGGGAAATCTTCTTCCAGAAGATAAGCTGGCATACTTGAAAAAATTACATCAACAGAATGAAGTCGTTGTTATGGTTGGGGATGGTATTAACGATGCCCCTGCGTTGGCGGGGGCGGATGTTGGCCTAGCTATGGGCGATGGCAGTGATGTTGCGATTAATACTGCAGATGCATCGCTTATTCAGAGCAATCCCTATCTGGTGTATAAAACGATTAGGGCAGGGCAGGTTATACACAACAAAATAGCGCATAATCTTATTGGGGCTTTTGTGTATAATGTTATTGGGTTGCCACTTGCTGCTTCCGGTTTATTAAGTCCTTTGCTGGCGGGATTGGCGATGGCATTGAGTTCAGTTACTGTCATGGTTAGCTCTTTATCGCTTTATTCTTCTTTAAAACGGATTGATTGATGATGAAAATTGGTCAAGTTGCTGAAGTTTCCGGATTGCCGGCAAAAACGATCAGATATTATGAATCCATTGGTTTGATCGAACCTGCGGGAAGAACATCTTCTGGCTATCGTGCCTATCAGGAAAAGGATATTGAAACCCTCAAGTTTATCCAGCGCGCCAGAAGTTTAGGTTTTTCCATCAATGAGGTTTCTGCCCTTCTTATGCTTTGGAATGATCGCAACAGAGCAAGTGCACAGGTGAAAGAACTGGCGAAGCAGCATGTTGCGGACATGGATCGTAAAATCGCAGAACTGCAAAGTATGAAAGATACCTTGAGCAACTTGATCGAAAAGTGTCAGGGGGATCATCGGCCTGACTGTCCTATTTTGAACGATTTCGCCCAAACTGACCGTTGAATTATGCCGATATACCAAGATCAGGGCGGATGACAAGTTTTATGAGTTTATACTGTTCACTCCTGTAAGGCTGATATACATATAATCCCTCGGAACAGAGTGGATTCATGGCTTTAAAACGTAAGACAAAAAAAACAGGCCCTTTGCCAAAGAAGTCGAATAAAAGCAGGCGTTCCCATCGTGGAAGTCTGTTTATTGTCGCTGGGTTTCTTTTCTTTATTGCTTTGGCTGTTTCTTCCGTCCTTATTCTCCAAAAGGACAAAGTTAGCTCTGTATCACCTGAACCTCGACCTCAGTTAACAGAAGAACAGGCCAAGCAGGAAGCTCTGGCCGCGGCACCTTCAAACAAGCCGCATCCTATTAATCTTGGCGATATTTCTATTGGTGATACTGTTTTGGAAGATGGGCGCACCAACGAACAATCTAATCTTCCCCCAAACGTTACGGTTTCTGAAGATAAGGATCCCGCGTCGACAGAAAAAGCTTTAGTCCAAAAGTCAATAACTCAAAATTATGCAATCAAAGAGACTAAAGAGCCTGTAAAATCGTCAAAGAAAACAAATAATGTATCTGTAACGGCATCGGGAGATCAATCTGAGGTGGGGAATGATCAAGTCGCTGCCTTGCCTCCACAGAAAAAGCCTTTGGTTGATCCCGATGTGCAAACCGAATGGATAAAGCCTGAGCGCCCCATGATTGCTATTGTGCTGGATGATGTGGGTGTAAATAAAAGAGGGGCTGAACTCGCCATAGAGTTACCCGGAGCAATCACCCTGGCTTTTATGACCTATGCGCCTGATGTCAAAGCGATGGCTGCGGAGGCAAGCCGGCGAGGACACGAGTTAATGTTACATGTTCCTATGGAACCACTTGGTTCTGCAGATCCTGGTCCGAAAGCACTGTTGACCGGATTAAGTGATGAGGAAATCCTCGCTCGTCTGGAATGGGGTATGTCTCAGTTTGATGGCTATATCGGTATCAATAATCATATGGGCAGCAAATTCACAGGGTGGAGACGTGGAATGGAAGTTGTGTTGTCCAGAATAGAGCGGACAGATTATTTCTTTATGGATTCAAGAACTTCTCCGCGTAGTGTCGCTGCTTCTGTTGCTGCCTCTATGGGCGTTCCTGTTCTTAGACGCGATGTTTTTATTGATAATGACTATAAAAATACATTGGAAATTTTAAAACAGCTAAAACAAGCCGAACGTATCGCAATAAAAAATGGTCATGCAATTGCAATCGGTCACCCGCATAAATCAACGGTTGAAGTTTTACATAAATGGATCAAGGAAGCTGAAGACCGCGGGTTTGATATTGTACCGATCTCTCGGATTATGGCATTAAAAAACGCATCAAAACAAATAGATCCATAATTTTTTTAGCAACTGACTTTCGATGCACTCTTTTGTTGTGCTGTTGTTATGCTGTGGGAATACTCCCTGATAAAAGATAGTGTTCTGAATGGTATTGCCTCGTCACATATTATGATTTTGCGCATATACCGCTTGCTAGTGTTTGGGCAACATCATGCATTTTGTCACGGGGTAAGCCGTGACGCGCTGCGCCTGAAAGACCAGTCATTGTTGTCTGGCAAACATCAGCCGTCTGTGCTGGTTCTTCTGCACCAAGTTGGGTCAATTTTTCAACGAGTTGCCGATGGAAATTCTCTCGTATTTTTTGAGTTATTTTAAGTGCTTCAGGGTCTGATGCATTACGGGTTCCATCTAAAACAAGACATCCTCGACCAGCATTTTCTTGTGTATAACTTTTGACGGCGCTGCCGAAAAGTAAATGAACAAAGTCAGTTAGATTGTCCGCAGCAAATGCTTCTTGAAAGAAAGGTGTGCATTGAGCCTGATATAAATTGACAGCCTTTTCGAACAACTGGGCTTTTGATCCAAATGCGGCGTATAGACTGGGGGCGCCAACACCGATTGCTTTCGTCAATTTAGATAAACCAGTTGCCTCATATCCATCTTTCCAAAATAGCTGAAGAGCAATTTCCTGTGCTTGGTTTTTATCAAAACCTCTTGGGCGTCCCCTTTTCTTATTTGTAACGGTCACTAAAGAATCCTTGTGTTGGAAAAATTATATGTGTAGTGATCATTATATAAATTAAAAATGGAGAAGACAATGTATAGAAGGTTATTTAAATTTATGGGTGTGATGGCTGTGTTGAGCAGTTTATCCATCGCTAATGCACAGGATGTAAAAACAACAATTAATCCTGAAAAAAATATTCTGACTATGATTAATATCCTCACGCCTGTTGACGGTGATCAAGAGGCATTGGTTACACAGCTTGAATTGGCGTTACATAAAACATTGATCCATGAGCCTGGATTTATCTCTGGGAACGTTCATCGATCTTTGGATTCAAAGCATGTTGTTAACTACGCGCAGTGGCAGGATAAGGCCTCATTAGAAGCATTTATTATTAAGCTTCAAGCTGGTAAGGCCCCTGAAATGGCAAAGGTTTTCACAATGGCAAAGCCAGATTTTCATCCATACGCTGTTGTGTCTAGCCATCAACATTTGAATTAAGGGGGGAGAAAATATGTTAACACTTTATGGCTTGAACACACCAAACGTCTATAAAGTCACTATTGGTTTAGAAGAAATGGGCCTGCCTTATAATCTTGAGACTATTGATGTGCGATCAGGAAAGCAGTTTGACCCCGCGATTATTGAAATGAATCCAAACGCTAAAATTCCTATCTTACAAGATACAGATACAAAGATTACAATTTCTGAATCAAATGCAATTTTACATTATTTGGCGGAAAAAACGGGACAGTTCTTTCCATCAGATAAATCTGAACGCGCGAAAGGTATGGAGCTTTTGTTCTTTCAAGCGGCATCAATCGGACCTTTATTTGGTCAAAGAGCACATTTTGCTTTTCATGCGGGGGAGGCGAATAACGAATACGCTTTAGAGCGATATAGCAAAGAGGGGGAACGCCTTTATGGTGTGCTGGATAAATATCTATCCAGATCGGAAAAGTGGTTCCTTAAAAGCTATTCGATTGTTGATATGGCTATTTTTGGCTGGGTTTATACCGCAGTTCACATGGGGTTTAGCATAGCTCATCATTCATATTTAAATGCTTGGTATTCTGCTATGAAAAAGAAACCTGCGGTCATGAAAGGAGTTTCTACTCCGGATATTTTGCCTAGCTTTCCAGAGCCTAAGAGACCCTGAAATGATGCTCTCAAGCAAATGAGAGCTTTATGGTAATAACTTAAATGTTGCCTTTATATCTTAGATATTGTTTTTTTGGGCAGCAAAACGAACGGCTTCTTCGGCCGAACGGATAAGGGCGCGGGCTTTGTTATGACATTCCTGATATTCTGATTCAGGTACAGAGTCCGCAACCACGCCAGCACCAGCTTGAATATACATTGTTTGGTCTTTGACGATCGCCGTACGCAAAGCAATACAGGTATCCATACCGCCACCAGCACCGAAATACCCAACAGCCCCGCCATAGATACCACGACGTTCCGGTTCTAGTTCGTCGATTATTTCCATTGCACGTACCTTGGGCGCACCGGATACGGTACCAGCAGGGAAACCTGCGGCGAGAGCATCAATCATATCAGCGCGTTTTGTATCGAGCGTACCCTCGACGTTAGAGACGATATGCATAACGTGGCTGTAGAGCTCAATAATCATCCGCTCGGTCACTTCGATACTACCGACCTCTGCAACGCGCCCGACATCGTTACGGCCCAAATCAAGTAACATTAAATGTTCAGCAAGTTCTTTTGGATCAGAAAGCAGGTCCGCAGCAAGCTCTTTGTCTTCGGCTGAGTTGGCGCCGCGTTTGCGCGTACCGGCAATTGGGCGGATCGTGACTTTACCATCCCTGACACGAACAAGGATTTCAGGACTGGACCCAACAACAGAAAAATCACCAAAGTTCAGAAAGAACAGGAAAGGCGAGGGGTTTAATCTCCGTAAGGCCCGATAGAGTGCAAAGGGTGGAAGCGTAAAGGGTACAGAGAAACGCTGTGATAGAACAACCTGGAAAATATCTCCGGCAAGAATGTATTCTTTTGCGCGTTCAACAATACCGTGAAATTCTTCGCGGGTAAGATTGGATGCTGTTTCTGGTAACACCAAATCGCCTTCAAATGCCTCTGGTTTGTGCTGCAAAGGCGCGTTGAAATCTGCGGTTACAGCGGACAATCGATTATGCGCCGCCTCAAAAGCATCGCGGGCACTGATGGTATCGTTTGGCCAGACAGTAGTTGTGACCAAAATCTGATCTTCTACGCGATCAAAGATGGCTGTTACGGTCGGACGTAGGTACATTCCTTCGGGCAGCCCCAAGTTATCGGGGGTATCCGTTGGTAAGTGTTCCATTTGACGAACCGTTTCATACCCCATGTAGCCAACAATACCGGCCGCCATAGGTGGGAAATCTTCGGGTAAGTCAAACCTGCATTCTGCTACTAGTTTGCGCAGACTTTCCAAAGCTTTGTCATTCTCATCAACGAAAGCATCTGGCGATGTTTGGTATTGACGATTAATTTCAGCTTTTGATCCGTTACATCGCCACACCAAATCAGGATCAAACCCGATAAAGGAGTAGCGTCCAATTGTGTTGCCACCTTCGACTGATTCGAAAAGGAAACTATTGGCGCGTCGTTCTGCCAGTTTCAAAAAGGCAGAAACGGGCGTTTCCAGATCCGCAATCAAGGTTGTCCACACGACTTGTGGTTTCTGTTGATTGTAGGTTTCTAAAAACGCCTCGAATGTAACTGGATTCTTCATTGTTAGTTTTAATTGCTATAAGGGTTGATAACTTGATTGATTGAGTTTTGATTGATCTCAACAACAAAGTCTTTTTCAAGGGCAGATATATACTGTGCGTAAATATCGTTTTTGTAGGAGTTTTCGATTGACCCCTTTGTGCTCTCAATTTCCTCGGCAACAGCTGATAAATCTGGTTGTTCAATTTCTGTTAGCCTTACAACCAGATACCCTGTGTCGGCTTGACCCGTAATAACATCACCTTTTTCTGCCTTGTAGATATCCCTTACCAATGCAGGGGCGAGTGCTTCACCGATACTTGCTGAGAAGCGGTTCATCTCAACACCAAATTTGATTAACTCAGCTGCTTCATCCGTCACTGCTTGCAAAGGTGAGCCATTTTTAGCTTCTTCAGCAAGATTTTCTGCGACAGCTTTTGCTTCTTCGTTTCGTTTGTTTTCAAGCCAAGAAGTCACCAGTTGAGATTTTACCTCTGCCAACGGGCGCGGTGCTGGAGGTGTAATTGAATTTACTTTTAGAAGGAAATAGCCACCATTTTCGAGTTCAGTGAGCAAGCTATCTGAACCAGATTCAGTCTGCGCAATAACGTCGCGGAATCTGACATTTTCTGCTAAGCCAAGTTGTGGCAAGCCGCTGCGATCAAGTCCTTCTGCGTCAATTGCGTCGTAACTTAGTATTTCTTGTCCAAGCTTGTTCGCAGATTCTTCTAGTGTTGCACCTGATGCAATTTCATCATCAAGCTGGTTGGCGATAGAAATGATTTCATCAGTTGCGATGCGTAATGCGGCATCTTTTTTGATTTGCTCTTCTACTTCTTCGAACAGTGCTTCCCGTGCGGGAGAAATCTCTAGGACTGAAACAATGTGCCATCCCAAGGGGGATTTAACCGGGGCAACAACACCTGCGTTTTCCATACCAAAAACAGAGTCTTGTAGTTCTGGTAATAGATCTGCTTGTTCCATCACCCCAAGATCAATACCTGCAGAACCCGTTACTTCTGTAGCGATTTCATTAAAGTCAGCACCATTGAGGATTTTTTCATAAGCTTCTTTTGCTTTGGTCTCGTCACTGAGCAGCATTTGAACAAGTTTACGACGATCGGGAAGAGAAAGGCTGTCTTTTTGTGCTAAGAATTCTTCTTGAATTTGATCATCTGTCAGAACAACATTCTGGGCGGCTTTTGATGGATCAAGAAAGATGTAGCTGACTGATTTATATTCAGGTGCCAGGTAGTTTTGCTTTTCTTCTTCATAGTACGATGCAAGTTCTGCATCTGTCGGGTCCGCTAGCTGAGAAAATCTGCTGTAGGGAATTTCGATATAGTCAACGATACGTTTTTCAGTTTGATAGCTGTAAAGGCGTTCGGCCATTTTCTGCGGTACAGGAATTGCCCCTGTGATGGCATTGTTGATTTGCTGTCTTTGTATATCTTTGCTGAGATCAGCAAGAAAAGCGGTTTCTGAAAGACCAGCCTGATAGAGCGTGGATTGAAAGCGTGCGGCATCAAAAAGTCCGGCCTCATTTTTAAAGGCATCAATCTTCTGGATCTCTTTTTGCTGTTGCTCACGCGAAACGGTTAATCCCATCTCGTCCGATTGCACTTGTGAAAGTGCTCTGGCAACCAAGCGAGAAATCACGCGATTGTCGAGGCCGAGCTGCTGAGCTTCCTGTGCATCAAGGGCGCGTCCCAACTGTTGCGAAAGAGCATTGGTCTCACGGGAAAAATTGCTTGCGAACTCTTCTTGGGCGATTTCAATGTCACCAACTTTTGCAACTGTTTGATTGTTGCCGAGATTTAGGAAAATATCCTGGATACCCCAAGCCGCAAAACTCAGGATCAACAGACAGAATAAAGCCAAAACAACAATACGTTTAAAAAGGCCTGGTTTTTTATGAGCCATAACTTACCCGTGAAATTTTTATAAAGTTAATTTCGTATACATAATCGTGCCGGGCATCTTAGGGATGGAGCAAAGGCTGGGCAACAGGGTTTTTCAAGAATATGCACCATATTACAATGTTGCGAAGTTTTTGACCTCTTTGTCGTGATCAAGCAGCTTGTTCACATTAAAAAATCCTGCAGTCTTGGCCTGTAGTCTTGGATTGTTGCGAATGACACTGTATAGATGTGCCCATAATTTACACATTACTAATCAGAGAGAATCGAATATGGCAGGCAAATTTATTGCTGGTAATTGGAAGATGAACGGATCTGTAACCTTTGCTACCGAGTTGGTAGAAGGGCTTTTGGGGAAATTGAACCAGGGTTCTGTATCGTCTGATTTTGTTGTGTGTCCCCCAGCGGCTTTGCTTGGTACTGTTCTCTCGTTGACAAAAGGCACTGATCTTGCTGTAGGTGGTCAGGATTGTCATGCCAATGTCTCTGGGGCCCATACGGGTGATACATCTGCCGAATTACTCAAAGATATTGGCTGCGGATATGTCATAACAGGACACTCTGAAAGACGTACAGATCACGGCGAGACCAATGCAGATGTAAACGCTAAGAGCGCTGCTGCCCTCAAAGCAGGTCTAACCCCAATAATCTGCATTGGCGAAACCGAAGAAGAGCGTGCATCAGGTGAGACTTTGAGCGTGATCAAAGCGCAGGTAACAGAATCACTGCCTGATGATTGTGATCCGGATAACATTGTGCTCGCCTATGAGCCTGTATGGGCCATTGGTACAGGTAAAACGGCAACGCCAGAAGATGTTGCTGACGTACATAATTTTATTCGCAGTCTGCTAAATGACCGTTTTGGCGAAGATGCGGCAAAAAAGATTCGGATACTTTATGGTGGATCTGTTAAGCCAGAAAATGCAGCTGAACTGCTTGCTGTGTCTAATGTTGATGGTGCTTTGGTTGGTGGCGCGAGCTTGAAAGTAGAAGATTTTTGGGCGATTGGTGTTAGATGACACTGGTCATATCGATCTGAAAAGGCTAAATAGCCTGTTAAGTTTTGAATAGGTGCATGATAACTACACACTCTGGGTAGATTTAGAGTGTGTGGTTTAGTGTTGAATAGGGATAGTATATCCCGGAAATTTTGAGAGACTACTAACGATGAACAACGTCCTTTTGGTCATTCATTTGTTGATTACTTTGTCCCTTATTGGCGTCGTCCTTGTGCAGAAAAGCGAAGGCGGTGCCCTTGGAATGGGAGGAAGCGGTTCCGGTGGTGGTTCAGGCGGCTTTGGTGGTTTTCTCACCGGGCAAGGCACTGCAAACCTGCTAACCCGTACAACAGCAATCTTGGCGGCAGCTTTTATTGCTTCTAGTTTGTTGCTGACAATCCTTGCAGATACAGGACGTACGACAAGTTCTATTACGGATGATATTACTGTTCCTGCAATTCAAACCGAGACTGAGCAACCAGTTGCTCCTCCGGTTTCAGAATAAGTTTCGGATTATTTCCGTTACGTACTATCATTGACCGGGACCAGTAAGGTCCCGGTTTTGTTGAAACTGAATTAAGTGACAACGAGTTTCATGACGCGCTTTATATTTATTACCGGTGGTGTGACTTCTTCTTTAGGGAAGGGGTTGACCTCCGCGGCTGTTGGTGCGCTGCTTCAAGCGCGTGGCTACAAGGTCCGCCTACGTAAACTTGACCCCTATCTCAATGTTGATCCCGGCACGATGAGCCCTTATCAACATGGTGAAGTTTTTGTGACCGACGACGGTGCAGAAACAGATTTGGATCTTGGGCACTACGAGCGCTATACGGGGGTATCAGCCCGTAAAAGTGACAACGTAACAACCGGGAAAATCTATTCCGAGGTTTTGGCGAAAGAACGTCGTGGCGATTATCTGGGCGCAACTATTCAGGTTATCCCGCACATTACAAATGCGATTAAAGAGTTTGTAATGTCTGATCTGGGGGATGAAGATTTCATCCTTTGTGAGATCGGGGGAACCGTTGGGGATATTGAAGGGCTTCCGTTCTTGGAAGCAATTCGTCAACTCGGGAATGAGCTTGGGCGTGAACGCAGCCTGTTTATTCATCTGACTCTTATTCCTTATCTTAAAGCGGCGGGTGAACTGAAAACAAAGCCTACACAGCACTCTGTAAAAGAATTGCAATCCGTAGGTATTCAGCCAGACATGCTTTTGTGTCGTTGTGAACAGGAAATTCCAGAAGGGTCTCTTCGCAAGATTGCCCAGTTCTGTAACGTGCGCGAAACAGCTGTTATTCCTGCTCTTGATGTTGATACGATTTATGCTGTGCCTAGGGCATACCATGAACAAGGTCTGGACGAAGAAGTTTGCCGTCATTTCGGTATTGAGCCGAAAAAAGATCTCGACCTATCGCGTTGGGATCAGGTGACGAATACTATTCGTGAACCTGATGGTGAAGTGACGATTGGGGTTGTGGGTAAATATACATCTTTATTAGATGCGTATAAATCACTTGCTGAAGCTTTGGTTCACGGTGGTATCGCCAATAACGTCAAAGTTAAAATCAACTGGCTGGATTCACAGATCTTTGAAAGTGAAGGGGCCATCGAAGCCCTGGAAAACGTTCATGGCATTCTTGTTCCTGGCGGTTTTGGCGAGCGCGGCTCTGAAGGTAAAATTGCGGCTGCTGGCTTTGCACGCAAAACCAATGTACCGTACTTTGGTATTTGTTTTGGTATGCAGATGGCCGTTCTTGATGCGGCACGTAACCTTGCTGGTCTAACAGACGCAAGCTCTTCCGAGTTTGGACCTTGTGAAGAACCTCTTGTAGGTATCATGACAGAGTGGGCGCGCGGCAACGAGATGGAACAACGTTCGTATGGTAGCGATCTCGGTGGAACAATGCGCCTGGGTAGTTACCCTTGCGCACTTGCCGAAGGATCAAGGGTCCGTGAAGCCTATGGCACAGAACTTGTTGAAGAGCGTCACCGTCACCGTTATGAGGTGAACATTAACTATCGTGAAAAACTCGAAGCTTCTGGGCTTAAATTCTCTGGATTGTCACCAGATGGTAAACTTCCTGAAATTGTTGAGTTGGAAGATCATCCCTGGTTTATTGGCGTTCAGTTCCATCCAGAGCTGAAATCTCGGCCTTTCGAGCCGCATCCGCTTTTCACTTCTTTTGTGAAAGCTGCGATAGAACAGTCTCGCCTCGTTTAAGTCTCGGGTTGATAAAACTTGGGTTCAATGAACTAGGTGGTGTAATTTATAGGGAAGAATAGGAAGTAATTTTTATGGCAGTGCATGCAGACCTTCAATCGCGACACGTTAAAGTTGGTAATGTTACTTTTGGTAATGACTTACCATTCGTATTGATTGCAGGTCCTTGCCAAATGGAAGGCAGGGCGCATGCACTGGAAATGGCAGAGGTTTTAACCAAAGCCTGTGAAAAGCTTTCTGTTCCCCTTATTTACAAATCTTCTTTTGATAAAGCCAACCGTACTAGCCTTAGTTCTTCTCGGGGCATTGGGATGGATGAAGCTTTATCTATTTTTGAAGAAATCAAATCTAAGTTTGGATGTCCGGTTATTACTGATGTACATGCGGCACATCAGTGTGAACCTGTTGCGCAGGTCGTTGATGTCTTGCAAATTCCAGCCTTTCTGTGCCGTCAGACTGATCTATTGGTTGCTGCTGCTAAAACAGGTCGGGCAATCAATGTCAAAAAAGGGCAGTTTCTAGCCCCTTGGGATATGGCAAACGTCTCACAGAAAATTATCGATTCAGGTAATGACAAGGTAATGGTGTGTGAGCGCGGCGCATCGTTTGGATATAATACGCTTGTATCTGATATGCGTTCTCTACCAATAATGGCGATGGGAACAGGATGTCCTGTTGTGTTTGATGCAACGCATTCTGTGGCTCAGCCTGGTGGCCAGGGTGCGACCTCTGGCGGTCAGAGAGAATTCATTTCTGTATTGGCTCGCGCTGCCGTGTCTGTCGGCGTTGCTGGCCTCTTTATGGAAACTCATCAGGATCCTGATAATGCCCCTTGTGATGGGCCAAACATGATCCGGGTGCAAGAGCTTCCAGAGCTTCTTTCGCTTCTGGTTGAGCTCGACAAACTGGCAAAAGCACATCCTGTGTCTATTGCTTAATTATGATACCGAGGCCTGCCCCTCTCTGCGCCTCAACTTTCTTAACGGAGATAGAATAAAATGACGGCGATCATCGACATACAAGGTCGTGAGATCCTCGATTCTCGTGGCAACCCTACCGTAGAAGTTGACGTTCTTTTGGAAAGTGGCGCCTTTGGGCGTGCAGCAGTGCCTTCTGGCGCTTCAACAGGAATTTATGAGGCTGTTGAGCTTCGCGATCAGGATAAAGGACGCTATCTTGGCAAAGGGGTTCTTAAGGCTGTTGAATCTGTAAACGAAGAAATTCTTGAAGCCCTTATTGGTTTGGATGCTGAAGACCAGCTTTTGATCGATCAGGTTATGATTGATCTTGATGGTACTGAGAACAAATCTCGTTTAGGTGCAAATGCTATTCTGGGCGCAAGTTTGGCTGTTGCGAAAGCATCTGCAGAAGATGCTGGTCTGCCTTTGTACCGTTATGTTGGTGGTGCTTTTGCCAGAACGCTTCCTGTACCGATGATGAATATCATCAATGGCGGTGCGCATGCTGACAATCCTATTGATATTCAGGAATTTATGGTGATGCCTGTTGGTGCCGCTTCTGGTTCTGATGCTATCCGGATGGGCGCAGAGATTTTTCACTCACTGAAAAAATCACTTAGCGATGCAGGTCATAACACCAATGTTGGGGACGAGGGTGGTTTTGCGCCAAGTCTTGCCTCTACAGATGAAGCATTGAACTTTATTACAAAAGCTGTTGGTAACGCAGGTTACAACTTGGGTGATGACGTGATGTTGGCGCTTGATTGTGCTTCTTCCGAGTACTTCAAAGACGGCAAATACGAACTGTCTGGTGAAGGAAAATCATTGGGCGCGGACGAAATGGTTCGTTATCTCGAAGATCTTGTTAACCGCTATCCAATCCTTTCTATCGAAGACGGCATGGCCGAAGATGACTGGGATGGCTGGAAGTCTTTGACACAAGCAATTGGTAATAAAGTACAGCTGGTCGGTGATGATCTCTTCGTGACCAACCCAAAACGTCTCCTGCGTGGTCTGGAAACGGATACTGCGAACTCTATCCTGATTAAGGTCAATCAGATTGGTACGCTTTCTGAAACTCTTGAAGCTGTCGATATGGCACATAAAGCTGGCTATACAGCCGTTATGTCGCATCGTTCCGGTGAGACAGAAGATAGCACAATCGCTGATTTGGCTGTGGCCACGAACTGTGGGCAGATTAAAACGGGCTCTCTTTCCCGTTCTGACCGGATCGCGAAATATAACCAGCTTATCCGTATCGAAGAAGAGTTAGGGTCAATGGCCCATTACGCTGGACGTAGCGTTCTGCGTAAGTAGTTAAGTTATATTAAGGGCGGTACTGGATTTATTCGGAACCGTTTTGTATAAAAGATCGACAGGGGCCTTGGAATGAACCGAGGCCCCTGTTTTATTATGGTATAATATTTGATCCGATGAATACTATCAGAGCAACGGATTTAATGGTGTTTATGTTCCAAGGCAAATGAAAGGGTAGAGAAATAACCCTCTTTATCTGCATCAGTTTTGTCTTCGAGTTCTTTGGTTGTCGAGACTGCAATCACGTTTAATTCCTGATTCCTTATTGTAATTGTTACTTCACCGTTTTCGTCAGTGATCAATTTCTTAGCTGCTTCGTCATTGATGTAATCAGCGATTACCTTCAATCCTTCCACAGGTTTTTTATTCAAAAGAACCCGAAGAGACAGCTTGTCTCCTTGCTCTAGATCATGCGGGTTTTGCAGGGGAAAAATTTCTAATGGCAGACCCAAAGGTTTTTCTAAGGTGTCTGCACCAAGTGGAATGTGCGTGGTGTATTTAAAATAATGTCCTGCAGATACTGGATTTTCTACCTGTGATTTTTTTAGATTATGCCATTTCCCTTTTGTGTCTTTTGTCCAATATCCATTATCGAAAACGGCTGTTACAGCTTGTGTTTTCTTTGGAATTTTAATGTTGATATAACTTTCAGTCTTACGCGTTTTCCCTGTGTTCACTGTGCCATCTGGCATGTGTATTTGGACTGATTTCAGCTTTTCATCCTGATAGGAGTCATCTGACGCACCATGACCATAGACGATAGATGGCTCGCCAAAACGATCAGTAATCCATATGCCATGTGCAAAGCTGGCTGTGGGGAGGAGGGTAAGTAATAGGGCAGGGAGAAGTTTTCTCATTGTATAAAATATCTTTGTTTTTTTGAATGTTATTGTCGTCAGGCCTGTTGAGCCCAGTGATTGAAGCAATCTTTATGTTGCGATTGCCAAGTTTCAGGAAGAAATTCGTCTTCTTTGACTAAGCAGTCATTAAGGCGGTTAATTATTTCTTCCTTATTCATTTGAGAACCAATGAAAACGATTTCGTTCCGACGGTCGCCAAATGCGGGATCCCAATTTTTTTTAATTTGTGTGATGAATTCTTGATCGTCTGGCCACCTGTTTTTGGGGACAGAAGACCACCATTTACCAATCAATTCCGTCGTAGTGTATTTTCCTGCTTGGGACATTTCGCCAACTTGATCTGGTCGATTTGATAGCCAGAAATGACCCTTTGATCTGAGGACACCGTTTTGTTTTTGACTAAAGAAGTGTGCAATTTTTTCGGGAACGAACGGTTTTTTTGACCTGTAAACAAAGCTGTGGATGTCATATTCTTCTGTTTCAGGAACATGATTTTCATATCCATAAAGTTCTTTTGCCCAAAGAGGGTGTTCATGGGCTTTTTCAAAGCTAAAACGATGTGTATCAAGAAGTTCTGTTAGGGGTACTTTTGCTTGTTCTGTTTCAAAAACTGTTGCATCAGGGTTTAGAGCCTTAATTACTTTTCTGACTTCTTTTAATGTTTCTTCCGATGCCAGGTCCGTTTTGTTCAGAATAATAGTACTTGAGAATTCAATCTGATCGACATGCAAGTTAACGAGGGAGCGTTTGTCTTCTGGACCGAGTGATTCTTCGGTGTCACATAGCAGGTCAGAAGAGGAGAAGTCATTTAATAAATTTCCTGCATCAATAACCGTGACCATGTTGTCTAGGGTGGTCACATCTGAGAGGCTATAGCCATTTTCGTCTCTGAATTCAAAAGTACTTGCAACGGGAAGGGGTTCTGAAATTCCAGATGATTCGATAATTAAGTGGTCGAATTTATTAGAACCTGCCAAGTTACTGACTTCTTGAAGTAAATCTTCTCTTAATGTGCAGCAAATGCAACCGTTCGTCATTTCAACAAGGTTTTCATCCGTTTGAGAAAGAGATGAATTTTTGTATTGAAGAACATCAGCGTCGATATTCACTTCGCTCATGTCGTTTACGATAACAGCAACTCTTTCGAGCTCCGTATTGTTGAGAATTTGGTTTAAAAGGGTTGTTTTGCCTGCCCCAAGAAAACCAGAAAGGACTGTTACACTTAGTTTGTTCATAATTATCACCTCAAATCAGATGTTTGAATGATTGTTATGTTATAACATAACGTATGTCAATTGTGTTTTTGTGTTCTGTATTGAGCATTAATGCTTTGTTTATTCCCAATAACTATTTTATCTGTTAGATTAGTTAGGCTGCATGCAAATAAAATTGATTTAGAGTAAATGTCTTTATTTAGAGAGATTCATAAACGATCCCGTGTCGTGATCCCGCAGGTCTTGGGCGCGTCACTGGTTGCTTATTTCGCGTATCACACAATTGAAGGTGATCGTGGGGTTTGGGCGTGGATCCATCTCACCCAAAATCTGCAAGCCAAACAAATTGAAATGGTTGGTGTTCAAGGTGATCGCCAAGAACTGGAATCAAGGGTTGCCCTTTTGCGTCCTGATAACCTGGATCCTGACCTTTTGGAAGAACGGGCGCGGGATGTTCTTAATTACGGTCGCGAAAACGAATATCTGGTTATAAAACAGCGCTAAAATAATTAACTAAATATTGTGCAATGCAGCATTTTTTCTTGAGTTAACTTATTTTCAGTTAATGTAGAAAAAATCTTTATAAATCAAGGGTATAAAATCTATTGTAATAAAATTACTTTTCCCTTATTTTAGGTGCGAGACATAAACCCCTTAGTGCGTAACACTAACTTGAACGGGAAACCTCGCATGGCGACTAAAAAAACGCCCACCAAACGGGCCCCTAAGAAACGGACAGCCTCTTCTGCGCTTCCATCCGACGTTAACAATGAAATGATCCTTGATTTTTATCGTGAAATGCTTTTGATCCGCCGCTTTGAAGAAAAAGCGGGACAATTGTATGGCATGGGCTTGATCGGTGGATTTTGTCACCTTTACATCGGGCAGGAAGCTGTCGTTGTTGGCATCCAATCTGTGTTAGAAGATCGTGATACGATTCTGACATCTTATCGTGACCACGGACACATGCTTGCTTGTGGTATGGATCCTGATGGTGTGATGGCTGAACTTACCGGGCGTATCGGCGGATACTCCAAAGGTAAGGGCGGTTCTATGCACATGTTTAGCGAAGAAAAAGGCTTCTATGGTGGGCATGGTATTGTTGGTGCTCAGGTTCCTATTGGAACAGGCATTGCCTTTGCTCATAAGTATCTGGACGAAAATGCAGTCAATGTTGCCTATTTGGGTGATGGCGCATTGAATCAGGGGCAGGTTTATGAATCATTCAACATGGCTTCCTTATGGGATCTGCCTGTTGTTTATGTCATTGAAAACAACCGTTATGGCATGGGAACGTCAACTGAACGTTCTTCTGCGAATAGCACTGAACTTTATCATCGTGGCAGTGCCTATGGAATTCCCGGTATGCAAGTTGATGGTATGGACGTTGTTGCTGTGCGTGAAGCGGCTAAGATTGCTGTGGAACATGCCAGAAGTGGCAAGGGCCCGTACATCATGGAGATGATGACCTATCGTTATCGTGGGCATTCCATGTCTGATCCAGCTAAATACCGTTCAAAAGAAGAAGTTCAAAAAGTGCGTGAAGAACGCGATCCAATTGAACGTCTCCGCGCGGTCATGGAAAAAAAGAATGTAATAGACGAAGCAGGTATGAAGCAAATCGATAAGGATGTTAAAGCGATTGTTTCCAAATCTGCTGAATTTGCACAGTCTAGCCCCGAGCCAGATCCTTCTGAACTTTACACCGATGTGTACGCTGACGCGTAAGCTGTCCGTCATTCCGGAGAAGAAAATATGCCAATAGAAATTCTTATGCCTGCGCTTTCCCCCACTATGACAGAGGGGAAACTTGCGCGTTGGATGAAAAACGAAGGCGACAGTGTATCATCAGGTGATATTCTGGCCGAAATTGAAACAGATAAAGCGACGATGGAAGTAGAAGCTGTTGACGACGGGATTCTTGGTAAGATCCTTGTTGATGGTGATACGGATAATGTTGCTGTAAATACCCCAATCGCCCTTCTTCTTGAAGAAGACGAAAGTGATGCGGACCTGAGTAATTATTCAGCTGCGGCACCTGTAGCTCAGGCTGAATCCCAGCCAGCCGCTGTATCATCCGAGGCTGCCAATGTGGCTGCACCAGAAGCACCAAAAGCAGAATCTGTAGCGCCAGAGAGCGAATGGGGCGGACCTTTTATCAGCACGACAGTTCGCGAAGCGTTGCGTGATGCAATGGCAGAAGAAATGCGCCGTAATGAAAAAGTATTCCTCATGGGTGAAGAAGTCGCTCAATACCAAGGGGCTTACAAAATCAGTCAGGGGCTGCTTGATGAGTTTGGTGCCAAGCGCGTTATTGATACACCCATTACAGAGCATGGTTTTGCCGGGTTGGGTGTTGGTGCCGCGTTTTATGGTCTAAACCCGATTGTTGAATTTATGACGTTCAACTTTGCGATGCAGGCGATTGACCACATTATTAACTCAGCAGCAAAAACACGTTACATGTCTGGTGGTCAGGTTAGCAGTCCGATTGTTTTCCGTGGACCAAACGGTGCGGCATCCCGTGTTGGTGCTCAGCATTCTCAATGTTATGCAAGTTGGTATGCGCATTGTCCGGGGCTTAAAGTTGTGTCCCCTTATTCTGCTGCAGATGCCAAGGGACTGCTTAAGTCTGCCATTCGTGATCCGAACCCGGTGATCTTCCTCGAAAATGAACTTCTCTACGGACAAAGTTTTGACGTGCCGGATACGGATGATTGGACCGTGCCAATTGGTAAAGCCAAGATTGTTCGCCCGGGTACTGACGTTACTATCGTGACTTTCTCTATTATGGTTGGAAAAGCGTTGGAAGCGGCAGAAGAGCTGGCAAAAGAAGGCATTTCTGCAGAAGTTATCGATTTGAGAACAATCCGCCCACTGGATACCGAGACCATTCTTAATTCCGTGCGTAAGACTAATCGTCTTGTGACGGTTGAAGAGGGCTGGGCTTTCTCTGGCGTTGGATCCGAGATTTCAGCAATGGTTATGGAACAGGCGTTTGATTACCTTGATGCTCCGGTTCAACGTGTTGCGGGTGTTGACGTTCCGTTGCCTTACGCCGCGAACCTTGAGCAGCTTGCGCTACCACAGAGTTCTCATATTGTTACTTCGGCCAAAGAAGTCTGCTATCGCTCATAAGTAGAGCAGGGGAGAAATACGATGCCTATAAATATTCTTATGCCCGCCCTGTCGCCTACAATGACAGAAGGTACATTATCCCGTTGGCTGGTGAATGAAGGTGATACTGTTAATTCCGGTGATGTTCTTGCGGAAATTGAAACTGATAAAGCGACAATGGAAGTAGAGGCGGTTGAGGAAGGTACAATTGCCAAGATTCTTGTTCCCGGCGGAACAGAAGGTGTAGCGGTTAATCAGACGATTGCTGTCTTGCTGGAAGAAGACGAAGATGCCAGTGCGTTAGAGAATTTTTCATCTGAAACTGAAGCATCTGCCGCTAAGGCTGAGCCGAAGCAAGAAGAAGCTGCTTCCGCTGCGTCAACAGCAGAGAAAACGCCACCATCAACAACCCCGTCAACGCCAACTGGGCCAGCACCCGTTTCAGCAAGTGGAGACCGTATTTTTGCAAGTCCTCTTGCCAGACGGATGGCTTCGCAAGAAAGCCTTGAGCTTTCTGCCCTTAAAGGGTCAGGGCCTCATGGGCGTATTGTGAAGGCTGATATCCTGTCGGCTTTAGAGCAAGGGATTGGCAAAGCGGGTGCTTCGACTGAAACATCTGCTGCGGCACCGGCCAAAGCAGCGTCGGCTGCATCGGGACCAAATGCGCGTGAACTCGCAGATATGCTTGGTATGGAATACGATTTGGAGCCATTGAGCTCTATGCGTCGTGTGATTGCCAACCGTTTGAGTGAGTCCAAACAAACGGTTCCTCATTTCTATCTATCTGTTGATTGTGAAATGGATAAGCTACTCGCATTCCGTAAAGAATTGAATGCAAGTGGTGATGTGAAGATTTCCGTGAATGACTTTGTTATTCGTGCGGCGGCTCTGGCGTTGAAAAAAGTACCTGCTGCAAACGCCTCATTTAGTGATGAGGGTATTCTTAGTTATAAGAACGCTGATATATCTGTGGCTGTTGCAACGCCATCAGGTCTGATTACGCCAATCATTAAAGCTGCTCAGAATAAAGGTCTTGGTGTTATCTCTGGAGAGATGAAAGATCTGGCTGGTCGTGCACGTGATGGCAAACTAAAACCAGAAGAATATCAGGGGGGGACATTCTCGATCTCTAACCTTGGTATGTTTGGTATTAAAGACTTCTCTGCCATCATCAACCCGCCACAGGGATGTATTCTTGCCGTTGGTGCCGGAGAGCAGCGTCCTGTCGTTAAAGATGGTGCCTTGGCAATTGCGACAGTGATGACCTGTACCCTATCTGTTGACCACCGTGTGGTTGATGGGGCCGTTGGTGCAGAATACATGGCTGCCTTCAAAGCCTTGATCCAAGAACCTCTCTCCATGCTTCTTTAGGGGGATGAAATTATGAGTGATACTAACTTTGATGTTATCGTTCTTGGTGGTGGCCCTGGTGGTTATGTGGCGGCGATACGTTCGGCACAGCTGGGCCTGAAAACGGCTGTAGTGGAAAAAGATCACCTCGGAGGAATCTGCCTGAACTGGGGATGTATCCCAACGAAGGCATTACTGCGATCTGCCGAAATTTATCGTAACATGAAGCATGCGGAAGACTATGGTTTGTCCGCATCAAATATCAGTTTTGATTTACAAAAAATCGTTGAGCGTTCCAAGGGTGTATCAAAGCAGCTAAATGGCGGTGTTGGTCATCTTCTTAAGAAGAACAAGGTAGCAGTCTTTGATGGCACAGGTACTTTAACCGCTGCTGGCAAAATGACCGTTGAGGGCAAAGATAAGAAAAAAACGGCTTTAACAGCCAAAAATATTATCATTGCAACGGGTGCTCGTGCCCGAACTCTTCCGGGATTAGAGCCTGATGGCAAGCTTGTTTGGACGTATCGCGAAGCTTTGCGTCCTGATACGATGCCAAAATCAATGTTGGTTGTCGGGTCTGGTGCTATTGGTATTGAATTTGCTGATTTCTACAGCACTCTCGGTGCCGACGTTACCGTGGTTGAAATTTTTGATAAAATTTTGCCCGTGGAAGATGATGAGATTTCAAAGCTAGCCCAAAAGCAGTTGGGTAAACATGGTTTGAAATTCCGTACAGGAACCAAAGTCAGCAAGCTCGATAAAAAATCCAATCAGGTCACTGCGACACTTGAGAAAAATGGCAAGACTGAGCAGATCACCGTTGATCGTGTGATTTCCGCGGTTGGTGTTGTTGGTAATATTGAAAACCTTGGTTTGGAAGCTCTTGGTATCAAAACTGATCGTGGCTGTATTGTTACGGATGAGTTTTCGCGCACCAATGTACCGGGTGTTTTTGCGATCGGTGATGTGGCTGGTCCGCCAATGTTGGCGCACAAGGCTGAACACGAAGGTGTTGTTTGTATTGAAAAGATTGCGGGTTTGTCTGCACATCCGATTGATAAGTCAAAGATCCCCGGTTGTACCTATTGCCATCCACAGATTGCATCTGTGGGTCTGAACGAACAGACAGCCAAAGCGGAAGGCCGTGATGTTAAAATCGGTCGCTTCCCTTTTGCGGGTAACGGAAAGGCTATTGCGCTTGGTGAGGCCGAAGGTCTGGTCAAAACGATCTTTGACGCCAAGACAGGTGAACTACTCGGGGCACATATGATTGGCGCGGAAGTCACTGAACTTATTCAGGGTTTTGTTGTTGCGATGGGGCTTGAGACAACGGAAGAAGAGCTTATGCACACTGTCTTCCCGCATCCAACCTTGTCAGAGATGATGCATGAATCTGTGCTGGATGCCTATGATCGGACGATACACTTCTAATCGAGTAAGACAGCCTTAACATCATAGCTCGGCTTTTTTCGGCCAAAGCGCAGATATTTTGAGAAACCAGTCTTGTGTTTCAACATTGGTTTTTCAACAAAATGCCATGACAGCGTCGCTAGCAAAAACGTAATCGGCAAGGTGATGAGGAACAGCGCCGTGACAGAGAGCTTTGGCATCCACATGAAGAGCAGCTGTAAAATACACCAGTGATAAATATAGACGCCATAGGAGACATCGCTGAGTTTTTGTAGAAAGTTCAGTTTGGGCGCTTTGATATAAGCGGCCCACATCACGAAATAAGCGAGCATCACATTCATCGCGACTTCAAAGATTTGGAGTTTATGAAGGAGCGCCGCAAGTCCAATAATGAGCGGTATACCGATAACATGAAAGCTTAAGCGATCTCGATAGGCATAAATTGTTGCACCAAGGCCGTAAGCAATCCCAAACCGTAAGAGGTTTTGTACTGTCCCAGGCATCATCTCAAAAACACCTAATCCATGGGCCGCGACCCAGGCAATTGACGGCACAATAAATTGCGCGAGCACCATCCATTTTTTCTTCAATAGGCCCAGAGAGAAGATAATCGCTGTCCCAATATAGGCCAAAATCTCATAACGGAGCGTCCATAATGGGGCAGATCCCATATGCTCGGCATTGCTCTCAAAAATACCCGGAAGCCACATTTGCGCGCTTATAAAGCTAAGCACGACAAAGGGTTGTTTTAGAAAATCGATATGGGTGAAATATTCAGACAGCGCCAATGACG